>JAEZAS010000331.1 GCA_023430365.1 Planctomycetota bacterium
TCCGTTCCGCCCGGCTGGTGGGCTTTGGGCCGGCCCGGTTGCTCTCGACGGATGAAACCACGACCGACCAGCGGTCCCTGGACGCCGCTTTGTACCTTTCGCCCGAGCAGGCTGGGTCGCTGGAGCAAGATGTCGCCGAACCCTCCGACCTGTATGCCGCCGGCGTGGTGCTGTTTCACTGCCTGGCGGGGCGTCCGCCGTTTGCCGGAGACTCGCTCGGTTCGATCCTGTTCGATCACATGACGTCTCCCGTCCCCGAGCTGCGCTCGCTGGGGATGCTCGTGCCGCGCGCGCTCGACGAAGTCGTGCAGCGTTTGTTGAAGAAAGATCCTCGCGATCGCTACCAGTCGGCCGAAGCGGTGCTCGCCGACCTGGAGGCGATTGCCCAGGGGCTGCTGAAAGGGGATGTCGATCCCGCCGTGGTGATTGGCGGCAGCGACGCCCGGCAGACCCTCACCGAGCCGGCGTTTGTGGCTCGCGCCCATGAGTTGGCTGAGCTGGATAAGCAAATCGAACTGGCCCGCTATGGCCAGGCGGGGTTGGTGCTGCTCGAAGGCGAGTCAGGTGGTGGCAAGACCCGCTTGCTGAGCGAAACATTGCACCGCGCGGCCTGCCGCGGATTTTGGGTTTTGTGGGGGCAGGGGACGAATGACGTCGCCCGTCAGCCGTTCTCGCTGCTCAAGGGAGTCGTCGAAGGCTTCCTGTCGGCGGTGAAGAGCGACCCGACGCTCGCCGTCGCCGTGCGCGAGCGGCTGGGCGATTTCACCCCCGCCGTCGTTGCCGCGTTTCCGGCGCTGGGAACGGTGCTCGGCGAGAGCAACGCTTTGGCTTCGGTGCCGGAAGCGGCAGGTGAAGTGCGTACCCTGATCGCCTTGTCGCGGTTTCTGAGTGCGCTCGGAACGATCGATCGGCCGGTGCTGCTCGTGCTCGACGACTGTCAGTGGGCCGACGAACTGACGTATCGCTTGATTCGCCGCTGGCGCTCGCAGCATGACGAAGCGGAGCTGCGCAATGTGCTGCTGATCGCCTCGTTTCGCAGCGAGGAAGTGTCGGCAGGGCACATGCTGCGCGAGGTGGAGCCGACCGCGCACCTGAAACTCTCGCCGCTGTCGTTCACCGAGATTCGGCAACTCGTCGAGTCGATGGCGGGTCCGCTTCCCGACCCGGTCGTGGAACTCATCGACCGCCTGGCCGACAGCAGCCCCTTTATGGCCTCGGCGGTGCTGCGGGGACTCGTCGAATCGGGCAAGCTGGTGCGCGACGCCGACGGCTGGCGACTCGACGCGGTCGACATGGACGAGATGCAGTCGTCCAATCGGGCGGGCTCGTTCCTGGCCCGGCGTCTCGAATTGCTCCCTGCCGATACGCTGCAATTGCTGTCGATCGCGGCCATTCTGGGGAAGGAATTCGAAGTTGGCGTGACGGCCCGGCTCGCGGGACTCGAAGCCGCTCAGGCGATCACGGCCCTCGACATCGCCCGGCAGCGTCGGCTGGTCTGGCTGCGGCCCGATGGTTCGCACGGCGTTTTTGTGCACGACAAGATTCGCTCCGCGCTGCTCGATCGCCACGGCGACTCAGATCGCCGGCGGCTGCACCTGTTGGCCGCCCGTTACCTGCAGACTCAGACCGACACGCGGGCCGCCGAAGTCGCTTACCACTTCGATGCAGCCGGCGATGCGGCGGCGGCGCTGCCGTACGCCATCCAAGCGGCCCAGGAAGCTCGGGCGCAGTACGCGCTCGAAGTGGCCGAACAGCAGTACACGATTGCCGAGCGCGGCGCTGCGCGGGCCGACCGCGAAACGCGCTACCGCGTCACCGAAGGGCTGGGCCAGGTGCTCATGCTCCGCGGCCAGTACGAGAAGGCGGGCCTCAAGTTCGAGGAAGCGGAGTCGCTCGCGGATGGAACGTTCCTGCGGGCTGAGATCCGCGGCAAGCTCGGTGAACTGGCCTGGAAACGGGGCGACATGGACGGCGCCGTCGGCTGTTTTGAGTCGGCCTTGCGAATGCTCGGCCGCTACGTGCCGCGGGCTGTGTTCATGCTGCTGCTGATGGGGATGAGGGAAGGTTTCGTGCAGATCCTGCATACCACCTTTCCCAAGTTGTTCCTCCACCGCCGCAAGCGGCTGCCCGACGAGGCGGAGCGGCTCACGCTACGACTGCTCAGCAACCTGGCGCACGGCTACTGGTACAGTCGCGGCACGGTCCACGTGATGTGGGCCCACCTGCGCAACCTGAACGTCGCCGAGCGTTATCTGCCGACCCCCGAACTGGCCCAGGCCTATGCAGAGCATGCGCCCGGTTTGACGCTCGTCGGCTATCTCAGCCGGGCGGAAGCCTATGCGCAGAAATCGCTCGACATCCGCCGCCAGTTCGGCGATTGGTGGGGACAAGGACAATCGCTGCACTACTGGGGCGTGGTGCTCTACAGCAACTCGCTCTACGAACGCTGCATCGAAAAATGCCGCGAAGGCATTCGGCTGCTGGAGCGGACGGGCGACTACTGGCAGGTGCACATCGCCCGCTACCAGATCGCAGCTTCGCTGTATCGCCTCGGCGACCTGGCGGGTGCGCTGGAAGAGGCCCGGCTGAACTACAAGTCGGGGATGGACCTGGGGGACGAACAGGCGTCGGGGATCAACCTCGATATTTGGGGCCGGGCCGTTCCGGGTGGGGTGCCGAGGGCGATTTTGCAGCAGGAATGCGACCGGCAGCGACACGACGCCCAGGGCAAGTCGCAAGTCGCCTTCGCCAAGGGGCTCGATCTGCTGCACGCCGGGGAACTCGAGCAGGCCGAAGCGACGATCATGCGAGGCATTGCGGTCGGCTATGGCGCGGGGGTCGCGAACGCGTACACGCTGCCGCTGCTTCCTTGGCTGGCGACGACGCGCCGCCTGCAAGCGGAAAAGCTCCGTGAGTTGACCCCCAATCGCCGCAACGAGTTGCTCAAGCGAGCAGAGGCGGCCGCGCGGAAGGCGGTGTGGGCCTGCTGGCTCTGTCGCAACGATCTGCCGCACGCGCTGCGCGAGCTGGGCGTGGTGAGCGCCATGCGCGGGGCGACTTACCGAGCCCGGCGCTACCTCGACCGCAGTCTGGCTCTCGCCAAGAAGCAGCGGGCGAGCTACGAATATGCCCAAACCCTGCTCGCGAAGGCGGAGTTGGGACAGGAGCTCGGCTGGCCCGATTCGGCCAGCGCCAAGGCGGGCGCCCAGGCCCGGCTGCTGCAGATCCGGGCCCTCGTTTCGGACCAACGGACCACCACCACCCAGGCGCAGGCCCCGGTGAGTCTGTCGTTGGCAGATCGGTTCGACGGCGTGCTCGATTGGGGCCGGCGGATTGCGTCGGCCCTCGAAGCGAAGGCCATTTTTCAGGAGTCGCGGGCTGCGGCGCTGCGTTTGTTGCGGGCCGAGCATTGCCAGGTCCTCTCGATCGTGCAACACGAAGGTCAGCCGGTCTTTGTTCCCGAGGACGGCCACATTCCGGGTGTCTGGAGCGACTTGCGGCTGCAGGAATGTCTCGAAGCCCGCAAGGCGATTGCCTTCACGGAGGAGTGGAGCGATCCGTCGCACGACAGCGCCAGCAGCAGCAGCGAACGATCGGCTTTGTGCGTGCCGCTCTATGTTCGCGGCGTCGCAGTGGCGTGCTTGTACGTGACCCACGAACACATCCTGCGGTTGTTCGGTCCGGTCGAAGAACGCCTGGCCGACTACATCGCCACGATCGCCGGCGCCGCCCTGGAGAACGCCGAAGGCTTCACGCAGCTCCAAACGCTCAACGAAAACCTCGAAGAGCGGGTTGCCGAACGCACGGCGGCTGCCGAAGCCCGCGCGCAAGAACTGGCCGCTTCGTACGATGAGCTCGAACGCCTGACGAACGAGCTGCTCGAAGCGCAGAGTGAGCTCACGATCGCCAAGCAAGCCGCAGAAGACGCCAACCACGCCAAGAGCCGCTTCCTGGCCACGATGAGCCACGAAATCCGCACGCCGATGAACGGCGTGATCGGCATGGCTGAGCTGGCTCTCAGCACGCAGCTCACGAGCCAGCAGCGGAACTACCTGACGATCGTCAAGGACTCGGCGCTCTCGCTGCTCGCCTTGCTGAACGACATTCTCGACTTCTCGAAGATCGAAGCGGGGCGAATGGAACTGGAAAACATTCCGTTCAGCCTGCGCGACGTGGCTGGCGACGCGGCCCGGCTGCTGGCGGTGAACGCCGCGCGGAAGGGGCTGGAATTGATCTGCCACGTGAACGCCGCCGTGCCCGACATGCTCGTCGGCGATCCCGGCCGGCTGCGGCAGGTGATCGTGAACCTGGTCGGCAATGCGATCAAGTTCACCGATCAAGGCGAGGTGCGCGTGCGGATCTCGATTGACGATATCGCCTCGCTCGACGGAACCAGTGACAACGTCACCGTGCATCTCACCGTGCAAGATACGGGCATCGGAATTCCCGCCGACAAGCACGCGACGATTTTCGAAGCCTTCCGCCAGAGCGACAGCTCGACGACCCGCCGCTTCGGCGGCACGGGGTTGGGGCTCGCGATTTCGTCGCAGCTCGTCCACCTCATGCAGGGCGAGATTTGGGTCGAAAGCCAGCCGGGCGAGGGAAGCACGTTCCACTGTCGCATCCCGCTGGTCTGGTCCGGGAACGCTTCGAACGGGCAAGACGATGCGAGTGAACTCGCCGGCAAGCGAGCGCTGCTGGTGGGGCGCAACGCACACTCGCAGCAGGCCTACGGCGAAATGCTCGAGCGGATGGGCATGCAGGTCGAGGTGTGCGGACCGGGAGAATCGCTCCCGCACAGCGCGGTTGACCTGCTGGTGTTCGATGTGTCGGCCGCCGAGGAACGCGATGTTGAATGGCTCCATGAGCTTCGCGAGATTGCGGAGCTTTCGGCGACGCCGGCCGTCGTGCTGGCTCCCGCGGGACGAGCGATCGCCGGCGAAACGCTCGCGGCGCTGCGAATCGAACATTGCTTGACGAAACCAGCCAAGGAAGCTGAGTTGGCCGAGGCGGTGCACGAGGCTCTGGGCGACGTGAAGCACGCGGCGGACGAGCAGCACGGCCAGCGCGCCGCGGGCTCGGGCCGAAGCTTCCGAATTCTGGTCGCGGACGACAGTCCAGTGAACCAGGAGGTTGCGGCTGGGCTGCTCGAATTGCAGGGGCACTCGGTGCGATGCGTCGACCATGGCCAGGAGGCGGTCGAGGCGTGGCAGAGCGAATCGTTCGACGTCATCCTGATGGACGTCGAAATGCACGTGATGGACGGTTTGACGGCGACGCGGAGGATCCGCGAGCTCGAAGCCGACCGCGGCGGACACATTCCGATCGTGGCGCTGACTGCCCATGCTCTCAAGGGCTTCCAGCAGAACTGCACCGACGCGGGAATGGACGCCTACGTCACCAAGCCGCTGCAGCCAGATGAGCTGTTCCGGACGATCGATCGGCTGTGTGCTGCGGCCGTGGTCGGCGCCCCAGGTAGCTGAATTCGCCAGAATTCAGACAAACCCGGCATCAATTCGCGGGGCGTCTGAATTATGGCGCCTTCAGCTACGTGTTTCGGGGCTGCCGCTTTGTGTGCTGGCACTTGTGGGCTGGTAAGCTGTAGCGATTGTGCCGTCCGTCCCGTCGATAGTTGCCAGCCGGTCGGTTGGCGGCCGATGTTGAATTGCGGCGGTCGCTTTTGCCGATTTTGTCGGTTCCTCCTCACCGTGCCCTGACGTGCTCGCATGTACAAAATCGCCACGCCGATCGTCGCCGCCACGCTGCTTGTCGCGTTTTTCTGGATGAATGGAGAAGCCGCCGTCCCGCGGCATGAGGCGGTGGTCGCAAGCGAGTTCATCTACGACAAGGTTCCCTTCCCGCAGTGCCACGCCTCGACCATCGAGGAGTCGCAGGACGGCCTGGTGGCTGCCTGGTTCGGCGGCACGCGCGAAGGGCACGACGACGTCGGCATCTGGGTCGCGCGCCAGGTCGACGGCAAGTGGACGCGGCCAGTCGAAGTAGCCGACGGTGTGCAGCCGGACGGCGATCGCCATCCGTGCTGGAATCCGGTGCTGTTTCAGCCGAAGGACGGGCCGCTGCTGCTGTTCTACAAGGTCGGTCCCGACCCGCAGCGGTGGTGGGGCATGGTCCGCCGGAGCAGCGACGGCGGAAAAAGCTGGTCCGACGCCGAGCGACTCCCCGATGGCTTCCTGGGCCCGATCAAGAACAAGCCAGTCGAGCTCGCCTCGGGCGAATTGCTCTGTCCAACGAGCAGCGAAACGCCCACGAAGCCGAGCGAGTGGCGCGTCCACTTCGAAAGCACTCCCGACTTGGGCAAGACCTGGACGAAATCCGCGCCGCAGGACCCCGCCGCCGGCGAGCCGATTCAGGCGATTCAGCCAAGCGTGCTCCTGCATGGCGAGAACCGGCTGCAAGCCATCGGTCGCAGCCGCTCGAAGAAGCTGTTTGAAACGTGGTCCGACGACGGCGGCAAGACGTGGAGCGAAGTGGCGCTCCTCGATGTGCCGAATCCGAATTCCGGCACCGACGCGGTCACGCTGCGAGACGGCAGGCATTTGCTCGTCTACAACGACACCCCGAGCGGCCGCTCGCCCCTCAACGTGGCCCTGTCCGAAGACGGCAAGACCTGGAAGATGGTGGCTGTGCTCGAAAACGAGCGCGGCGAGTTCAGCTATCCCGCCGTCATTCAAACCAACGACGGTCTCGTGCACATCACCTACACCTGGAAGCGGCAAAAGGTCCGCCACGTGACGCTCGATCCGAGCAAGCTGACGGCGAAGTAGGTTCCGCCTCAGTAGCTTGAGCCAGCGGCTGACGCTCTGCCGTAGCTGAATTCGCCAGAATTCAGACAAACCCGGCATCCACTCGCGGGGCGTCTGAATTCTGGCGAATTCAGCTACGAGGTAAACACCCTGGCGATTGTCTTTCTGGCATTACGCCGTTTCGTGCTCGGCCAGCGGGCGGCGAACCACCAGGCTGAGCAGCACGGCGGCAATCAGGATCGCCCCCGACAGGTAGAAGGCATAGTCCAAGCTGCCCGTCTGGTCCTTGATGTAGCCGGCGATCTGCGGAATGAAAAACGCAATGCCCCAGCCGATGAAGACCAGGCCGTAGTTGAAGCCCAGGTTCTTCGCGCCGAAAAAGTCGGCCGTGAAGGCAGGCATCAGCGAGAGCCCGCCGCCGTACTGCCAATAGGCGATGCCGACGGCCAGGAACAGCAGCGTCACGTTCCCCGTGCGGATGATCCACGGGGTGAGCAGCAAGCAAACGGCTGACACCGCGCCGTTGAGCAGGTAAGCGTTCGAGCGGCCGATCTTGTCGGAGTACATGCCGGTGCCGATGCGCCCGGTGGCGTTCACCAGACCGCCATACGAGGCGAGCAACCAGGCATTCGCAGCGAAGAAGGCGACGGTCTTGGCGGTTGTGTTCAAAATCGGCGTGGCGTTGCCGATCACCAGCAGCCCCGATTGGGCGGAGCCGATGAACATGAACACCAGGGCGTAGAACTGCCAGGTGCGGAGCATGCTGCCAGCCGACCAGTCGACGCCCGTCAGCTTCGAGCGACCGGCTGCGGCAGGTCCCGTCGGCGCGGGGCTTCCGGGCGGCACATAACCGGCTTCGGGCCAACTCATCAGCTGCGCGGCGAACACGATGACGATGGCGAACAAGATCCCGAGCCCAATGAAGCTGCCCGACAACCCATAGGCGCCGATCAGGTACTTGGCCAAGGGAGAAATGTAGATCGCCGCTCCGCCATAGCCGCCGACCACGAGCCCCACGACGAGCCCGCGCTGATGCGGGCCGAACCACTTCACCGCCGCCGGCGTCGCGGCTGCGTAGCCGAGTCCCATGCCGATGCCGCCGAGCAGGCCGAAGCCGAGCACCAGGCCGATGTAGCTCTTAATCACCCCGGCCAGAATGCACCCCGCCGCCAGGAACAGCCCGGCCAGCGTGCAGCCGATCTTGGGACCAAAGCGGTCCTGAATCTTGCCGCCGGGAATCATGAACAGGGCGAACGTAAAGCCGCAGATCGCGTAGGCCCACGTCCCTTGCGCGTCGGTCAGATAGGTCCAGCCTTCGTTCAAGCCGGTCATCGCGTCGCCGGGACGATAGCCCGAGTCGGGCTTGGCGATCAGGTTGTCCTTCCAGACGCTCCAAGCGTAGAGAATGCCCAGGCAAAGATTCACCACGGTTCCAGCGAACGTAACGACCCACGCGCGCGGCGGCACGCGGTTACCGGGCAATGTCATAGGGCACTCAGCAGCGGCATGAAAGGGAGAGGACTGCCGCATGCATCGGCGGCACGAACCAAGGTGCGTAGATCGTAATCGACCGTGCGATCACAATCCAGCGCACCGCGCGGCACGTACCACTACAACCCACCCGTAGCTGAAATAGCCAGAATTAAGACGTGCTGCAGATCG
>JAEZAS010000442.1 GCA_023430365.1 Planctomycetota bacterium
AAAGTCGAGGCTAACAATTGGCTTTTGCGTGTGTTATATGTAGAGCTTCCCAGCTCCTCTCATTTCCGCCTCTTTCGTGGTCTAGCTCATGTCGCAAGAACTTCGTCGTCGGTTGTTTGAGCAGCTCGATGCCCTGACGCTGGTCGATCCCCATACGCACATCAATCCGCTCGAGCCCGCCTCGCGGACCCTGGCCGACATCCTGGGCTACCACTACTACACCGAACTCGCTCACTCGGCAGGACTTGCGAAGGATCGGATCGAGGACCCCGACCTCACCCCGCGCGAGAAAGTCGGCCGCCTGATCGAGAACCTGGGGCCAATCGACAACACCATCCAGTGGAGCTGGCTGCTTGAGATGGCCCAGAAGCTATTTGGCTTCGAGGGGGACCAGATCAACGCCGACAACTGGGAAAGCCTCTTCGACGCCGCCGATGACCGGATGGCCTCGGCCGAATGGGCCCAGCAGGTCCTCGACACCAGCAAGGTCCGCTCGGTCTTCCTGACAAACAATTTTGACGACGACCTGGAAGGCTTTGACACCAGCACCTACATCCCCTGCCTCCGCACCGACGACCTCGTTTTCCACCTCGCCAAGAGCGAGACCCAACAGCGGCTGGAACGGACCACCGGCGTAACGCTGAGCGACGCCAATTCGCTCCGCGACGCGATCGGCACCCTGTTTGACACGTTCACCAACCACGGCGCCCGGGCCTGCGCCATCTCGTTGCCGCCGGATTTCGCCCCGACCCACGTTTCCGAAGCCCGCGCCGATACGGCCATCGAGGCCATGCTCTCGCGCGGCGTCGACTGTGGCGAATCGCACCGCCGGGCCGTCGCCAACTTCGCCTTCTGGACCCTCGCCGAGTACTGCAACGAGTACCGGATGCCGTTCGACCTGATGATCGGCGTCAATCGCGACGTCTATCCCGGCGGCGTGCACCAGGGCCGCGACCTGTACGACAGCCGGGTCTCGCTGATCCAGTACAAAGAGCTGTTCAACGCCTTCCCGGGGGTCACGTTCCCGATTTCGGTGCTCGCCAGCGTCACCAACCAGGAGCTGGTCAGCTACTCGTGGATCTTCCCGAACGTGGTGACCAACGGTCACTGGTGGTACAGCAACACGCCGTCGTACATCGAGCACGACCTGGCCGCCCGGCTTGAGGGCGTGCCGCGGACCAAGCAGATCGGCTACTACAGCGACGCCTACAAGCTGGAGTTCGTCCTGCCGAAGTTCGCCATGTACAAGCGAATTCTCGCCAAAGTGCTCGCCGAGCGGTTTGTCATCGACCGCGGCTGGAGCGAGGAGCGGGCCTTCGAACTCGGCAAGCAGGTGCTGGCCGGCAACACCCATAGTGTCTTCACCGAGCCGCAGCGCCCGACGGTGCCGATGGCCCGCTCGCGCGAGTCGCGGCTGTTCTCCCGCGAAATCTCGATGAACGAGTCGCAGGCCGCCGCGGCGGCGGGCACGCTCGGGACGTTCTACAACGAGCGGATTGAGCCCGACTCCATCACCAGCGGCGACGCCGAAGGGGACGACCTCTCGCTCGGCATGCCGGTCGGCAGCGACGACGTCGAGATGGTCGGCTCGAACGACCTTGGCCCCATCGACCTCGACGAACGCAGCCAGGACGACCAAGGCGAACTCGCCTCGTTCATCTCCCAGGAAGCCGGCGGCTCGGGCAGCAACGTTCTCGATCGGATGGAGCTGGAATCCTCGTTCTCCGACGAGGACCTGCAGGACGAGGGCGCCATTCAGCCGCTCGACGCCTTCCCCGCCGACGAAACGGACACTACTGGCGAACTCCAGGCGGACGACGTTCAGCCCCTGGACCTGCAGCCCACCGACCTGCAGGCCGAGGACGACCTCCAGCCGCTCGACGAACTGGAAACGATCGAAGACGGCGCGGAAGAAAATCTCCCGCCGCCCGAAGAAAACCCGCTGCTCCTCACGTCGTCGGATCCCGTCACGCTCCCCCTCGGGTCCACCGACAGCCCGCCGGAACTCGAGGAGCTGAACCTGGAAGAGGAAGCTCCGCTGGAGCTGGAAAACGTCGAAAGCGATGACTCCCCCTGGGGCCAATCGACCGATGCGGAACCCTCTCCCGCCGAACCGGTGAGCGCCGCCGAAGAAGCCTGGTCGCCGTTCAAGAGCGACGAAGGCGCCAGCGAGGAACTCCCCACCCCGGCCGAAAACGCGGACGAGCTGGAAGAGTTGCAGCTCGACGCGATCGACGAGGGCGACGAGATCACCCCGATCCAGCTCGACGACGACCGGGCCGCCGAAAAGGTCGAAGAGGACGAATTCACCGGCTTCGAAATCGTCGCCGACGAGCAGGAAGACCCCAACAAGACGATGCCGTTCCAGCTCCCCGACCAGGATCAGCCGAAGAAAGATTCGGGCGGCTGGGACTTCCTCAGCGGCGGCAAGGGCTAAGGCCGGCTGGCAGAGTTCAGAGCTTAGAGAGCAGAATTCAGAAATCAGGAGACCGGTCGCAAGACCGGTCTCTTTCTGTAGGGAACGCCCTCTGTGGCGTTCCGGCCCCGCACGAGGACGCCGCCTCCACTGTGCGGCCCTCTGAAGCGCCGGGCGCCCACCGCCACTACGCCGAAATCGCCGGCACGTTCAACGGCGACACGGCCGCGCACAGAAACCGTCCGCCGTTGTCGTACCACCCGTGCTGCCCGAAGCGGCACCAGGTGAGTTCCATTAGAAACGCGACCCAGCGGCTCTCTCCGCTCGGCAGCGAGGCAATGACTCGCTGCCAAGGGAGCGGCTCTCGGTGATAGAAATCGAGCCCGTGCTGGCTCAGGTGCTTGCCCAGCACCGTCAACGCCTCGTCGAGCTGCGGCTGACCTTGGGCGTCGACCGGCGTCAGGTGAATTGGATACGGGAACGGGTGGCGCGTCTCCCGCCGGCGCTCCAGTCCCTTGCGCTCGGGCGAAGTCGCCGCCAGGGCCAGTTCCACGAGATGCTGAAGTGGTTCCTGCCTGCCGCCGACCACCGCCTCTGGGGTCGGTGGCGAGGCAGGCAGCCAGCTTGTGGACGATATCGTGCTCATGGAGAGATCGGGCTAGGGTTGACCGAGAACGAAACGCCCAGCCCCGCCGGCCGCGGCGACCGATCGCGATGTCGGCCTGACCGCAATGCCAGCGGGCAATAACTAGCGCCGCAGGAAAGCCCGCGTGCGGCCGACCTGCGAGAGCGCGCTTGTGAAAAACGAACCCTGACCCCTCAATCCGAGCGGCGAAAAGCAGCGCGCCGACGGCGAAAGTTGAGCTCGTCGAAACTCCGCAGAGCGAATGCTCTTTGGAACTTGCGTAATGGATACCTACGTCGTATCCATTCCCCTGTCAAATCGCGATTTTCCCGGCGCGAGTACATTTCCGCCTGCCGCTCGCTCTAGTTTGCAGGAACAGAGCTTTTCTCGGAGGTGAAGCCAGCGGCGTCACATGTCCAGTTGGTGATTGGTCAGATTCCGACCAAGAAGATTGTCACCCATCCAACTCAAGTGGCACTAACCACTTAGCGGGGTGTTGCGTCTGCGGATTTCCGTCGGCTGGCGCAAAATGGTTGACGCGTTTGCAGCCCCTCTTAGAAATCTTTGTCGCGCAACGGGAACTTCCGAAGAAATCGCAGCGTCCAATTCTTACGCCATGCCGCCTGCGTTCAGGGCTGAACGCCGGCGCCAACGGAAACGGATAAGGAGCTTAGCAATCTTCCGGAACAGCTTGAGGCACTAGCCGCCTGCGGGTGGCTTCTTTGGGGGTAGAGGCTTATGGCAACAGCGGAACTTAGTATCGTTCATTTCGACGCGCCGGTGGCGCCGTCGCGTAGCGCGGCGCCGGGACGGCCCCTGCATCGCATCCAGGAGGATCGCCGGCAGGAAGGGATGTCGCTCCGAACCGCCACGCGTCAACTCGGGCTCGACGCTCGCACGATCCGTGCCCAAGAGCAGGAATGCACCGACCTGAAGCTCAGCGATCTTTATCGCTGGCAAAAGGCCCTCGGCGTGCCGATTTCAGAGTTGCTCGTCGACTCCGAAGAGCCTCTCTCGCGGCCCATTCGCGACCGGGCCCGGATGGTTCGTCTGAAGAAGACAGCCGCCGCCCTGCTGGAGGCGACTACCGAGCCGAACGTGCGACGGATGGCCGAAAACCTCGTCGAACAGCTCGACGAACTGATGCCCGAACTGAAGGACGTCAGCCCGTGGCACTCCGTCGGACAGCGTCGCAGCCTCGACGAGATGGGGCGCATCGCGGAACAGACGATTTCGGATTCTTACTTCGGCGACTAATTTCGCGCGATCGATTGCCAGCTTGATTCCTGCCTGAAAATTATTGCTCGCTATCATTCGTCGGCCCGCGGTGATCATCGCGGGCCGATTTTTTGCGCGCTGGTATTCGTTTCAACTCACGCTTCACGCTGCAGCGCCTCTAACACTGCTGGCGGAACTGCGAATCCCGCGCTTGCGAGCGCGGCCAGGTAGTCGGCCGGGGTGTTGAGATTGCGCAGCGTGTGCAGTAGCGGATCGACGTCCGCCAGCTCTTCGACCGGCACTCGCACCGCGTCCACGAGATCAAAGACGCCCATCAGGCGCAGCTGATCGGCGGCCAGGAGCGACCGAATCGCTTTCAAGACGCTCGTGCGATAGACGGCAGCCAGCGGATGGAGCATATCGGCCTGCATCGGCACCGCGGCTTCGTGATCGCCCAGCCGAACGATCATCCGCTTCACGAAGCCAGGTTCCAGCAACGGCACGTCGCAACTGGTCACATACGCCGCGTCGACTTGCGACGCCAGGGCTGCCAGCCCGGCGGCGAGTCCTTCCAGCGGCCCGCGCTCGGGGCGCTGATCGCGAACGATCTGCACGGGCAGCTTGAAATCGGGAAGCGGCTGACCTTCAGCGGCGACAACCACGATCGGCGACACGACGGTACTGAGGACCCGCCCAACGCGCTCGACCATCGATTCGGGCCCAAAGGGGAGTGTCGCCTTCGGCAGCCCCATGCGGCTGCTCCTGCCACCGCAAAGCACAATGCCGCCGACCTTCGTCATTCGATCAGTTCCTGGTTCCGATCCCTCTGCCCGTAGCTGAATTCGCCAGAATTCAGACAAACCAGGCTCCAACCGCAGGGGCGTCTGAATTCTGGCGAATTCAGCTACATATGCGCCGGCCGTTCAGCCCTGCGAAGCTGTCGAGCGGGCCAGCGTTGTTTATACTCGCTGCTCGCACCCGCCGCTGTCTGCTTTCAATGCCGCTTCCCGCGTTGCCGAATTTCCATGCCTCTGCGATTGACGCTCCGCCAGACGACGCCGCTTCCCTTGGAGGTCGCGGGCATCACGCCCGACCTGCTGCGCGACAAGCCACGCGCGGAGATCGAGCGCCTGGAAATCCTGCATGGCAATCGCAAGACGCCGCTGGCAGAATTCTTCGCCGTCAGCGGCGACGCGGCCGACGAGGCGCTCGAGTGGGAAGGTGATCTGTCGGGCGTTCACTGGCTCGGGGCCAAGATGCAGTTCGGACGGATGCAGATCTTCGGTTCGGCGGGGCGGCATGTCGGCAGCGAGATGCGCGGCGGCGAAATTCGCATCGCTGGCAACGCCGGGGACTGGCTTGGCGGCGAGCTGCATGGCGGCCTGATCCACGTCCGCGGCCGCGCCGGGGACTTCGTCGGGTCAGCCTACCGCGGCAGCCCGCGCGGCATGACGCGCGGCACGATCCTGGTCGAAGGGGACGCCGGCAACGAAATCGGCGCCGGCATGCGGCGCGGACTGATCGCCGTCGCCGGCCGAACGGGCAATCTGGCCGGCTACAACCTGCTGGCCGGCACCATTCTGCTGCTGGGCGAAACCGGCATCCGCCATGGCGCCGGGATGAAGCGGGGCACCATCGCCCTGCTCGGCGACCGCTCGCCGCCGCTGCTCCCCAGTTTCCGCCTCGCCTGTCGTTATCAGCCTGAAGCGCTGAAGCTGATCGCCCACCATCTGCGCTCGCTCGGCTTCGCAGCCCCGCTCGATCGCCTGCTCGATCCCTGCGAGCTCTACAACGGCGACCTCCTCGAAGGAGGCCGCGGCGAACTCCTGCTGCGAGCAGCCTGACCAATAGCCGACGGATCACATCCGCCGGAAACCCCGCGCGAGGGCGTCGCGATCCTCAGCGAAGCAACGTCGCGCGTTTGTTCTCCGGAGGGTAGTTACCCTCCGGCTGCTAGGCGTCCCAGCGATGGGACTGGTCTTCGCGGATCGCGCGGCGGGCCTTGATCTTGCCCGAGTTGAGCATGTTCGGCGCGGGCACGCCCGACCCCGGGAGCGATTCGATCACCGGCGGCTCGGTCGAGATCGGCGAGATCGATTCCATCGTCGTCTCTTCCTCGGTCGCCTCGGCGGCCGCCTGCTTCTGCTTCCGCGGCTTGAACACGCCCCCCAGCGGGCCAGCCAGCAGCGCGGGGAAGAAAATCAGTTCGGCTGCCACGCCCGCCCACAGGATGGCCAGCATCAGGTAACCGAAACGCTGGGTCGGAGTGAACGTGCTCAGGGCAAACACCGACAAGCCGAGGCCGCTCATGATGGCCGCCTGGATCGTCGGGGTCGCACAATGTTTGTAGGCCGCGAGAATCGCCTTCTTGCGGTCCCCGAGTCGATCGAGTTCCTCGCGGAACCAGTGCAGGTAGTGAATCGTGTCGTCCACGGCGATGCCCAGCGCGATGCTGGCCGTCATCATCGAACCGACGTCCACCTCGACCTGCAGCCAGCCCATGGCGCCGAAGATGACGAGCACCGGCAACACGTTCGGCAGCATCGAGAGGGCTCCGCCCCAGACGCTCCGCGAGATGAACATCATCAGCGGGGCGATCGTGATGAGCGACCAGAACGTACTCTCGATCAGGCTGTCGAGCAGCGTGCGCTGCGCCTTGTAGACGATCGGCACCACGCCGGTGTACACGGCGGCGACGCTTGGCGTCCCTTCACTGGCTTCGCGGGCGATACCCGGAATCGGCGCTCGCGGCGCGGCGGTGACCGACGAACGGGCATCGACAAACAGCTTGGACTGCTGCTCGATCGAGGCGGGGTTCAGTCCGGCGTCGCTCACGAGGACCACGCAGTCCTGCCCAGCCAGCAGTTGGTCCATGCCTTCGCTCTGCGCCTCGCTGGCGGTGACCGAGCGGACCTTCAGCCGGCTGATGTTGAGCGTGTCGGCGAGCGCTTCGGCGAAGATCTTCGTCTGGTCGATGGCTGGCGTGGCCTGGTCGTCGGCGTCCGTTTCGGGAACACCGAGCAGCAGCACCTTAGCGCCGGCAGCCCGCTTGCCGTCGCGCTGGGCGACGAGCTGGCGCAGGATCGACTCGCGCTCGCGCTGGGCGGCGAGAACCGGTTCCACCGCTCCCTTGACCTCGTGAATGAACGAACCGTAGTCGATGCTCGAGGTGCTCGTTTCTCCGGCAAACCGAGTGGCTGGAACGCGGATGCTCACGCGCCACAGTTCCGAGCCATCGTCATCGATCCGCAAGTAATCGCTGTGGAGGAACTCGTTGCGGTGAGCCTCCATGCGGTTGTTTGTGCTGCCGCGGACGAGCATCGTACGCGTATCGCCGCGAGCCTCCGGCAGGGGACGGACGAACGTAGCCGCCGACATCGCCGAGCCGATCTTTTGCTGGCCTTTCGGGCCGAACTCGCGTTCGACCACCTGCTGCACGCGGCTGGCCAGTTCCATCCGCTCGAGGAACGTGAGCTGGAATTGCGCCTCGGGATCGACCTGGTTCTGGTCGGCCCGTTCCTCCGCGGTGGGCAACTGCGCCCGCTTGTCGACGCGGACGACCATTTCCATCGGGACGAGTTCGCCCAGGTTGGCTTCGAGCCACTCATAGTCGCGAATGATCTTGGCGTCTTTGTGGAACATGCGGAGCATGTTCACCGACGTCTGAATCTTGAAGACACCGAGCCCCACGACGGCGATCACCAAAATGCAGGCGATCGAGACCGGCGCGTGGAAACGGACCATGAACTCGCCGCAGCTCTGGAGGAAGCCCCCCAGGTAGCGATCGAGGAACGGCCGATCGCCGTCGGCTGACTTCTTGCGCGGCTTCTGCGGCCAGATCTGCAGGGCGGCGGGCATGTAGAGGAACAGCACCGCCATCGTGACCGTCACACCGATGGCCGAGAAGATGCCGAACTTGCGAATCGGCGTCAGCTCGCTCGTATAGAGAGACAGCAGACCGATCGATGTCGTCAGGTTGCAGAGCAGCGCGGGCTTCCAGGCGTGCTTCACCGCCTTTTCCGGAGCGCCGATGAGCCCATGCTCGTCGATCTCTTCGCGGTAGTAGTTCATCAGGTGCGACGATTCGGCCAGCGCCAGCACATAGACGAGCGCCGGCATCGACATCAGGATCGCATCGACCGAGCTGCCGCCCCACCACACAAACGCCAGGCTGATCACGGCGCTGATGGCGCCCACGAAGAACACCATGATCGTGGCGCTGATGCTGCGGAAGCAGATCAGCGACAAGCCGATGCCTAGCAGGCCGCAGAGGCCGATCAGGCGAAAGAGGGTGATCGATCCTTCTTCGTCGATCGCCACATTGTCGACCGGCGGACCGCCCAGGCGCAGCTCGTTCTCTTTGATGTTCGATTCTTCGGCGACCTGATAGAGCTGCCCGCGCGGCTTGCCCAGCACACCGCGGCCGAGCACCAGGTGCAGGTTGCGCTTCGCGGCGTCGGTCAGAGTGAGGATGATGCAGGTCTGCTTGCCGTCGGGGCCGAGCAGCGTGCCGGTCAACCGGCGCATCGCTTCGGCTGGATCGGCTTCCAGTTCACCGCCCGGTCCGATCATGCTCTTGAGCACGTCGGGCCCCGCCGTGACGCTCTTGAAGAGCTGCGCCCGCAGGCGGCGCGGATTCTCGTAGTACCAAGGACCGTCGACCTCGCCGAACGAATGAACCAGCGTCCCTTCTAGCGATGGGCCGGAGTAGCGGCGTTTCGCTTCCCGGCCGAGCGACGCCACCGGCGCGTCGACGCCGTTCCAGCGATACAAATCCCCTTCGGGGGTAATGTAGAACCAGGCTTCCTCGTTGCTGTCTTCAACTTCGCGTTTCAGACCGCGGAGCCACTTCTCTTTCTGCCCGCCCCAGTCGTAGTGATCCGACTCGGTGAGATACAAGCCGTAGTAGTCGCCGATCGACTCCTCGTGGTGGAGGTAGCGCGTCGGGTTTTGGATGCTTTTGTCCGCCGCAGCCTCGTCCGCGGTCGCTTCGGAGGAGTTAACGGCTGCGCCGCTGATCACGTCTTCCTCGGCAGGCGCATCGGCCGACACCAGCCGCACGTCGGATCCGCCCGACACGCTCGTCACATCGGCGGGCGGATCGATGGGTTCATCACTGCCGGGCGGCGCATCGGGGACTTCGAGCAGGCCCGGAGCCACTTCCGCCGGCGGTTCTTGCGAAGAGCCCGGCTGCTCGGCTGGGGCCGCGGGAGCCGCTGCGCGCTTCGACGGCGGAGTTTCGGGCATCAGCTTGGCCACGAACATCCGGTAGCGCTCGTCCGCCGCATCGCCCGTGCAGCCGTCCCAACTGACAACGACAAACTGCTCGCTGACAAAGTGCTTGCGGAACCAGTCGAGTTCGGCCGTTTCGACGAAGTCGCTCGGCAGCCAGTCCTTCACATCGTTCTTCATCCCCTGCACAGCCATCCGCGCACCGCGGAGAGCGAAGGGAACGAAGAAAAACACCACGACCAGGATCAACAGGGCGCGGCGTGCGAAGAAGGTTGGTTGGCGCATCGGGAAGGTGTCTTCGCGGGAAGTGAAGTGAGGTGGCTCGACGAACCGGTGAGAATCGTCAGCCGGTAGGACCAGCCGCTAGCATCGTGCGTTCCAGCAGACGCAGAGCGGTCGCGCTTAACATCACCTTCGGCATATCGGGAAACGCCCCTTGAAATCATTGCCAGCCGGCGGACCTGCGAACCCCGCAGTTAGGGCGTTTGCCCCAACTGGTTGCGTGCCTGGCGCTAACGTTCATGGCCAAAACGCTGGGCCCCGAATGACATCCTTCGCCGGCTGCCGGCCTGGGCGAACGTCGTAACGACTCGGCAATTGGTGTCGCCCGCGGATGATTTTCTGCACGATACCGAGTGGTCGCCAAGGCAACAAGCGACACCCCCGGTTGAGGGAATTGAAACTTCGCTCCTCGCGCCCCGTTTGTGGCAATGCGTTCGGATTAGCGAAGCGCTGCGGCCCGCTTGCGATTCGGAGCGCATATCAAACCATGTGCTAGACTTGCGCAGCGACTGCTGCGCGCTGCTGGCATGCGTGGTCGCTTCGTTCTCGGCCTCCCGCCCTGCCCTTCGGAGTGCTCCCGCCATGCTGCCTGCTCTTGCCTTGTCGATCGCCCTCAGCGCGACCTCAGTTCCCCCCGGTACGCCGGTCGACAGCCCCATTCAACCCACCGTCCAGGTCTTTGCCCGCAAGCCGGTCGACGAGTATCGCAAAGCCAACTGGCTGCGCTACAACGCCGAGCTCGAAACCCACTGGCAGGCCTATCGCGCGGCCGGCTCCACGCCAGCCGCCTGGCAGACTTACCTGACCAACGCCGAGGCCGCAAAGTTCCGCTACCTTCGGGCCGATCCGTATTTGCTTCCCGTCGTCGAACCGCCGCTCGGCTACCTGCCGCCCTGGGAGCAGGTCATCCAAGACGCCGCTCTCTCAGCGGGTGCCGGCTGCACCCCTTAAACGCGCCCGCTTCGCCCTGAAAGCCTCGCAAGACCGACGGTTTGCCGTCGGTCTGCTTTTTTCTTGGCCACTTTCCTGGCCATGAAGGCCCACTCGCCGCAAACCTGGGAAATCGAGGCGGTCGACCGCCCCCCCGGGAATGCCTTATGCAGGGGTGGGAGTTCCCACGGAGGAACGTGACCCATGGCCAAACGCAAAGCGTCCAAGATAACCGAACGCACAGGGCCAAGCCCCGAGCAATTGCGTGAGGCGCTGCTGCTGCTCGGAGAGCGAGACGACGTCGAGGGGCACATCAGCAGCGAGGTGCTGATTCAGCTGGTGCATAAGGGCCTGCTCACCTGGCCAGAGCCCGATACGGTGGAGTTCACCGAAGCGGGCGAGGCCGCCTACGAGCGATTGCAGCGCGGCGAGGAGATCCCGGAGCTCGTGCAAGACTGACCGAGCAAGCTATTTGCAACGGTCATTGTTTCTCGGCGCCGCGGCTCGCTGCCAATCGGCTTAGACCGCAGCGCCGTTGCCGCTCGCCCGGCGCGCGGCCGCCAGTCGCAGCACCCATTGCAACGTCTCCGTCGTTGCCGGCTTGGTGACGTGCTGGTCGTAGCCAGCCGCGAGCGACTGCTGTTCGTCGCTCGCCTGGCCATAGCCGGTCACCGCGACGAAGTAGGTGTGCTCGAATTCCGGCAGCGCCCGCAGCGCCTGCGCCATCGCATAGCCATCCATCTGCGGCAAGCCAATGTCGGCTAGCACCAGGTCGGGCTTAAAAACCAGCGCCAAACCGAGCGCCTCCTTTCCATCGCCGGCGACCGCCACCTCGTGCCCCATCGATTGCAGCAGTTTACGCAGCATGTAGGCGGCGTCTCGATTGTCTTCCACAATCAACACCCGCAGCCGATCGGCAATGGCGAGGCGTGGATCGCCAACCGTCACCACCTCGGCGGACACGATCGGCAGCGAGATCAAGAATCGCGATCCCGTGCCCAGTCCGTCGCTTTCGGCCCAGACGCGTCCACCATGGAGATCCACGAGGCCGCGCACCAGTGCCAGCCCGAGCCCGAGCCCGCCCCGGCTCCGCCCCATGCTCTTGTCGTCCTGGACAAACGCGTCGAACAGGCGCTCGAGCACTTCGCGGCGAATGCCGATGCCCGTGTCGCGCACTTGCAACAGCGCCTGGTCCCCTTCGGTCGTCAGCGAAAGCTCGACCTCGCCCCCCGCATCGGTGAACTTGCACGCGTTGTTGATCAGGTTGCCGACGACCTGAGCCAGCCGCATGGGATCGCCGTCGATCCAGACGGGGGTCGCCGGCAGCGACACCTTCAGCGTCAGTCCGGAATCGGCGGCGACGCTGCTGAAATCGGCCCCCGTGCGGCGCACGATGTCGGCCAGGTCGACCGTCGAACGTCGCAGCAGAATGCGCCCCGCCGAAATGCGCGACACATCGAGCAGATCGTCGACGAGCCTGGACAACTGGGTTACCTGCCGCTGGACGACGTCCCAGGTTTCGTCCACCTCGGGCATCTGCGGCGTGTACTTGCGGAGCAGATCGCAGGCGTTGGCCAGCGGGCCGAGCGGGTTGCGCAGCTCGTGCCCCAGCATGGCCAGGAACTGGTCCTTGCGACGGTTGGTCTCGTTCAACGAATCGGAAAGCGCCTTGAGCTGGCGATTGCGCTCGCGCTCCCGCCGTTCGCTCAACTGCAACCGCTGCTCGGCCGCCTTGCGATCGCTCATATCGACGACGAAGGCGATCCCCTCATCGGGCGAACCAGGCACCAGGCCGGCGCCGAACAACACCTGCGCGCGTGATCCGTCCTTGCGGACAAACTCTTTCTCGTATGGTTTGAAATGGCCGAAGGACCGCAGTTGAGCGAGGACGCGCTGATCGGCGTCGGCATACTCGGGGGGCGTGATCGTGGTCCAGCCCAGGCCCGGCGACTCGAGTTCCGCGCGGTCGTAGCCGATCAGATCGAGAAACGCCTGGTTGGCGTCGGTGATTCGGCCATCCGCGTGCCACTGAAAAATGCCGTCCGTTTCCGACTTCACCAGGCCGCGCAACCGTGCTTCGCTCGCTTGTAGCTGCGCTGCCAAGGCCTTGCTGCGCTCGACCTGCTGCTGGAGCACTGCGTTGGCTTCCTGCAGTTCTGCGGTCCGTTGCTGGAGCTGTTCCTGCAGTTCCTCCGTGCGCCGCTCCGCCTGGACGCTCGTTTGTCGTCGCTCGCGAAGATGGTGGACCGCCGTTCGGAACCGGACCTGGTCCTCGCGGCCGACGGCCTGCGTGTGCAGCTCGACAATCCGTGACGACTGTCCGGGATCGCGCAGCTGAACTTCGGTGCAGACCAGGGCCGCCTCCGAATAGCGGCATTTCAGCAGGTGCTTGCGAAAGTCGGCCACACTATCGGGCACGAGGGCCATCGAGAACGGCATGCCGACCAGGCGAGTCTGAGAGACCCCCAAAAAATCGCAGGCCGTAAGATTGGCTTCGATGACGAAGCCGCTCGCGTCGAACGTAAGAAGCGGCAACGGCGCGAAGTCGTACAGCTCGCTGTAGCGATTGCGCTCTTCCTCGATGATCGATTCCGCGCCCCGCAACTGCTTGTGATGGCAGGCGAGTTCCTCGCGGTACGATTCCAGTTCCTGCACCAAGAGCTGCAGGCCCGCTTCCTGCAGATAACTATCTCGTAGTTCCAGCTCGCGGATCAGCTCCGCGCGGGTCATTGCCTCGAAATCGCTGGCCATCCCGACCATCCTGTGCGCCGCGCTGTGCCATCACGGTCCGGTGATTTGCACTTCGTCTGCCCCACAACCAGCGCCACGGCGAACGCTGGTCGACGACCATGCTCCGGACAACACCGCCAAGATTTGAGCAGAGCAAGGCCTTGGACGTCAAAGAGAATCCCCCTACCGTAGCGGGCATTGCGGGCTTCCGCAATGAGCAAATTTCAACCAAAAACCCAGAAGGTTTTTCGTTGGCGGAGTCCTGAATCGCCCGGCGTTGGCAACAGCTCGGGGATACGAGCTGCTGAAGAGCAGCCGCTGGGACAAGGCAGCCAAGCATCGGCTGCCCACGTCGAGCGGCGAGGCGTAGAGACGCCTCGCAACGAAAGAAAAAGTAGCGGAGGAGGGACTCGAACCCCCGACACGCGGATTATGATTCCGCTGCTCTAACCGGCTGAGCTACTCCGCCAGGAAACAACTTAAGATAGCACGAATAGCCTGAGAGACAAGCGGCGGGGCGCCGTGGTTCGCCGTTGGCTCGTGGGGTTCGCGGGCAGTCAGGCAATCCGCAGGATCCGAACCAGGGAGCCGGGCGAAATCCCATGCCCTTAGGCGGCGAAGCACCGCTCGCCGTCGACCGATTCAGGCGGCCAAACGGGCCGGCTGGCCGGTCGGTTCGAGTTGCAGGACGCGGGCAATCGTGCCATCGGCGCCGTAGAACTTGACCTCGTTCTCTTCGAAGAACCAAACCGCCTGGCCCTCGTCGGCTTTGAACCGCCGGCCGCAGTAGGAGCCGCCGCAGAGGAGCAGCGATTCGTGGAGCGACTCGGCGTCGGACATGCCGAGTTCCGAAAACGTCGTAGCGACCAGCGAGCGAACGCTAGCGATCAGCTGTGCGTGAGCCATTCCGTGGTGACCGGCTTGCTTGTGAAAGGCGGAAATTCACACTGCCGCCCGAGCAGGGTTCGCCGGAGCGCAGACAGGCGCGTACGCCCCGGACGAGAGCGGCAATCCCTTCCATCGGCGTTGATTAAGCCGCTTCTTCGCCCCTGGACACAGAACCGGCAGAAACCACCCCCTCTACCCACCTTCACAGCGACTGAAACAGGCCGGCCGATCACCCCTTTTCCCGATCAGGGCGCTGGTGGGCTCGCCCGATAATCGCTTGGGGGCTGTTGGTAAGCGACCACTTCTTCTTCGGCCCCCAGCACGGCGGCGAGCAGGGATGGGACCCCTGGCCATTCCTCAGCGCGTCAACTTCATTCGTCCAGGCAGGAGCCGCACTGTATGTCAGAACCCGTTGAAGTTCAGCAGTTGAAGGCCGACGAATTGCGCGAGTTGCTGGCCGAAGAAGGGACTTCTTTGACGCTCGAGCAAGCGGAACAACTATCACGCTTTGTCGCGAAAGTCGGCGGGCTCGATCAGGCGCTAGCCGCCTTCGCGCTATTGAAAGACGCCGCGAAGGCGGCTTAAGACGTACAACACAACAGGCCGCATCATGCCGGGATCCGACATGCTGCGGCCTGTATCGTTATACGAGTCGTAGCGATCCGCAGGCTTAGGCCAGGATCCGTTCCAGCGCATCGAGAGCGGCACGCGCCTGGGCGATGCCACCCATCTGCTCCGCCAGTTTCTTGGCTTGAATCAGGCTGTCGAGCGAAGAGTCGACGCTTCCCGAGCGACGACCACGACCGCGAAGGCCAATCCGGCCCGACTTGCGCTTGTCGTTGGAGAGGACTGTGCTGACGAACGCCGGAGTGACCTCAATTCCGTCGTCGGCCAGGGCGGCGGCAATGGCCTTCGGTCCGGCGTCAGGGTTCTCGTTCTTATAGTTACGAATCGCCTCTGACTTGCTCGGGCCTTCCACGACCGCCGCAGCTTTTCTTGCCATTCTCTTATTCCTTCCTTCAATGAACTGCCCATTGGAACAATCGGTCAAGCAGATACCGTAATTCCCATTATAAGACACGTCAACTAGCAAGGCGCAATTAAAATGCTATCTCAATACGAAATTGTGCCGCCTCTATGGCCGTGAACTTCGGAGCCTCGCAGCTCGCCGATCCGCTTCGCAGATCGATCTGCGGGTGTTTTCGTGAGCCCGCTAATAGTTGGAAATACGGCCTTTATTGCGAGCCTTCTCGAGCAGTTGCCAATTTGCAACACTTCGCTTTGCATTGCAGGCGGCTGGCCACTCACACGACAAACCCCAACCATGAGAGGGGTGCCTTCTCATAACATATGGGTGTTGTATCAACCCAACCTACCGATCCCCCCACAATAACGGCCTGCGCCCTCTGCAAGAGCCACTCATGCGAGCTATTCAAGGCGATATACTGGCCGTCGGCCAACCAACCTGGCGGATATGCGACCAACGGCCCTACCACGCATGCTTGCCGAGTGCGGGGCCGTCATGGCCCGAAAGAGGGAGCCAGTTGCAGTGACGATCGCTTGCTGCGGAAAGCCGGAGCAACGGACTGGCACAAGCGGGCAGCCGCCGCTGAGGCCACTCCAGCCGAAAGCGCAAACCAATCGGCGAGACAACGAGCGATCCGAAGACTCGTACGACTGAGGGGGACGAGACGCCGCAGAACAAGACAATCGCGATACGTCTTATTCAGCCGTCGGTTCGGTGGCCAGCGTGAACTGCAGATGAGCTTGCAGCTGCGCGT
>JAEZAS010000471.1 GCA_023430365.1 Planctomycetota bacterium
CGCACACTCCGTGTGCGGACAGCGCGGCGAGAGGACGAGGCCGGTCGACGGGGGCTTCGATTGTCTAGCCATGTTCTCAAACGCGTGGTGAGCTTGATCCGTAGGGCTGCCAGCACACGGACTGTGCTGGCTACTTTGGTTCCGCTACTTTTGCGATCCTCGCTGGGCAAGCAGAAACGCCATCAGGTCGTTGAACTGATCAGGCGTGAGGATCTCGCGAACGTTCGAAGGCATCAGCGAGAGTTCACTCTTCTTCTGCTCCTCGATTTCGTCCTTGGCCACGCTGAATTCCTTCCCTTGATTGTCGGCGAGCACTAGCAGCGCCCCCTCCTCGCGTCGCACCAGGCCGCTGACCACACGCCCGTCGGCGAGTTGCAACGTCGAGGTGCGAAACGCTACATCGACGTTGCGGTTCGGCTCCAGCACGTCTTCGACGATCCGCTCCAGGCCCCGCTGTCCGATGCCGTCGAGCTGCGGGCCGATGGTGGCCCCCTTCCCTCCCACCTGATGACAGCTGGCACAGTTCTTGGCGAACACCTCGGCCCCGCGCTCCGCCGAAGGCATCGACTGGAGTAATGCCACCAGGCGTTCCTTGAGCAGTTGGTCGGCATGCTCCTCCGACGGAGCCAGCGAGGCGGCCAGTTCCGTGACCTGCTGCCGCAACTTTTCGTTCTGCAGCGCCTCGACCTTGGCCTTTACATTGGGGGCGTGCAGTAGTTTGCCGGGGGCCTGACCTGCCTCTACCAGCGTTGCGAGCGCTGCGATGCCCGGTTCGTCACCCGCCAGTGTCTCAGCGATGGTCGTTTGCAGCCGCGTGGGCGCAATCCGCATCGTCTCGCGCAGGCTGTTTAGCAGTGCTTCCCCGTCTCGGCTGCCGATGGCCGCTGCGACGGCGGAACGGTCGAGCGTGGTGAGTGTCGAATCGCCCAAGGCGAGGACCAGTGCGGCCGCTCGAGCGTCGGGATCGAGCGTGACCAGCGTTTGACCCACCGCGGCGCGAGCGGAGGTCGGAAAGCGGGCATCGACCAACACCGCGAGCATCTCGGGGCGGAGCTCATGCAATTTCAACCGCGCGACGAGGTCGGCAGCGGCGACCTGCTGTTGGCCCGCAGAGGATGGATTGAGTCCCGGGAGCGAGAACCGTCCGACCGCGAGCCACGCCCAACCGGTTCCCGTGTCGGCGTCGACCAATTCTAGATAGCCTTGATCCCCCGCGTGCTGCTTGAGGTTCCATTCGAACCGCTGAGCCACGTCGTTGCGCGGTGGCCGGGCCTCGGCGATGACTTTGCCGGTCTCGGCGTGGCGCAGGCGAATCCAGTTCTTGTCGTTGATCGGCGTACCGACCATTCCGCTGTGTCCAGCGCACCAGAAGCTGAGTCTTTCGGGAATTGTGAAGCGATCCGAGCGATAGATTCCGGTCAGCGTCTCTCCCTTGGGATGACTGCCGTAGAAGAACGCCGTTTTGTCCCCGTCCGCCGAAGCCCGCTGCTGCAACACCCATGGGTTCGCGGACGGCGCGGCCCCTTCCACGGCAATGGTGGACCAGCCGATCGTCGGCGTCGGTTCGGTCGCGAGCAATTCCTTGGCCAGCTTCGTGCCCCACTGCTGGAGCGGTTTCGTGGCTTCCAGGCCTCGCTGCGACAGGCCCGCATTTAGCGAGCCGATGATTTGTCGCTGCAGCTCTAAGTCGTCGGGAAATTTGGATTCAGCCAGGCGGATGAGGTCAGGGATGCGATCGACTGACACAAACCGACCGGCGTGTTGCATGCCGCTCACTAGCGTGTCGCGCGGCGCGTCGTTGGTTGCAAAATAGTCCACCAGGAAATCGGCCGACACTTCGACCGGCGCCGCCTGCGCCACTTTGGCCAGTTCGCCCAGCTGTCGCCTATCGAGGCGAAGCTCCTTCAATTCGGCCGCGGTTGGGAGCGCGGCGAGATTGTCGCGTAGCGCCATGCGGACCACGTGACGAAGGTGACTGTCCGGTTTCGGAGTATTTTCCAACCGGGCGAGCAGCGGCTTGATGTGCGACCGGTCCGGATGCCGGCCCAGGGCGTCGGCAGCCGCGCGAGCCACGAAGGCGTCTTTGTCATTCAGAGCCGTGTGAATGGCGGCTATTTCTTCCTTCGTGTGACGCGCTCGCTCGGCGAGGATCTTCAGCGCGTGCACCCGCACTTCCTGTTCCTTCGCTTGCGTGGCGGCAAGCAACTCGCTCGGATTGAGTTTGCCGAGTCGCTCGAGCACCCACAGCACATGGACCTGCTGGGCTGCATTTTGCGGCGAGGCGAGCGCCTGGCGGCAAGCGTCCACCCCGGCTTCACCAACGACGTCGACCAGCCAATGCGTCGCGACCAGCCGGCGCTCGAGATTGGAGCCGCCCAGTTCGGCCACGATCTCCGCAGGGCTCAACTTCGCCAGGTCGGGCGGCATCCGGGCCGGCCTGGTTCCTGCGGCGGCGCCAGTGTAGGCAATGCGCCAGATCCGGCCGCTCTCGCGGTCGCGGCCGGGATGCGGGAGCGGCACTTCGTAGTGGCCGATGATCCGGTTGTAGAAGTCGAGCACGTACATGGCGCCGTCGGGACCGATCTGCAAATCGACGGGCCGGAACCACGGATCGCCCGCGATCAGGAAGTCAGGCTCTTCCTGAGCTCGGATCGTGCTCCCATTGAATTGCAACGAGTTCAGGTTGATGCGGCTGGTCATCACATTGCCGCTGAACATCTTGCCGCGGAACTCGGGCGGAAAATTATCACCCGTGTAGTGCACCAGACCGCAAATCGCGGTGCTTCCGTGCAGGTGGTCCATCATCGGCGGGACAAACCCGAGTCCATCGTCGGGCTTGCCGAAGCTCGGGTAGTAGCCGCCGCGAAGGAGTTGATAGATCGGCTTGCTGTGGCAATCGGCTGTGAACAGGTTGAAGAGCGGATCGAGGGTCATGCCGAACGGATTCACCTGGCCGTGCGTGAAGTGCTCGATCCGCGAGCCGTCGAGCTTCACGCGAAAAGTGTTCCCCGACTGCATGTGCACTTCGTGGCCGTCGGCGCCTTTCACTCGGCTGTCGTTGTTGAAGCCGTGGCAGGCGTACAACCAGCCGTCGAACCCGCGTCGCAGGGCGTTGACCATGCCATGCGTGTCGCGGGTGTGATCGAACGGACCGTAGAGCTGCGTTCGCTTGTCGCAGCGGCCGTCAGCGTCGGTGTCCTCGAAATGCCAGAGGTAGGGAATGCTGTAAGCGATGCAGCCTCCCTTGTACGGATAAATGCCGATCGGGATGTTCAAGCCGTCGGCGAATGTCGTGACCTTCTCGAATCGGCCGTCACCGTCGGTGTCTTCCAGGACGCGAATTGAGTCGCGCCCTGGCCGATCGAGCGGAGCGGCGTAGGGATACTCGACGGTGCAGGTCAGCCAGATGCGTCCCCGCTCGTCGAAGGCCATGTTGAGGGGCTTTTGGATTTCCGGCTCCGCGGCCACGAGGTTGATCTCGAAACCCTCGGGCAGCTGGAAGCCCTGTCGCTCTTCTTCCGGCGCAAGCTTGGGTGTCGGCCGGACGCCCTCGGCAAAGGGATCCTGGCCGAGCAGCGGAAGCTGCAGCGAAGCCAGCAGGACCAGACTCGGAAGCAGGGCAAAGAGTGCTTTGGGCATAGTCAGCCAGCGTGGGAGAGGAGGCCGAATCAGGGAACCAACCTGCCACCAGCCTAACTGCGATGCGGCAGCAAATCAGCATCCAGAAGGTCGAGTCAGTCCCTGGGTGTTGATTTACTCCGGGGGTTTTGCAACACAAAACGGCCCACAGGGGCCCCCAACTTGTTGATAAACCTCCCGAGTAAATCAACAGCCGGCGTTTCACTGGGAGAAGCACGAGGAGCAGTACAAGGCGCGAACGCCCTTCACGTGACCGAGCGCATGGTAATCTATTTGTGATAAGTTGTCAATGAGTTTTGGCGTTCGCCACGATTGGCCTTCGGCGAAAATCTGCGCAATCTGCGGACCCCTGCCCGCCTCCTCCCCGGACGAAATGGTGGAGTCCACGCGCAGGCCTGCTGAACTCTTGGCGAGTTCAGCTACGAAGGAAGGTGGCTCAGCGAGCGTTACTTGCCGCCGACCCGCTTCAGGTCGAGCGCGATTTCGGCGGCCGCGAGCAATTTGGAAATCGGGCAGTTCTGCTTGGCCTTGTCGCCGATTTGCTGTAGCGAAGCGTCGTCGATGCCCGGCACCTCGGCTTCGGTCACCAGGTCGATCTTGGGAATGCTGAATCCCCCCTCCGCCTTCTCCAGGTGAACCTTCGCGGTGGTGTGCACACGCTTGGGCACATGACCCGCCTGGCTGAGTTCGTGCGAGAAGGCCATCGAGAAGCAGCCGGCGTGGGCGGCGGCAATCAGTTCCTCGGGGTTGGTCCCCGTCCCTTCTTCGAAGCGCGACGAGAACGAGTAGGCGCCTTTGTAAGCGCCGCTCTGGGTCGAGATGTTTCCCTTGCCTGCCTTCAGATCGCCTTCCCACACGGCTTCTGCACTGCGAACGGGCATGATCGGACTCCTTCGTAGTCAGGGGTAGAACCAGCGCGACGGTTGTAGCGCATTCTCCCCCTGCGGACACCCAGCGGGCAAGCAGGCGCAGGGCAGAGTCGCACTTGGATCGCGCCGTGCTGCCGTAGCTGAATTCGCCAGAATTCAGACGCCCTGCGAGTTCATCGTCCACTCCAACGCATCTGAATTCTGGCGAATTCAGCTACGAAGAAACGGGTGCTATTTCAGAAAGTCCGGCAGGTACGCGTCGCCGCCGCTTTCCGCCTCGTTCTGGCGGCTGGCCTCCAGGCGCTTGCGCTGCTCTGCCTCGCGCAGGGCCAGGTACGAGCCGCTCATCAGGCGGTCCTCCTTCCCTTCCCCGGCCTCGACGATGATGGCCGAGCGGTTCAAGAGCCCTTTCTCGGCGACGTTGATGCCGTAGCACCGTGTCTGGCAGAGGCCGCAGCCGACACAGCGGTCGTCGCGGACCACCGGCGCCACAAAGCCGCTTCCCTCGACCGGCAGGCCGAGTTCGTCGACCTCCGTTCCGACCCGCACGAACTCAATCGCGTGGTAGCCCGCCGAAATGCATTCGTCGACACATAACTGACAAGCCTCCCGCCCGGCGTGAGGCAAGCAGGTGGCCTGATTGACGATGGCCAGGCCGATGCGCGCCACCTTTTTCTCTTCCAGCGGAATGGCGCGAATGGCGCCCGTCGGGCAAACCTGAGTGCAGGCGTTGCAGCTCGACTCGCAGCCAGCCCAATCGGCGTGCACCGCGGGCGTCCACAGCCCTTCGAGCCCCTGCTGAAACGACAGCGGCTGGAGCACGTTGTTCGGGCAGGCCTTAAAGCACTCGCCGCAGCGAATGCACATCTCGAGAAACTCTTGCTCCGGCACGCTCCCAGGCGGACGGACGGGCAGCGGCTGCGATTCCTGGCCGAGCCTGGCGCCAAAGACCTTCGTCGCCGTGGTCATGCCGACCGCGCCGATCGCCGCGGCCGTCGAACCCGCCACGAGCGAAACAAAGCCCCGCCGGCCGAGTTTCGTTTCATGGGTTGGCGGATCGTTCTCGACCTTCAGCTCGACTCGATTCCAACGTTCAACGAACTTGATGGCATGCGTCGGACAAACGCCGCCGCAGGTCTGGCAGAGCGTGCAATCCGTGCCGCGCGTCGTGAAGTCGGGCTTGATCGCGTCGAACGGGCAAATCTCCACGCACTTGTTGCAGTGGATGCAGCTCGATTCGACCTTCCGCTCCGTCGCCCGGAACAAGTTGCCCACAGAGAACACGGCCCCGCTCGGACAGACATACTTGCACCAAAACCGCGGCCGCAGGAAACCGAGCCCCAGCACGGCGAAGAACAACGCGATCGACACGAAGTGGCCGGCGGTGAGTGGCGGCACATTGTGCCACCCGCGGGCCGATGCGGTTTGCAGCGGATCGAAAAGGAAGACGAAGCCCCGCGTGATCACCGGAATTGCCGCCACGTAACCACTGACCAACACCCCGGCGAGCGAACAGAGCAGCACCCCCGTTAGCAAGTAGTACTTGATATGCACCCACCAGCCATCGTCCGCCACGCGAAAGCGAGTGACGCGCTTGCCGATCGACCAATCGAACAGGTCGATCAGGCTCCCCAGCGGGCAGATGTAGCCGCAGAAGCCACGCGGCACGAAAACAGCCGCCAGCAGAATCCCACCGGCGAAGACCAGGGACCAGACCCAAGTGCGGGCGGCAATCGCCGTCGAGATGGCAACCAGCGGGTCGATCAGCAGGATGCTCTCGGCATGAATGACTTCCTTGCGGGCGAGCGAATCGGTGTAATGCGCCGGCCAGGCGTCGGGAGGCTGTTCGCTCAGCGTCCAAGGACCGCCCGGATCGAATCGTAGCTCCTCCAGCCGCTCGCTCGAAAAATCGCGAGCTGGTTCGAGTAGCAGCTTGTTGTCGCTCGACGAGACGATCAGGAAAGGGCCCAGGTGTCGGGTTGCCGCGTCGCTTCGCCCGGCATCGGATACATGCACGGTCCGGCCAATCTGCAGCCCCTCGTCTGTCAGGTTGGCAGCCGACGATTCGACGAGCGTCAGGCCGGTAGCATCGGGGGGTTGCGGCGCAAAGTTTTTCCACTCGCGGGCTGGGCGGGCGTGGTAGGGATAGCAAACATAGAAGAGGAGCCAGACGAACAGCAGGAAGCAGCCGGTCTGCGAGATTCTCCGGACCGGGGCCGAAAGCCAACTGGGACCGAGCCGCTTGAGCGTCTTGCGGATCAGCCCCGGTTGGGCGGCTGCTGGATCCGCAAACAGCGGCGCTGGCAGGACGGTTTTTGTCAGGCGATAGATCGGCAGTTCAATCGGCGGCGGCTGACCCTTCTTGGGCTTGCGCAGAAATGGGAGAAAGACATCCAGTCGCATCACTTCTGTCCTGCCAGCGCCTTGGCGGTTGCGTTGATGATCGCCTCCGACGTGACTGTGGCGCCGCTCGTGCCATCGACTCCCTTGATTCCCTGGCGGGCAAGGATTTTGCGCGGAGTGTCCTCGAGCGACGAATAGAACTGCTTTTCCTTGTGCTTTGTCACCCGGACCGCAGTAATCTTGCCCACCGCGACTTCCACGGCGACCTGCACTTGCCCTTCGTAACCCAGGCTGCTCGCCATGTAGACGCCATCGTCCACGCGGCTCAGATCGATCCCGTCCGCAACCTTGAGCGCCTGCAGGCTGGCGATGGCCCGTGCGCGCAGATTCTCTTCCTTCACGTGGTCCGGTTTTTCGGCGGCGTCGATCGCCCGCTGATAGGCAGCCATCGCCTTGTCGTAGTCGCCGACCACGCGGTAGGCGTCGCCGATCATCAGATGGAGCGTACTCGGCCAGCGAGCATTCGGGATCGACTTCGTCGCCAGTTCGACGCAGCGTCGGGTCTCGCCCAGATCGCCCCAGAGCTTGATTGACTCGTAGGTGACCGGCAACCGCTTGAGCAGCTCGACGGCCATCGGCTTGCTTCCCAGCCGCCAGTAGCATTCGGCCAGGTGAGCGCCATTCTTGGTTCGCTCAAACTCCGCCCCTTTGCCGATCCCGGCTTGCTGATACCAGAAGGCCGCCCGCGGATAGTCCTCGAGCAGTTCGAAGTACATCCGACCGAGCTCGCACATCACGCGGTTGCGATTGTCGACGTTGTCCTTGTGCACGATCAGCAGGTGGTGCATCAGCCGGACCCCTTCGCGCCAACGATTGGGATTCGGATTGACGATGTCCCAGATCCATTGGCCGACGTTTTTCTGGTTGTTCCAGGCGCCGGGCACGGAGTCAGGCCAGGAGAGGTCGAGCGTCTTAGGATAGTTCAGCGGCGTCGTTTCGAACCACTCGGGCGCTTCTCGGCCCGCTTGGGAAATGAGTGCCTGAATCTTGGCGGGCGTGCGCGTCGTTTTTTCGGTGGCGGAGTCTCCGGCCGCGGCGGGTTGCTTCTCGTTGATCAGATGTCGTTTGCCGTTGATCGTCACCGTGTGGATGGAGGCGAGGGGATACGACAGCGTGACTTGCTTGCCACCGACCTCCGTTTGCACCTTGATGCTGGTCGCATCCTTGGAAAGGACGGTGCCCTGCACCTTATTGCCGGTGAGAAACTCGATCTCCGCCGCGGCTGAGCCCTCCGCGACGAGGAGCGGCAGGAGCAATAGCGCGGCGACGAACAGCGCCCGAACAGAGGCGATACGACGCATCAGCTCTCTCCCTAAGCAAATTCAAACCCGGCGGTCGCAACACTCTCGCCTGAGGTTGGAATGAAGTAGGCGTCGACTCCTTCGAGCGACTCGATCAGCGTTCGCGCCCGTTCGAGGCCCAAAACAAAGCAGGCGGTCGAGAGAGCGTCGGCTTGGAGGGCCGTGGGGGCCAGGATCGAAACGCTCGCGAGGCCCTGCGGAGATTTGCCGGTCTGGGGATCGAACAGGTGATTGAATCGCCGGTCGTCCGTAAACGTTGTGGCATAGTCGCCCGAGGTCGCCAGGCAGCGCCCTTCAAGCTTGCTCACTGCGACCAGGGCCTGCGGATCGCGAGGGTGCTGAATTCCGATCGACCAGCGGTCGCCGTTGCGGTTGGCGCCGAGCGGGGCGAATTCGCCGGTGTCGATCAGGGCATCCGCAACGCCCGCGGAGTGGACCATCGCCAACGCCCGATCGGCTGCGTAGCCCTGCGCGATGCCGTTGAGCGTGACGGCGGACTGCTTGCTGGTGAGTTCAATGCGCTCGTCGGTGACGGTCACCCGGCGCCAATCGATCAGCCGGCGGGGCTGAGCGATTGCGTCGTCCGTAGGCAGGTTCCCTTGCCGCTGGGCGTCGGCGTAGAGTTGCCAGAGGGGCTGAACGGTGACGTCGAACGCTCCGTCGGACGCTTCGGAGGTGGCGGCCGCATGCCGGAGCACTTCGACCAGCGAGGGATCGGGACGATCGAGCCGGCCGTCGCGATTCAGCCGCGAGAGCTGGCTGTCGGTCCGGTAGATGCTCATGACCGATTCAACGCGGTCAATCTCAACAAACGCGGAATCGATGGCGCGAATCGCCGTGTCGAGCTGTTCGTGAATCGCCGTGATGGCAACCTGGGAACCGAGGGCCGCCGAACGACGCCGGACGGCGAACCGGCCGCCGCTGACTTGCTCGACGTCGTACTGCGCTTCAGACGGTCCAGAAGCGGACGACTGCGAGGCTCTACGCAGCAAACGCCTGCCGCCGATCGTCGCCAGGGCGGCGAAGCCCGCCGTCGCCATCAACATCCGCCGTCGTCCAATCCGCACGCGCCCACCCGCCTTTCTTCGAGAACCCAACGAGCCGCTATTCTAGCCGCCGCGGGAACAAACGCGAACGTTCGGGAACTGAGCTATGTCCCGGGCCCTCTTCCGTAGCTGAATTCGCCAGAATTCAGACAAACCATGCCTCCACTTGCAGGGCGTCTGAATTCTGGCGAGCTCAGCTACGGGGACAGATGTTTGACGTGCGTATTGCGAGGGAAAGTGCCCCATGAGCTGGCAGCAGACGGCCCCTCCTTTAGGTAGGCGATTTGGGGCGGTCCGGATGCGAAGTAGAGACTTCGCGGAGTGGTCAAATTACACTCTTTGGATAGCGATTCCGCCGCATTCGTCTGATAAACTGCTGCCCAATGCAGTTTTCCTCTCCGGAGTTGACCATGAAGCGTACGAAGTTTTTGTCGGTGTCGGCCCTGGCCGCCTGCCTGATCGGTGGGGTGGCTTGCAGCGTGCCCGCTCTGGGCGCGGAGTCGACCGACGGCAAGTTGTTTACTCAAAAGTCCGAAGTTGCCCCAGCGGCGGATACCGCGTCCACCAAGTCGGACGATGATGACAGCGCCGCCCTGAAGGATTGGGCCAAGGAAGGACCCGCGGCCAGCTGGATCTGGGGCCCTGATTTCAACCGCAAATACATCGTTCGCAGGACATTCACCGGCGGGACGACGGCGGCCCGGGTGATCGCCTCCTGCGACAACGTGATGACGCTCCGCCTCAACGGTCAGCAGGTGCTGCAATCGAGCGAGTGGCAGAGTCCCTCGCAGGCCAACGTCCAGAAACTGATCAAGGACGGCGAAAACGTCCTGGAAGCCGAAATCGCTAACGAAGGGGGCGTTGCCGCCTTCATCCTGAAGCTGGCGCTCGTGCGCGGCGACAAGACCGAGTATGTCGTCACCGACGACTCGTGGCAGGTCGCCACCAGTCGGGACGCGAAGGAGTGGGGCAAGCCAAAAATCGTCGCCAAGTACGGCGATGGCCCCTGGGGAGAAGTGTTCAGTGCTTCGGCACTGGCTGCCAGCAGTCAGTCGGACAAGTTCAACGTGCTGCCCGGCTTCCAGGTCGAACGATTGTTCACCGTGCCCAAGGACAAGCTCGGCTCGTGGGTTTGCCTGGCGGTCGACCACAAGGGACGCATTCTGGCCAGCGATCAGGGCAACATCGGCATCTGCCGGATCACTCCGCCCGCGATCGGCAGCGACGGCGAGACCAAGGTTGAATTGCTCGACATCAAGTTCAACGGCAAGCAGGTTTCCGGCGCTCAAGGCATGCTGTGGGCGTTCGACTCGCTCTACATCTGCTGCAATGGCGGACCGGGCAGCGGCCTGTATCGCGCCCGCGACACGAACAACGATGACCAGTTCGACGAAGTCGTGAGGCTCTTCGAGTTTCGCGGCGGTGGTGAGCACGGCCCGCACGCCCTGCGGCTGTCTCCCGATGGCAAGTCGATCTATGTCGACTGCGGCAACCACACAAAACCGCCGTTCGACGTGAAACTGAACGCCGAGCCGCAAACCATGGGTGGCGTCCGCGAGCAGCCCTTGCACGCAGAACTGCCCGAAGGAGCCGCGAGCCGGATTGCTCCGAACTGGGACGAAGACCTGCTCCTGCCGCGCCAGTGGGACGCCAACGGCCATGCCGCCGGCATCCTGGCCCCGGGCGGCTGGATCGCGAAGACCGATCCCGAAGGCAAGACCTGGGAGGTGTTCTCGATCGGTTACCGCAACGAGTACGACTTCGCCTTCAACAGCGACGGCGAAATCTTTGCGTACGACGCGGACATGGAATGGGACATGGGTTCCCCCTGGTATCGCCCGACGCGCGTGGTGCATGCCACGAGCGGCAGCGAGTTCGGCTGGCGGAGCGGAACGGGCAAGTGGCCGTCGTACTATGTCGACAGCCTGCCGCAACTCGTCGACGTCGGCCCCGGTTCGCCGGTGGGCGTGGAATTTGGTTATGGGACGAAGTTCCCGGCGAAGTATCAGAAGGCGCTCTATATCCTCGACTGGACCTTCGCCACGATCTATGCCATCCACATCGAGCCCGAAGGGGCCAGCTACAAGGCGACGAAGGAGGAGTTTATCTCCCGCACGCCGTTGCCGCTGACCGACGTGGTGGTCGGCGCTGACGGCGCTCTGTACTTCGCCGTCGGTGGCCGTGGCACGCAGAGCGAATTGTTCCGCGCCACCTACGTCGGCAAGGAACCGACGGCGCCGGTCGACACTCGCGACAGTAAGGGAGCCGAACTGCGGTCCCTCCGCCGCGAGATCGAGACCTATCACAAGGCCAATGTCGCCGATCCCGCCAAGGCGGCGGCCTTCCTGATTCCGCACTTGGCCCACAAGGACCGGCATATTCGCTATGCCGCGCGTGTGGCGCTGGAGCGGCTGCCGCTGAATGTCTGGCAGGACCAAGTGCTCGGCTCGAAGGACGCGGAAACGGTCATTACCGGCGTCGCCGGTCTGGCCCGCCAGGGGGATCGGCCGCTGCAACCGCAGTTGCTGGCCGCTCTCGACCAGCTGAACTACGCGTCGCTCAGCGATTTCCAGCAGCTCGAGCTGTTGCGAGCCTATCAGCTCGTGTTCATCCGCTTGGGATTGCCGGACGACGCGACTCGGCAGAAGCTGGGTAGCAAGTTCGATGCGTTGTTCCCGACCAACTCCGATCCGCACAACCGCGAACTGGCGATCCTGATGGTGGGTCTGGAATCGCCCGGCGCGGCGGCCAAGATCGTGCCGATGCTCACCAAGGATCGGCCTGCGGCGCAGCAGATTTCGGATGCTTTGCTGGCCCGCAACCGCGGCTACGGCAGCGCCATTGCCAACATGCTGGCCAATCACCCCGACCTGCTGCAGTATGACTATGCGTTCATCCTGCGGAACTTGAAGACGGGGTGGAACATGGACCAGCGGAAGGTCTACTTCGGCTGGTTCGAGAAGGCCCGGAAGTGGAGCGGTGGCAACAGCTACCAGAAGTTCCTCACCAACATCGAGAACGACGCGTTCGCCAATGCCACCGACGCGGAACGGCTGGCGATCGAGGCCCGCGGGCTCCGCAAGCCGTACGTGGCTCCCGAACTGCCGAAGCCGAAAGGCCCGGGCCGGGAGTACACGGTTGCGGACGTCGTCGAACTGGCGAAGACGAAGCTGAAGGGCCGCAATTACAAGAACGGCCAGCAGATGTTTGCCGCAGCCCGGTGCGTGGTCTGTCACCGCTATGCGGGTGACGGCGGCGCCACGGGGCCAGACCTGACCCAACTGGCGGGCCGGTTCAATGTGAAGGACCTGACCGAATCGATCATCGAGCCCAGCAAGGTGATCTCGGATCAGTACAAGGCCTCGGTGCTTCTGACCGACGAAGGGCAGATCCACACCGGCCGGATCATCGGCGAGACGGAAAACGACATCACCATGGTCGTCGATCCGGAAAACGCCACCAAGGTGCTCACCATTGAGAAGGCCAGCATCGAGGAGACCCGGCCGTCGCCTGTCTCGTTGATGCCAAAGGACCTGATCAATGGCCTGAACGAGAACGAAGTGCTCGACCTGCTGGCGTATCTGCTGTCGCGCGGCAACCCGCGGGACGCGATGTTCCAAAAGTAAGGTCAGCGTCGCGGCAAAGCCCGCCGCGACGAGAATTGAATGATTGCGAGGCCCGGCTTGAGTTCTCGAACTCGAGCCGGGCCTTTTTTATTGCCTTTATTGCTATTTGTCGTTTTTCAACCAGCGATCCAACCAGGCGTAGGCCACTTCGCGCGGCTCGTCGGGAAAGTCGTGGCCACAGTCGGGATAGTTGGCGGCCAGTTTGTCTTCGGCGTCGTGCAGCGCGTAAACGGGCCTGGCTGCTGCGATGCAGACCCGGACACCCTCGACCGCAAAATTGCTGTCGTGCAGCGGGGCGCTGGCAAGGAACGGGCGAGGAGCAAGGGCGGCCACGATCTCCGTGAAATCGAACGGCATCTTTTTCGGATCGCAATCGTAGTGCGTAGCGATTCGCGGCATATAGCCGGCGTGGCTCCAACCTTTCAGGTTGCCCTCCATGTAGTAGGGAAAGCTATTGAAGCCGCAATTCGAGACGACGCACTTGATCCGCTCGTCGAAGACCGCCACGAACATGCTATTGTGTCCGCCGAGTGAATGACCGATCACACCGATCCGCTCGGGATCAACTTCGGGCAGCGACTGCAGCAGATCGACGCACCGCATGTGGTTCCAGATGCCCTTCATCGTGGCGCTAGTGTAGCCATTCGCGTAAGGATCGAAGTCTTTCGAGTCGCCGGAACCGACATAGTCGGGAGCGAGCGTCACATAGCCTCGCTCGGCGAGATGCATGGCGTACTGACGATCGTACGAACCTCCGAGCCCCGCGGGGATCTTCTTGCCGAGCTCGCGATTCGTCGGATGCAGGCAGAGCACGGCGGGCAGCTTGCCCGTTCGGTTCTTCGGCAGGAACAGGTAGGCTGCCAGCCGGTCCCCTTTTTCGACGGCGAAGGTGATCTTGCGGCGGACGTAGCGCTCGGTGGCTTCCTCCTCAACCGTTTCGACGGCCAACGGTTGCTTGCGCGAGTGGTCCGGCATGTCGCCCATGACTTCCTGCATGGCGGCGAGGATCCGTTTGCGCTCCGCGGCCCAATCTGCGGCTGTTCGAATCTCGTGTTTTGTTCCGTCGGCTGCCACCTTTACGAGCAGATTGGGATGCCCTGCGGCGGGAGCATCCTCCGCGACGGCGGGGGCAGCGACGGCGATCAGGAACAGGACGAAACCGACCGCCAGCGCGCATGCGTGAGACATGGAGGAACCTCGTGGTAGGAAGAATCAATCCTCGGTTTTGCGAATCAGGGCAACATAATCCAGGCCGAACATGTAGGCCTTTGCCGCCTTCGGATCGGCGCCCTCGATCTTGACGATCAACCGATTGGAGCCAGCCTCAAGCTCGTGAACACCGAGCGATAGGGGCGGGGTATTCACGACCCCCTGGTTGAACAAGTTGATCGGCTGGGTCGGTTTCTCATCGTTGATGGCGAGGGTGACGATGCCGTAGTCGACCGCCTTGGTCATCGAGACGAAGACCTCATAGCGACCCGACTCGGCGACGGGGAGTTCGAGCACCAGTTCGTCGCCCGGCCTGGCCCCGGTCCACCAGAGATGGGAGTTGCCGCTCCACTTGCCAAGCGAGAAGGCGCCCATGGCTTGCGGCCCCGCTTTGCCCGCCGACTTTTTGAGCACTTTGAGCGATTCCCCTTCGAGCCCTCCAGCCACCTTGCCGGTCTGCGGATTGCGCCAGGGACCTTCGCTCGGCAGAGGAACTTGCACGGGGCTTGCCAGGTAGGCGACGAGATCG
>JAEZAS010000520.1 GCA_023430365.1 Planctomycetota bacterium
TCCCGGCTGTCGAAATCCTGGCGATAGTTCTTGCTCCAAACGAGCTCGCCATCGGCGGTTTTGACACAAGCGAGATCGCCGTCCTTGCTCAGGGCGTAGACATGGTCGCCATCGATCGTGGGGGTGCAGTTGGCCCCTCCGGATCCGATCCGGGTGGACCAGATTTCGCTGCCGTCCTCGAGCTTGCGGCAGTGGAGGGTGCAGCCATCCTGATCGCCGAGGGTGTAGAGGCGTCCATTGGCAATCGCGACGCTCGCAAAACCTCCGCCCAGTCCGCTCGCCTTCCAAAGGAGCGGCGGACCTTCATCGGGCCACAATTTGAGCAGCCCTTTCTCGTACGAGACGCCGTCGCCGAGCGGGCCGCGCCAGCGCGACCATTCGCCGCGCTCGGCTTCAGCCATCGCCAGTTGATTGGGCGCAGGGGTGCGGGACCTGGTTTGCGCCGGAGCGGCGGACGGAGCACAGGCGGCGATGGCGGCTGAGACAATGGCGGCCAGCAGAGGAGCGGAGCGTTTCATGGGTGCAATCCTGGATCGACAAGGGCGCCTCAACGTCCCATATCATGACGGGGGCGATAAGGAATTCTACTTCCGCGGGCGGAGGGGCCCAATCCGCCAAGCGGGGTGTTGGATGAGACCTGCGAGAACCAGTCGGCGGCCCTGCTCTGGATGGCGCGGCAGAGGCAGGGCGTTACGGGAAAAAACGCTTCTGACAATTGACGTATCTTGAATAGTTTGTTAATATTTTATTGGTCAAACCTTCCCGCCTCCAGGGCGTTGTGGGGCGTTCGCTGCTGCGCGCTTTGGAAAGGATGAGAACCGCGGAGTGTGGCGGGCTCGCGCTAGCGGTTGTGAGAGCTGTTGTATCGCCCGTCTCGCGATCTTTGGCAATCCGGTGGAACGTAGGTGTTGTACAACCCGCGCGCAAGGGGTTGTGAAGTTTGCGTCCGCAAACGCGGTAAAGGCAGGAGCAGACGAGGGTTGGCTCGTTTGAGGCTCCAGCGCTAGCTATTGTGAAACGCCTTGCCGAAGTGTTGTGAAGCGATGTTGGCGAAGGAGGTTACCGTCTCCTCCGGGAAGTAGAGAAAGGTGTTGTACGAAAGCGAGGCTCAAATGTTGTAAGACGAGAATTCGTCGTGGCTTGCTGCAAAAATGGGCCTGAGCGCAAGTGTTGTATTTGCGTTGTAGCCGGCGAGCGGGACGCGTGAGCGTCCCGGTTAAGCACCAAACGCAGTTCAACCGGGACGCTTACGCGTCCCGCTCGCCGGTGGCGCTAGCGAATCTGCGTTTTTCCTTGTGACGGGGAAGTCGCAGTGTTAGGCTTTTCAAGAGTGTCGGGCCCGGATGCGAGCGAGGCGGTTTGATCGCCTCTCACCGCATCGCACCAGGCTACGACAGCAAGTTTCCCGATTGCAGATAGATCGCGAAGGCGGGCTGGACCGTTCCGGCCCATTGTCTTCCGACCACGAATCGTCCGCCGGCTAGTCCGGCGGGCCCGATGACTGGGGTCTGCCAGGTGGACTTTCAGCTGCATCTCGAGACCGAAACGGTCGAGCAGGCATACCCTGCCAGACCCGTTTGTGCGGGTCCTGGCGAGAGCATCCGTCGCATTCTGCGACTACTGAAGGAACGGAACACCGGCGCCGTCCTTCTCTGCGAGAACCAGCGGCTGGTCGGTATCTTCACCGAGCGCGACGCGCTGCGCGTCCTGGCCGACGACATTTCGCTCGATCAGCCGGTCGCGAACGTGATGAGCGCCAATCCGGTCACGCTTCGGCCAAAGGACACTCTAGGCAGAGCAATTGTCCTGATGTCGTCGGGGGGCTTCCGTCGGCTGCCGATCGTCGACAGTCACGGCAAGGTGCTCGGTTTGTTGAAGGTTTCGGGAGTGCTGCGTTACCTGGTCGAGCAGTTTCCCAAAGTGATCTACACATTGCCACCCACTCCGCATCACCACACGAGCGATCGTCATGGGGCTTAACGCACGTAGCATCGCGTTGAATTGTCCTGAGAACTCACGAGGAAATAATTGACTATCGCCGCTCGCTTCTGAGCAACGAAAGGAAAGGCTCCTCTCCGCCATGTCCACCATCACTGCACCGATTTCGTCCACGCACAAGGATGTCTCCCAGATTCCGAGCGCCACGGTTCGCTTTGCCGGCGATTCTGGGGACGGCATGCAGATTACAGGTGATCAGTTCACACGAACGTCGGCGCTGTTGGGGAACGATGTGGCGACGTTTCCTGATTTTCCCGCCGAAATTCGAGCTCCGCGGGGGACCCTTGCGGGGGTGAGCGGTTTTCAGGTGCACTTCTCGAGCGACGACATTTTCACACCCGGTGATGCGCTCGATGCGCTGGTGGTGATGAATCCGGCCGCGCTGAAAACCAATCTCGGCGATTTGCGCAAGGGTGGCATCCTGATTGCCAACTCGGACAACTTCGAGAAGAAGGACAACGAGATGGCGGGCTATGCCGAGAACCCGCTCGAAAGCGACGTGTTGGAACGGACCTACCAGCTGTTCAAGGTACCCATGACGCGGATCACTCGCGATGCGCTCAAGGACATGGGGATGAGCCAGAAGGAGGTCGATCGCTGCAAGAACTTTTTCGCGCTGGGGTTGGTGTACTGGCTCTATGGCCGCGACATGGAGCCGACGATCCGCTTTTTGAATGAGAAGTTCGGAGCCAAGCCGGAGATCGCCGAAGCGAATCGCCGGGCGCTCAATGCGGGATGGAACTACGGCGAAACGACCGACGCGTTCACGAGCAGCTACAAGATCGACCCCGCGAAACTGCCGCCGGGGCAGTATCGCAACATCATGGGGAACACGGCGCTCGCCTGGGGATTGATGGCGGCCGCGAATCGGAGCGACAAGGAACTTTTCCTTGGGTCGTATCCCATCACGCCGGCCAGCGACATTTTGCACGAGCTGAGCAAGTTTAAGAACTTCGGTGTGCGGACGTTTCAGGCGGAGGATGAAATCGCGGCGATTTCCAGTGCGATTGGGGCGGCCTATGGCGGGCATATGGGGGTGACCACTTCAAGCGGACCGGGCATCGCCCTGAAGGCGGAGGCGATGGGGCTGGCCATCATGCTCGAACTGCCGCTGCTGGTACTCAACATCCAGCGCGGCGGGCCAAGCACGGGCCTGCCCACGAAAACGGAACAGGCGGACCTGTTTCAAGCGATCCTTGGCCGCAATGGGGAAGCCCCGCTGCCGGTGCTTGCCGCACGCAGCCCGAGCGATTGCTTCAGCGCGGCGCTGGATGCCTGGCGCATCGCCACCCGCTTCATGACACCGGTGATGCTGCTTTCGGATGGCTACATCGCGAACGGCTCGGAGCCCTGGTTGATTCCCGATATCGATGCGATCCCCAAGATCCCGGTCCGGCACCCGGGACCGCGCGAAGGCGGCGAGAAGTTTTTACCCTACGAGCGCGATGAGTTACTCGCCCGACCGTGGGCCATTCCGGGGACGAAGGGACTCGAGCATCGGATTGGTGGCATCGAGAAGCAGGACATCACCGGCAATGTGAACTACGAACCCGAGAACCATCAGCACATGGTCAACACGCGGGCTCAGAAGGTCGCCAACGTGGCCCTGCAGATCCCCGATCAGGAGGTCGAGGGCCCAGAGAAAGGAGAAGTGCTCGTGCTCAGTTGGGGCGGCACCTATGGAGCCTGTAAGACGGCGGTCGAGATTTGCTTGAGCCAGGGCTTGTCGGTGGCCCATTGCCATTTGCGGTGGCTGAATCCGTTTCCTCGAAACCTGGGGCAGATCCTGGCCAATTACAAGCGGGTGCTGGTACCGGAACTAAATCTCGGACAACTCCGCATGATCGTGCGGGCGAAGTACCTGGTCGATGCTGTCGGCCTGAATAAGGTTCAGGGGCGTCCGTTTGTCGTCAATGAAATCGTGCAGGCGATTCGGGCGTTGCTTTAAGCGGTACACGGAACAGGGCGGCGAGAAATCAGCGATTCGAAAGACAGGCGATCCATCATGGCACTTGAGTTACCCCAACTGACTCCCCAGGATTTTGCGAGCGATCAGGATGTGCGGTGGTGCCCCGGGTGCGGCGACTACTCGATCCTGGCCCAAATGAAGAAGGTGATGCCGACGCTCGGCATTCCGCGGGAGAACATCGTGTTCATTTCGGGCATCGGCTGCTCGAGTCGGTTTCCGTATTACATGAACACATATGGAATGCACAGCATTCACGGTCGGGCCCCAGCCTTTGCGACGGGCTTGAAGAGCTGCCGGCCCGATTTGCAGGTCTGGGTTATTACGGGAGACGGCGACGGCTTGAGCATCGGCGGCAATCACCTGCTGCATTGCATCCGGCGAAACATGGATTTGAAGATTATCCTGTTCAACAACCGGATCTATGGCCTGACGAAAGGACAGTATTCGCCGACGTCGCCGGTGGGGAAGGTGACCAAGAGCACACCGATGGGTGCGATCGACAATCCGCTCAATCCGCTATCGGTAGCAATCGGCGCCGAAGCGACGTTCGTTGCTCGGTCCATCGATGTGCACATCAAGCACCTGGGTGAAGTGCTCAAGCGGGCAGCCGAGCATCAAGGAACCGCGTTTGTCGAGGTCTATCAAAACTGCAACGTCTTCAACGACGGCGCGTGGGACTATGCGACGGACAAGGCAACCAAGTTCGATACGGTGCTGGAGCTGCAAAACGGCAAGCCGCTGATTTTCGGCAAGAACCGTGAGAAAGGGATTCGCCTGAATGGCACGGAGCCGGAGGTCGTGGAGCTTGGGAAGGGGATCACGGAGGACGATCTCCTCTTCCATGAGGAGAAGGCTACCGAGCCGACACTGGCCTACCTGCTCAGTCGGATGCGTCATCCAGCGTTTCCGGAACCGATCGGCGTGTTCCGAGCGATCGACCGGCCGAAGTACGACGTGGAACTCAACCGACAAATTGAAGCGGCACGCGAGAAGAAGGGCCCTGGCGATCTCAACGCTCTGTTCAACTCCGGTGAAACATGGACGGTGGCTTGAATCGTTGCCCCTTCTGCGAAGCGAAGGTCATCCAAGGGACCGACGTCTGCGACGAATGCGGACAGTCGTTGGCAGGGTTTCACCTGCCAGTGCCGGCGAGTGAGTTGGAGCTCGCGCTGTTGACCGATCGGGTGAGCGTGCTGCGCGGCAGGTCGGCCTTGATGGTTTCGCCGACGATGCCCGTGCGTGAGGCAATCCGGGTGCTGGCCTATAACAACACGGGTTGCCTCGTGATCATGGAGAAGGGGAGGGTAGTGGGCATTTTCACGGAGCGCGACGCTCTGATGCGAGTGAACGAGGCCCTCGAAGAGCTGGGCGATCATCCCGTCTCGGAATTCATGACGCCCCGGGTGGAGGTACTTCCGCTGACCGCCAAGGTGGCGTTCGCCGTGCACCGGATGGACCTGGGCGGATTCCGGCATGTGCCGATCGTGAATGAGGCCAATGAGCCGATCACCGTCGTCTCGGTGCGGGATATTCTCAAGTATCTGGAACGCACGATGCGCTCGAATGCGGCGTATTGATTTCGAATGTCGTGGATTCGAGCACGTCGAGTTCTTCCCGCAGGCGACGTGTCTCGCCGAGCACCCGCCGCAGACGCAATTCGTCGTCGGTCGCAGCTGGAACCAGTGTTTTCGTTTGGAAAGCTTTGCGCCACCGTTTGAGAACATCGTATCCACCGATCGATACCGGTGGATCTTCGTGACTCGGCTCCGGCAAGTCGGCGATCTCCATTCCCACATGCAGTCTCCGCAGCCGCCCGCCGATGGCTGCGATCGTGGCAAAGTGCGATTGGCTCGCAGGCAAGGGGATGCGAGGGAAATCCACTCGCAAGGCATCGGCGAACCGCTCGCGGTAGCTCCTGCCGTGGACGATGCCATAGATGAAGTCGAAGACCTGCTCAGCGTCCGGCTTGTCGCTAATTCGCCGTGCAACTTCCGCGAGCCATTCTTCGGTGAAGTTCGTCCGTCTCGATTCGACGGCGGTAGAGTCGTCCGGATAGAGCCACAGCGGCGCCAGATACGGAGCGCCGTGTCGGCTGAAGAACACCCGATCGCTGACGAGGCAATCGACGGCCAGGAAGTGATCGTATTCACCTGAGTTCGTGCTCTGACGCATGAACACCAGACCGAGGTTGGGCTGCAGCATGTGACGCATCACCGCATGCCTCGCCCGCCCGAGCAGTCGGGGATCGTAATAAATCCAGCGTCGATCAAACGGGGCCAGGAGGTACGGCCGCAGGCGACTTTCATCGAATGCCGGCAGTTCTCGACTCGGATCTGCCGTTCCCGTTTGATCCAGGTAGCTGCGCATCCTCTCCGCCAGCGCCTCGCGATCCCCATCGACGAAGAGGGCGTCGTTCTTCGATTGCACCCCCGAGACCCACTCGCGAAAAATGCGGGTCAGCGGCCAATAGCTTTCGTACTCCCGATCATCGACCCGGCCGAACTTCGGAACGGCGAACGAGAAGTCAGGCTCCCCGGGATCAATCGCTTTCCAATCGATTGCGCTCGCTGGAGTCTCGTCGAGCCAGGCGAACTTCAGCTCTCGAGTGCCTCTCTTCTCGGCAAAGAGTGTTTCCTTGGTTGCGCCCGGATTGCCCGCCTTAACGAAGAGCCCAATCGCGATTCCGCTGCGGACATCGAAGACGTTCTCGTCGATCTCATCACCGGCTGATCGATACGGATCGCCGTGCAGGTCGAGAACCAGGATCCGATCGAACGATTCCAATAGCGATTGGCGCATCCGGCGGTGCGTCATGCCGCGGAGGTAGGTGCTGCTGGTGACGACGGCGAGAATGCCGCGGCCCGCCGCGTCGATCCAGTGCTGTCCCCAGCGGATGAACTTGATGAAGTCGTCGTCGAGGTTGGCCTTTCGCTCTGCCAATCCTCGCCGGTAGTCCTGCATCAGCTCGTCGATCCAAGGGCCCCGGTTGCCGCGACCGAAACTCGCATACGGCGGATTCCCCAGAAAAACCGGCATTTCTCCAGCTCGCAAGATCCGGTCGCGCTCGGCCTCTCCACGAAGCAACGGATTGGCCCACCGCAACTCCAAATTGAGCCGTTCCTCCTGTCGGCCTACGGTCTCGCCACCTCGCAG
>JAEZAS010000110.1 GCA_023430365.1 Planctomycetota bacterium
CATCCTCTGCCGTCACGACCGCGACGACGACATGCAGGCCATCGCCGAGCACGGCATTGAGCGGTTTGAGCTGGTCGTTGTCAATCTCTACCCGTTCGAGCAGACCATCGCCCGCCCCGGCGTGACCGACGCGGAAGCTATCGAGCAGATCGACATCGGCGGCCCCAGCCTGGTTCGCGCGGCATCCAAGAATCACGCGTTCGTCACCATCGCCACCAGCCCCAGCCAGTACAGCGAAATCATCGGCTGCATCGGCGAGCGCAAGGCGACCACGCTCGAGATCCGCCGCCGCCTGGCGGGCGAGGCCTTCGGCCACACCGCCGCCTACGACGCCACGATCGCCGCCTACTTTGCCCGGTCGCAAAACGAGCAGTTCCCGCAGCAACTGAGCATTCCGCTCCGCCGCTCGGCAGAGCTCCGCTATGGCGAAAACTCCCACCAGCAGGCCGCCGTCTACAAGATCGCCGGCAGCACCGGTGCGAGCCTCGTCACCGCCGAGCAGCTCAACGGCAAGGAGCTCTCCTACAACAACCTGCTCGACCTCGACAGCGCCCTGGGCATCGTCCGAATGTTCGCCCAGCCTGCGGCGACCGTCATCAAGCACAACAATCCGTGCGGCGCCGCCGTCGGCGCCACCCTCGCCGAAGCCGCTCGCAAGGCCCTCGATGGCGATCCGCAAAGCGCCTTCGGCGGCGTGCTTGGCTTCAACCAAACGGTCGACGCCGCGACGGCCGAAGTGCTCGCCACGCCCGGCCTGTTCATCGAAGCCATCGTCGCTCCCGCCTTCGACGCCGAGGCCGTGAAGATCCTCACCACCAGGCCCAAGTGGAAGGCCAATGTCCGCCTGATGCAGACCGGCCCCCTCGCTGAATTGAAGAACTCGCTCACCTTCCGCCAGATCGAAGGCGGCATGCTCGTCCAGCAGGCCGACAATCAGCTCGACCCCGAAAGCGAGTGGAAGGTCGTCACGGAGAAGCAGCCACCCGAGTCGCTGCTCGCCGACCTGCGTTTCGGCTGGAACATCGTTCGCCACGTAAAGTCGAACGCGATCGTCCTCGCCAAGGACGGGTCGCTGATCGGCTGCGGGGCAGGGCAGATGAGCCGCGTCGACTCGGTCGACATCGCCATCACCAAGGCCGGCGATCGCGTTCGCGGCTCGGCGCTCGCCTCCGACGCCTTCTTCCCGTTCCCCGACTCCATCCACAAGGCAGCCGCAGCCGGTGTGACCGCCGTCATCCAACCGGGCGGCAGCGTGAAGGACGCCGATGTGATCGCCGCCTGCAACGAATTGGGCATCGCGATGATCTTCACCGGCCGCCGCCACTTCAAGCACTAAGCAGCGACCCGGGGGCAGGAACCGCCCTCGCCGACGTTCCGCTGATCGTCTGTAGGGAACGCCCTCTGCGGCGTTCCTGACCCGCGCGAGGAGCCAAACCAAGGTCGGGATTCTCTTTCAGCCACAGCGGCCTAAGCTGGTACACACGGCCGCCGAAAAAGAATCCCTACCCCTTCGCGATACCAGCGCAACACAGTGACGCACATGGAGGCCACCCCAACTCCAGAATTCCTTATCTGGGCAATCGAACTGCGCTGCCCCTTGCGCTACATCGACGGCTTCGAGCAACCCGAACGAACCGACCGCCAACTCCGCGCAGTCCGCGCCGTCTCCGACGCTCGCTACGAGCGTCGCGAGTTCGAAGATCTCTGCCTTGCCGAATCGCCCCGAGAGCTGGCCATCCCCTCCCACGCTGCCTTCGGCGTCGAGCAATCAACGTCTCCGGCTACCGCCTCAAAACTGCCGCAGGCCTTTCGCACCAGCGACGCCCTGCAACTCTTCGGCGATGCCGAAAATATCGAAGCGTCCTGTCGCAACTGCCCAGCCAACGGCGAAGAGCACGCAAATCCGCACTCCTGGGCCGGCTGCTACGGCATCGTCCCACTCCCCGCAAATACGACTGCCTTTCACGCGGCAATCGAGAGCGCGATCGACTCGACAAGCAGGCGAGAACTCAGCGAGCAGCGGCTACTAACGACGCCCGCCTGGTACGGCTTCTGGCTACGCCCTCGCATCGAACGCGACTTCGCCGGCCTGCTGCTGCCAGTCATCGTTCATGCAGCCACCCAACTCGATCCGACGCCCGAAGTGTCCCACACTTCGGCGCTCCAAGCCCTCGCCCGCGGTCTGGCGGTCACAGCCACCACCGACTTACCAATGAACGTCTCGCTCTACCCGCGGGGCAGCGTCACCGGCCGCTGGTGGAACCTCGAACCATCGTGCCCCACCTGCAAGGCAACTCTCACCGAGCCCGCCCCGCGCTGTCTCGTCTGCGGCTGGCGAGGTCGACAGGGCACACCACCCAAACGCCGCTCCCGCGGCACAAGACCCTACCGCCCCCTCACCGAATTCGTCGCACCGGACGAAATCCAAACACTTCTCGAACGTTACCACCACCGAGCCAACTCGACCTAAGCGCACTACACCAAACACACGCCACTCAAGTCGCAATCGGCCCTCTTCCCTTCGCCTCTTTGCCCCTTCGCCCCTCAGCCCCTCAGCCTCTTCACCCCTCCCACTCAAACCACTTCCTTCATCGGCATCACCCCCGGATCGACCAAATACTGCGGCCGACCGCGCAGATCAAACTCGCGCACCGAATTCAGACTCAGCCCCAGGTTCTGATACAGCGTCGCCCACACCTCCTGGAACGACACCGGCCGCTCGGTCGCATGTTCGCCCAGGCGATTCGTCGCACCGATCACCTGTCCGGTCCGCATCCCACCGCCGGCAAGCAGGGCGCAGCTCACCTGCGGCCAGTGATCGCGTCCCGCCTGCGGATTGATCTTCGGCGTCCGCCCGAACTCGCCCCATACCACGACCGACACGTCCTTATCGAGCCCGCGCTCGTGCAAATCGCTGATCAGCGCCGCCGTTGCCCGGTCCAGCAGCGGAGCGTCCTGGCGAATCGCCTTGAAGTTGCCGCCGTGGTGATCCCATCGGCTGAAGTTCAGCGAAACCACCCGCGCACCAGCCTCGACCAAGCGCCGCGCGATCAGGAAGTTCTCGGTCAGCTTCGGAGCTCCGTCGTCGCGGAACTTCGGATCGCCGCTGCCATAACGCTCGCGCACTTCGACCGGCTCATGGCTCAGATCGAGCGCCTGGGCGAGTTTCGAATCGGTGAGCACCCCAAGCGCTTGCTGCGTGAACGCGTCGAGCCCCGCCATCTTGCCGCTCGTGTCGATCTCCCGGCGGAACCGGTCGAACGCGCTCAGCAACTGCGTCCGATCCTCCAGCCGATCGAGCGTGATGCCCTGCAGCACCATGTTGTCGGTCTTGCTCGTCTCGTTGCGCCCGCCGACGAGCTTGAACGGCGCATGAGCCATGCCCAGGAAGCCGCCGTCGCCGTCGTAGCCCCACGGGGCATGGTCGGTCTTGTAACACATGCTCAGGTGGGGCGGGATGCTCGCATTCACCGGACCCTGCAACTTGCTCACCCACGCTCCCGCCGCAGGCCAACCACCCGCCGGCGCCGGGTTGAGCCGCCGGCCGGTCATGCACTGGTATGCGTCATGCCCACCGGCGGCGCCGACGATCGAACGAATGAAGATGCACTTGTCGGCGATCTTGGCGATCTCCGGAAACACCTCGCCGATCTCAATGCCGGGCACGTTCGTCGAGATCGGCTGAAACTCGCCGCGAATCTCGGCGGGAGCATCGGGCTTCAGATCCCAGAAGTCCTGATGGGGTGGCCCACCCGGCAAAAAGACATTGATTACCGCCTTATGACTGCGGCCGACTCCCGCCTGAGCCTCGGCGGCGAGCAATTGGGGGAGCGAGAGCCCGCCCATCACCATGCCGCCAATCTTGAGGAAATCCCGCCGGCTCGCGCGGTCGCAAAACCTAGACTGACGCAGCTTCGGACCCAGGATGGTAAGCATGGCGGGGACCTCCTGTACGGACACAACACAAGGCGGGATGGAGGAAGCATGCCACAAAGCGGCACCCTCTCCAGCCTATGAATCTATCAAGCGGCCCTTATCGAAACAAACCCGTAGGGCAAGCTTCCAGCTGGCCCGTGAAAGCCTTCCCCCCGCGTGGACGCTTCACCACACCCCACCACTCGCCGTAAGTCTCTGCCACCTGATCCAACTTCAGCATTACTTACGTCAATTGCCTCAAACCGCACTCACTGGCTCCGTGTTGATAAACTCCTGGGGTTTATCAACACCCACCCCGGGTACAGGGGCCCCCAACTTGTTGATAAACCTGCCGAGTTGATCAACACCCGCCGCACTTGTGCCGGCAGCGCCAATCGTCGTAAGTCTCCGCAGCTCCGCATGGCCCAATCTCCACTTACGTCAACCACCGTAGCTGAACTGGCCAGAATTCAGACAATGCCAGAACGCCACCGCCGGTGAGGCCGACCAACGAGCCGCCCCGAGGCTTAGCTCTCCCAGCCAGGACAGCCACCCCACACCTTACCAGATATTAACAAGTTAGTCAATACAAAACGCCAACAATGCAGCCCGCCGAACCACCCCCCAGCGAAGAAAGCCCCGAGTGTCGCCCCGCCTGTCCAGTCTGCGGCGGCGAGCTGATCGAGATCCGCGCCAAGCTCCAGTGCTCCCGCTGCCACCGTATCTGTGAAACCTGCTGCGAAGGCGGCCGCGGCTAAGGTAAACGCGTAGCAACTCCCCGGTAGCTGAATTCGCCAGAATTCAGACAAACCGGCGCTCCACTCTCGAAGACGCCGCACCGACAAAACGGCCCCACTCCCGCGTCCCAGCAGCAGTCCCCACCCAGGCTCACCCCACGCCCCCGCCCAGACAAAGCCGATTTTAAGTTCGCTTCATCGGCGTTTTAGCTTCCTGGCTGATAATCCTTGCGTGGACTTA
>JAEZAS010000431.1 GCA_023430365.1 Planctomycetota bacterium
TCGCTAACGCTCGACCCACCCTACGTTAGTTGTTTGTTGATTCGGCGGCTGGCGCTTCTTCGGGTCCGCCTGGTTCTTCGGCCTCGCTGGGGGCGGCCATCGGTTCCGGTTGGTTTTTGAATTCTTCCGGCTCCTCCGTCTCGGCCAGCAGCTTGTCGAGCATGGTCCGCATCTCGGCCATCTCGGCGGGATTGTTCCAGTAGTAATAGCCGCGGATGTTCCCCCACTTGTCGCTTACGACGAGCTTTTCGGAATGGGTCAGCTTCTCGGCGACGACTTGAAACATCTCGGCCCCCACGCGAGCGATGTAGCGCTGGTCTCCGGTGAGGAACAACCAGTCCTTCTCGTCGGCCTTGAGCTTGTGGGCATACTCGCGGAGCACGGCTGGGGTGTCGTTGTCGGGATCGACGGTGATGCTGACGAACTTGACCCCCTTGGGACCGTACTCCGACGCCACTCCGGCCACCTTCTGGTTCTGCTGCATGCAGTAGGCGGGGCAGGAGGCGAAGAAGAAGCTCGTGACGTAGGGTTGGCCTTCCAGGTCCTTGCTGCTGACCGTCTTGCCGCTCCGTTCGGTGAGGGTGAATTCCTTCAGCCACGGGTCCTTGCTGTTGGCGGGAGGCTGGCGATAGCTGGCGTCGACGACCGATACACCGCCGGATTGCCCGCCTCGGAGAAACTTCACGCCCATCCAGACCGCGAACACGCCGCAGACGATCATCAGGAAGGCAATCGACATCAGCACGGCGTTGCCGCGCGATGGAGCGTCGTTCGGTTGATCGGGCAGGTTCGCCGGGCGACCTTCGGAGGGGGCCGCGGTCTTGGGATCGCTCATAACAAATCTCCGCTCGTGCGCTGGCGGGCCACGCGTGTGGCAAAGGCCAGGGCAATCAGTGCAAAGGCGGCCGTCACGATCCAGCACGTGACCAGCGACGGTTGCCAGAAGTTTTCCAAGGACCCACCGCCATAGAGCAGTTGCCGGGCTCCGGCGACGGCGTAGGTGAGTGGGTTAACTCGCATGGCGCCGTGCAACAGATAGTCGCTCAGCCCCGCGCCGCTCCGCCAGGCAGGGATCGGGAAAAAGGCGCCCGACAACAGCCACATCGGCATCAGCACGAGGTTCATCACCGCGTGGAAGCCTTGGGTGGAATCCATTCGCCAGGCGATGATGAAGCCGAGCGCCGTAATGCCGATCGCCGCAATTGCCAGCAACCCGCAAAGAGCCACCACCTGCAGCGGCGACGCCTCTATGTTCAACGTTAGTGCGAGCAGCAGGAAGATCAACCCTTGCAGCCACGCAATCGACGCCCCGCCCAGGACCTTGCCCAGCACCATCGACCAGCGCGGGATCGGCGCCACGAGAACCGACTGTAGGAAGCCTTCCCGCCGGTCCTCGATGATCGAAATCGACGAGAAGATTGCGGCGAACAGCAGGATCAGCACCAGCGAACCGGGGAAGTAGTACTGCAGAAAGTTCTGCCCCTCTCCCTCCGCGCCCATCCGGAACGTGCTCGACAGCCCAGTGCCAAACAGCAGCCAGAACACGAGTGGAGTGCCCAGGGTGCCGACGATTCGGTTCCGCTGCCGCACGAAGCGGATGATCTCGCGCCAGGCGAGGGCAGCCGAGGCCCGTAGGGGCGAAGGGCGGGCGGGAAGGGCGACTTGATCGAGTGCGACGCGGTTGGCGATCTCAGCCACGGCCAGCCTCCTGCCAGAAGCGGTGCCCCGTGCGAGCGATAAACACGTCTTCCAGCGTCGGCTTGCCGAGACGGACCGCGGTGATCCGGCCCGGGTAGGCCTCGACGAGTTTGGAAACCCACTGATGGCCGTCGGGCACTTCGATCCGTACCGCCTCGTCGACGATCTTGGCTGGCAATTGGAACCGCTGGCCGATGTCGTCCGCCAGTTGCTTCGGCTCGGCGGCTTCGATGAGCAGCGAGTCGCCGCCGACCGAGCTGCGCAGAGCGGCTGGAGTGTTTTCGGCGACCAGTTTGCCTTGGTGCAGGATCGCGATGCGATCGGCCCGGTCGGCTTCGTCCAAGTAGTGGGTCGTGAGCACAATCGTCACACCCGCCGACGAGCGCAGGTGGGTCAGATAATTCCACAAGTCGGCCCGAGCGCCTGGGTCGAGACCCGTGCTCGGTTCATCGAGCAGCAGCAGACGGGGCCGATGGATGAGGCCTTTGGCCAGCTCAACTCGCCGTCGCAATCCGCCCGAGAGACGCTCGGTCAGTTCGCGTGCGCGGTCTTTGAGATTGAACGTGTCGAGCAGTTCATCCACGCGGGAGTTAAGCGTCGAACCATGCAGCCCATACAGTGCCGCCTGATGGCGGATGTTTTCGACGACGGTGAGCTTGCGATCGAGACTCGGGGCTTGAAAGACTACGCCCAGTTGCAGCCGGATGGCGTCGGTCTCTTGCCGCAGGTCGTAGCCCAGCATCCGCACATTGCCCCGCTGGGCTGGGATCAGCGTGGAGAGGACGCGAAAGAGGGTGGTCTTGCCGCCGCCGTTTGGTCCGAGGACCGCGAAGATCTGTCCCGCCTGGATCGTGAGCGAAAGCTGGTCGATCGCCAGACGGTCGCCGTACGCGTGCGACAGGCCAGCAATTTCGACAGCGGCGGACATCATTCAGGGTTTGCCGGACCTGGGAGAGTTGGCCGGCAAGGCGGCAATGTTAGTGGTCTTGTTTCGACTTCGAGTGATCGATGTTTTCGTCAGTGTGCAGCGTCGGATCGTGCGGCAGGTGGCCAGCCTCTTCACCGTGCTCAGAGCCCGGCTCGGCGGCGTAGAGCCAGCGTTCGGGCGTGTAGTGCAGCGTGCGACGGCCGATGTCGGGAACGAGCATCAGGCAGAGAAACACGCTCATGATGCTGGCTGGCACCGTCAGCACGTACTTCCAGTTCGCTTCCCAGCGGAGGTGCATGAAGAACAGGATCACGAGCATCGCCTTGGCGCTCGAGACGGCCATCATCATGGCCCACATCACGCCCGGGGAGTTCTCGCGCAATTGCTGCGAGTTGCCCACCGCGAACGAAATTGCGGTGAGCACGCAGAGGGCGAGAAACACCATCACGTACTTACCCACGCCATGCGGCGCATGGTAGTCGTGGGCGCCTTCCAGATCATCGCGTGTATTGTGGCCGTGTTCCATGGTTGAACCAGGAGTCAGGAGTCAGGAGTTCTCAGAACTGTTTACTGTCTACTTCTCAGAACAGGTACAGCAGCGGGAAGAGGAAAATCCAAACCAGGTCGACGAAGTGCCAGTAAAGGCCCGTGTTCTCCAGGATGTGCGACTTCCGCGAATCCAACCGCATCGGCAGGATGAGCGCGAACGCGATCAAGCCGACGATCACGTGGATCGCGTGGAAGCCAGTCATCAGGAAGTAGGTGCTCGCCCACATGTTGCCGCTGGGAATCATCATCGGCAGCGTCAACCAGCCTTTGAATTCCTCGTTCAGGCCGTGCTCGGCATCCTTGAGGACCGGAATGATGTTCAGCCGGCCTTCGGTAGCGGCGGCGCGGGCGTCCACGGCGGCAATCAGTTCGTCCATGCTGCCGATTTCGCTGGCGAGCGAAGTGACGCGCTCCTGCTGCGGGCCAAGCTGTTCGTCGAGCTCCTTCAGCTCCTGCTCGAGTTGCTGCAAACGGGGATTGGGCTGCGACTCGCTGCCGCTTCCCTCGGTCGACGGTTGGGAGGCGTCGCCGGCTTCGGCGTCCTGCAGGGCGACGAAGATCTCGCCGCTTGCGGTGCTGGTCGTTTCTTCCGCCGGCGGGGCCTGCAGCGCTTCGAGCTGCTTCTGGGCTTCGGCTTTCCGCTCGTTCAAGGAGTCGAGCGTCTGCTGCAACGTGGATCGTTCACCATCCACGCTGTCGCGTTTACCCTTCAGCTCGCTGCGCTGCTGGTTGATGGCCACCAGGTCCTTTTCCAACTGCTGCATCTCGCGATCGAGCTCAGCGATGTACGCCTGCTGATCGGCGGGGGAGTGGTGCAGCGGATAGATCGATTCGGCGAGCAATTCCATGGCCGCGAGCCGTTCGACCGTGTCCTGGCTGCGGGCGGCTTTGAGCTCCGTCCACTGTACGTGGTTTTGCAGCAGGCTTGTGACGAGCGTGAGACGCTGCTCCTCGTCTTCGGTCAGGGTGGCGCCTTCGGCGCTCTTTTTGTCTTCCAGCTCTTTGCGCTTGTCGCTTAGGTGCTGGCGGACATCCTGGACATAGTACAGGTCGGCCTTGTCATGCAGCAGACTGCGGGGCTGAGCGGGATAGATGCCGTGCTCGAACTTGGCGTTGTATTCGTAGGCCTTGATGCCGAGAAACAGACAGCCCAGCAGGAACGTGAGGGCCATCCAGCCGCGAGCGACGCCAGCGTGGTTCGAACGCGACGCTTCGAGAGCGAGCACGATCGTCACGCTGGAGCAAAGCAGCTCAAACGTGTTCGTGGCGCCGATCCATTCGGCCAGATGCACGTCGTGCGGCGTCGGCCAGGTTCCCGGCGGAGCGCCGAAGCGGAGCACGATGTAGGTGCCGATCAGCCCGGCGAAGAACATGATTTCGGTCGACAAAAACAGCCACAGGCAGAGCTTGCCATTGGGCAACGGCAGCGCCGGCTGGTATTCCAGCTTGATGTGGCCGTGTCCATGGTCGTGGCCGTGATCATGACCATGATCGTCGTGCGTAGGTGCGTGGTCAGCCATGTCTAACAACCGGTTGTTGAAGTCGACCCAGGCGAGCGTGCGGCCCGCGAACTGTTCTCAAGTCAGCTACAGCCAGGGAAACAGCATGAGCATCAGCAGCACAAGCGGCAGATACACCAGCGACGCCCGCAACAGCCAGCGGGCCGATTGCTCGCTCCGCTGGACACAGAACAGAATCGAAAGTCCAAGTTGAGCCACGCCCAGCAGTCCGACGAGCACGATATAGGCCGCCGCGCCAAAGCCAGGACCAGCCAAGGCGGGCACAAGCGCCACCGGAATGAGCGCCGTGGCGGCCAGCACCGCCTGCACCCCAGCACGTCGGCCCGTCGGGTCGACGACCGTCAGCATCTTCATGCCGCCGCGGCCGTACTGCTCGCGATAGAGCCAGGCAATCGCCATGAAGTGCGGAAATTGCCACAGGTACAGGATCAGGAACAGCGCCAAGGCCCGCCAATCGAGCGGCACGCCGGTGGCTGTCCAGCCGATGAACACCGGCAAGGCTCCGGCGACAGCGCCGACCGCCGTGTTGGCCGAAGTCACGACTTTGAGCGGCGTATAGACGATGACATACAGCACCCAGGTCAGCACTGCCCAAACGGCCGGCTGCCAGCCGACGGTGACCAGCAGATACAGCGTGCCGATCGTCACCGTGGCGGCGGTGAACAGAACCGCTTCCCACAGCATCATCCGTCCCGAAGGAAGAGGGCGATCCGCGGTACGCGGCATGTGGCGGTCGCGAAAACGCTCGATGATCTGATTGCCGGCGCTGGCCGAGCCCGCGACTAGCAGTGTTCCTACCATCGCGTGCACAACCGTCCAGGGATCGAGTTGTCCCCAGGTGGCGGCGACCGCCGCGGCGGCAATCACGACCAGCATCAACGTTGCGATGCGCGGCTTGGTCAATTCGACGAAGTCGCGGGTACGGGCCAAGACTGCAAAGCGGCGCTCAGGCAGCGAAATCGATGTGGTACTCATGCCGCCCTCAGCGCGCCAGAGAAAGTCAACAAACCGCCCACTCCGGCTGCCAGATACCGCAAGCGACTCGCTCGGACGGCCAGGACCACGGAGGTGGCGAGAATCAAGGAACCATTGGCCACGTGGGCCGTTGTAATCAACGATTGGTGCAGGCTTTTTTCGGTCGTCACGTGCGTCGCCGCGATCGTGAGGCTCTCCGCCCAGGCAGGCCAGGCGTACTTGGCCACATAGGTCGCCACGCCGAGCGCAATCTGCAGGAGCACCAACGCCAGTAAGCCCACTGCCGGCGTCCGGAGCCACCCCGAGCTACGCCAGCTTCGAATGGCCTTCCAGCCTATCAAAATTGCCTGCACGCAAAGGACGGCAGCGAGCCCCAGATGGAAAAAAACGGCAATCCGAAAGAGGTCGGGCGGCGCCCAGAGCGGAATATGCCGCATCACCGCTCCGATGATGAGCTGCACATACGCTAGCCCAGCCAGCCAAATGGCGCTGGTCATCCAGCCGGAATCGAGCCCTGGGGAAGCGGTGGTCGAAGCCGAAGCCGATTCCCGCCAGGCGCGCGAAGTCATTACGGCCAGCGAGGCCGCGAGTGCGAAAAACGCCGGACCCGTGACGCCATGGATCATCGCCACGAGCCGTTCGTCCCACAGCACCCGTGCGCCACCCAGGCCTCCCTGCAGAATCACCAGAACAACCGCCCCGATCGTCAATTCTTTGAACCAGCGCCGATCGTCCTTCAGCCAGGTTACGGTTGCCAGGGCGAGTGTGATCATGCCGACCAGGGCCCCGAGCAAACGGTGGCCATGCTCGATGAACAGATCCCAGGGGCCAAAGAGCCAGGTCGTCCAGGGGTAGGCGAACAGGTTGTAGCCATACGTGCCCGGCCAGTCGGGCACAGCCATGCCCGCGTCGTACGTGGTGACCAGTCCGCCGACCCAGATCAGCGGGAAGGTCGTCAGCGCAAGCAGCACCGCCAGCCGATGTGGCCAGGGGGAAACGGCGGTGGTGCGGAGGTCGTTCACGACAATCGTTTTGGCAGTGGTGTGTTGGCGGGCGCGGGACGCCACAGAGGGCGTTCCCTACAGGTTAATGTTGGTCGGGGGGAGCCATGCGCCGCGGATCTTCCGGTGGCGGCTGCCACTGCGGATAGTTGTCGGTGTCGACTTCGGGTGAGCTGTACTCGTACGGGCCGCGGTAAACGACTGGCTGGAAGTCGAAGTTGCCGTGACCCGGCGGGCTTGGAGCGCACCATTCGAGGCTGTTCGCGCCCCACGGATTGCGCCCGCAAGGACGGCCGAAGAAGATGCTGCTGATGAAGTTGTAGGCGAACAGGACCTGCGTTGCGACCATGCCGATGGCGCAGATCGTCATGAACTGGTTCAGCGGCTGGAGGTGGCGAAACGTCTCAAAGTCGTATGGATCGGCGTAGCGCCGCGGGAAGCCAACCGCCCCCAGGATGTGCATCGTGAAGAACGTACCGTTGAGGAACAGGAACGTCAGGAAGAAGTGAACCTTCCCGAGGTCGTCGTTCATCATGCGGCCGAACATCTTGGGGAACCAGAAGTAAATGGCTCCAAACACGGCCATCGCCGTGCCAGCGAACAGCACGTAGTGGAAGTGGGCGACGATGAAGTAGGTGTCGTGAATGAAGATGTCGACCGGCGTGGCGGCCATGAAGATGCCCGACAAACCACCGATCACGAACATCGAGACGAACGACAGCGAGAAGAGCATCGGCGTGGTGAACTGGACCTTGCCTCCCCAGATCGTGCCGAGCCAGTTGAACACCTTCACGGCGCTGGGCAGGGCGATCATCATCGTCGAGACCATGAACACCATGCCGAGCATCGGATTCATGCCCGAAACGAACATGTGGTGACTCCACACGATGAACCCGAGCCCCGCAATGCCCGCGATGCTGTAGACCATCGGCTTGTAGCCGAAAAGCGGCTTACGAGCGAAGCAGGCGATCATGTCGCTGACCATACCCATGGCCGGCAGAATCATGATGTACACGGCCGGGTGCGAGTAGAACCAG
>JAEZAS010000276.1 GCA_023430365.1 Planctomycetota bacterium
CGGCGGCCTTCCTGGCAAGCCAGGAAGCCGACAAGCGCGACAAGGTCATCGATGAACTGCTCCGCAGTCCCGACTACGCGGACTACTTCGCCAACAAGTGGACCGCACTGCTGAAGAATCGTCGGGACGACGCCAGCGACATCGTTTCCAACTTTGCGTTCCACGCCTGGGTGCGCGACAGCCTGCTGGCCAATAAGCCGTACGACCAGTTTGTGCGAGAGCTGCTCGGCGCCACGGGCACGGTGATCGCCAATCCGCCGGTCGCCTGGTACAAGCGGGTCAAGGACCAGAAGCAACAGATCGAGGACGTGGCGCAGCTCTTCCTCGGCGTGCGAATGCAGTGCGCCCAGTGCCATCACCATCCGTTCGAGCGCTGGAGCCAGGACGACTACTACGCCTTAGCCGCCTTTTTCAGCCAGGTGGGACGCAAGCCGTCGTCAACGCGCGGCGAGGACCTGATCTTCCACAAGCGCGGCACCGCGACCGCCAACAACATGAAGACCGGCCAGCCGCTAAAGCCGGCGGCCCTCGGCGATCCGATGCCAGACATCACGCCCGACGAGGACCCGCGCCTGCGGCTTGCGGAGTGGATGCGGTCGCCGGAGAACCCGTACTTCGCCCGCTCGCTGGTCAATCGCTACTGGAAGCACTTCTTCCAGCGCGGCCTGATCGAACCGGAAGACGACATTCGCGACACCAATCCTCCGACGAACCCCGCCCTGCTCAGCGCGCTCGAAAAGCACTTCGTCGAGAGCGGTTTCGATCTGAAGGAACTGGTGCGTGTGATCACACAGTCCAGCGCCTATCAGCTAAGCGAGCTGCCTAACGAGCACAACATCGTCGATCGGCAAAACTACTCGCGCTATTACCCTCGCCGGCTGCAAGCAGAAGTACTGCTCGACGCGATCGACGCGCTGACCGGCACCCAGACCGACTTTGCCAATCTGCCGCCGGGCACACGGGCCGTTGCCTTGCCCGACAACAGCTACAACCGCTCGTCCGCGCTGCTGCGCGTCTTCGGCCGGCCGGAGGGCGCCAGTGTTTGCGAGTGCGAGCGGGTCCAATCGTCGAGCCTCGCGCAGAGCCTGCACCTGATCAATTCGGGCGAGATCAAATCCAAGCTGGCCCACGCCAACGGCCGGGCGTCACGCCTGTCCCAGGACAGCCGGCCGCTGGAGGAGAAGATTCGCGAGCTGTATTTCGTGGCGTTCTCGCGCGAGCCGAGCGACTCGGAAATGCAGACCGCAAAGCAGTACCTGCTAGAGCCGCCAGCGTCCAATCCGGAAGCGACGGTCGATCCAGCCAAGGTCCCACGTGAGAACTATCAGGATCTCATTTGGGCGCTGATGAACACCAAAGAATTCCTTTTCAACCACTAGGCGCACGATGAGCAAACCTATCCGCATTGCGAGTTGGCTCGGGACCGGCGAGTTTTCGGGCGCACGCACGATTCACACGGGCCTCGGATTGCTGATGGCCGCGGCCCTGTTGGCCTCGCCCCTGGCACTCCAGGCGCAATCGGTCGGGCTCCCCGCTCCGCGACTGCTGACGACGATGCCGATGGGGGGCCAGGTCGGCACGCAGGTCGAAGTTACGATCAGCGGCGACTACCTCGAGGATCTCGACGAACTGACGTTCTCCGATCCGCGAATCACGGCGACGTCGAAGCTCGATTCGGCCGGCAAACCGGTGGCGAATCAGTACGTCGTCACGATCGCCCCCGATTGTCCGCCCGGCCTCTACGAAGCCCGGGTCATGACGCGGCTCGGCATTTCCTCGTCGCGAGCGTTCTCGGTGGGCACGCTGCCGGAAGTCGTGCAGGCGAAACCGAACACTTCGCTCGCCAATGCGATGGAGCTGCCGCTCAACTCGGTTTGCAACGCCGCAATGACGGCCCGCTCGGTCGACCACTACGCCTTTGAAGCCCGCCAGGGGCAGCGAATCATCGTCGATTGCGCGACGCGAGGCATCGACTCCAAGCTCGACGCGGTCGTCATCATCGCCGATTCGATGGGGCGCGATCTGCTGGTGGAACGTCGCGGCGGCGTGCTCGATTTCAACGTGCCCGCCGACGGCAAGTATGTGGTCAAAGTCCATGAGCTGACGTTCAAAGGGGGCCCGGCCTACTACTACCGGCTCGGCGTTTGGGAACTCCCCGCCGGGGCGCCCGTCGTCCGGATGCCCTCGACGCGGCAGGTGAACTCGTTCTCCTGGCCGCCGGTCGGTTTGCCGGAGGTCGCCGCGGCCGCCGAGGTGGAACCCAACAACGAGCCGTCGCAGGTGCAGCGTATCTCGCTTCCCTGCGATATCGCGGGGAGCTTCTTTCCTGCCGCCGACGTCGATGTGTTTGAGTTCGAAGCCAAGAAGGGGGACGTCTGGTGGGTCGAGGTAGGTTCCGAGCGACTCGGCCGTCCGACCGATCCGGCGATCCTCGTCCAGCACGTGGCGAAAGTTGATGGAGCTGAGCGGCTGACCGATGTGGTCGAGCTGAGCGACATTCCCAGCCCCGTGAAGGTCTCGAGCAACGGCTACGCCTACGACGGCCCGCCGTACAACGCCGGCTCGGCCGACATCCTGGGCAAACTCGAAATCAAGGAAGACGGCCTGCATCGCCTGCGCATCTCCGACCTGTTCGGCGGCACGCGTAACGACGAGCGCAACTTCTATCGCCTCGTGATCCGCAAAGCGGCCCCCGACTTTGCCCTGGTCGCTTGGGCGATGCACATGGAGCTGCGCAACGGCGATCGAAACGCCTTGTCCAAGCCGCTCGCCCTTCGTGGCGGAGCAACGATGGCCCTGGAAGTGGTCGCCATCCGTCGTGACGGTTTCGATGGCGAAATCGAACTGGCGATGGAGGGTCTGCCGCCGGGGGTGACCGCCCACGGCCTGAAGATTCCTGCCGGACAATCGCGGGGCCTAATGCTCGTGAGCGCCCAGCCAGACGCCCCGCGGGGCATCGCCAATGCCACGTTCGTCGGCCGGGCAACGATCGACGGCGTTTCGACCACGCGTCCTTGCCACCTGGCCTCGATGGCGTTTCCGATTCCCGACGCCTGGGGCGAAATCCCCAGCCCGCGCCTCGTGACGGATGTTCCCGTGGCGGTGAGCGGTCTGGAACAAGCGCCGCTCACCATCGCACCGACGGCGAAAGAGCCGCTGACCGTCGTCGCGGGTCAGAAGCTGACAATTCCGCTCGTGCACACCCGCCGCAGCGAGTATTCGGGCACTTCGCTCAAGCTCCGCACGATGGGGGCCGGGTTCGATCGGGCTCCTGCCTTCGACGTGCCAGTTAACGCCGACACATCGGAGGCGACTCTCGACACGGCCGCGCTCAAGACGCAGCCCGGGGAATACCTGATTGCCTTCTACGGCGGACTCGTCACCAAGTACCGGCACAACCCCGCCGCCGTGACTGCCGCCGAGGAAGCGCTCAAGCAGGCTGAGCAGGAACTGCAAGCCGCTGAAGCCGAACTGAAAATGCTGACTGCCGCGAACACCGCAGAACCTAAGACCGATGCCCAGGCGGCCGCCGACATGGTGACCGCCCGGCACAAGGCGGCCACTGCGGCCGTCACCGCCGCGACCGCTCGCATGAAGTCGGTGACGGAGGCCGCCAAGCCGCGAGACATTGCAGATATCGTCGTTTCGGAACCGATCGCCATCCGGGTGCTGCCATCGGAGCAACCATGAGACCATCAGCTAGCGCACGCTCGAAATTTTGCCCTGGTCCGATCGCCGGCATCGGAGGCCGCCGCGCCTTCCTGCAAACCGGCCTCGCGGGGTTCGCCACCCTAAGCCTGCCCGGCATCCTGCGGCTGCAGGCCCAGAATCGCTTGCAGGCCGCCGAACAGACCGGCAAGAAGAGCGAGAAGACCGCGGTCATCATGGTCTGGCAGCCAGGTGGCTGTTCGCACCTGGAGACCTACGATCCGAAGCCCGATTCCGGCAGCGAATACTCCGGCCCCTTTGGGACGATCCCGACGAAGGTTCCGGGCCTTCACTTCTGCGAGCTGATCCCGCGTCAGGCGGCAATTGCCGACAAAATCACGGTCCTGCGCTCGATGCGGCAAACGGCCGGCGGACATCCAGCCGGCTCCATGCAGCTCCTCTCGGGCGATCCCGACACGCGCGACAAGCCGAAGCCGCGTTACCCGGACTGGATGACGGTGGCCAACTACCTGCGGGCGCAAGAGGGCCCGCGGCACAACCCGCTGCCCGCCTACGTGGGCGTCAATCCGCCACTCGAGTACAACGGTCCCGCCTATCTCGGCGACGCGTATTCGCCGTTCGTCGTTTCGGGCAATCCCGACCTGCCGAACTTCACCGTTCCCAACATCGGCCTGACCGATCCGAACGAAGTGCGCCGTCTCGGCCGCCGCACTTCGCTCCGCCAGAAGCTCGACACGCTCGAACGGACATTCGACGAGCAGCGTGAGCTGGCCGCTCTCGACGAGTTCGAATCGCAGGCGATGACCCTGCTGACCAGTTCGCAAGCGAAAGAAGCTTTCGACCTGTCGCGCGAGGACGATCACACCCGCGAGCGTTACGGGCGCAACGCCTGGGGGCAGCAATTGCTGCTGGCCCGCCGTCTCGTCGAAGCGGGAGTCGACGTCGTCACGACCAGCCTCAGCGGTCCGTTGTGCGGACGCGTCGGCAACTGGGACGACCACGCGGTCAATCACCATGTGTTCGACGCCATGCAGTTCCGCGCCGCCGTCTACGACCAGGCCGTCACCGCCCTGATCGAAGACGTCTACGAGCGCGGCTTGGACAAGCGCGTGCTGGTCGTCGTCACCGGCGAGTTCGGCCGGACGCCGAAGATCAACTACGCTCCGAGCACGGGCGCCGGCAACGCCAGCGCCGCGGCTGGCACGTTGCAGCCGGGACGCGATCACTGGCCGCGGGCGTTTTCGAACATCTGGGCCGGCGGCGGCATCCGCACCGGCAACGTGATCGGCGCCACCGACAAACGGGGCGAGGACGCCATCGAGCGGATCTGCGGCCCGGGCGACTTCCTGGCCACGATCTATCACCACCTGGGCATCGATCACAAGACGATGATCCACGACTTCAACGGCCGGCCGACGCCGATCGTCGACCACGGCAAGCCGATTCCGGAGCTGATGGGCTAACGATCCCTCAGGTAGCTGAATTCGCCAGAATTCAGACGCCCGCACTTGGATCATCCACTCACACAGGTCTGAATTCTGGCGAATTCAGCTACACGAAATGCATGGGGGCCTGCTTCGATGTTACGAAAGTACCCCCTGATTGCTCTCAGCGTCGCGCTGCTCCTCGCCAGTGCCTTGCAAGGCGCTGAGCCCCTGCGGTTGCGGGTGCTCAGCTACAACATTCATCACGGCGCAGGGGTCGATGGGAAGCTCGACCTGGAGCGGATCGCCGGAGTGATCCGGTCGGTCGAGCCCGACCTGGTGGCCCTGCAGGAAGTCGACAAGACGGTCAAACGATCGGGCTCGGTCGATCAGCCAGCCGAATTGGCCCGGCTGACCAAGATGCAGGTCGTGTTCGGGGCCAACATCGAGTTGCAAGGCGGCCACTACGGCAACGCCGTGCTCTCGCGCTTTCCAATCGTTCGTCACCAGAACCATTTGCTGCCCAACATCGACAAGAGCGAGCAGCGGGGTGTCATTGAGGCGGAGATCCAACTGCCGCAGGCGGACGAGCGACTGCTGCTGCTTGCCACGCATCTCGACTATCGCGCCGAAAACGAGGAGCGACTCGCTTCGGCCGAGGCGATCAACAAGCTCGCAGCGCAGCATTCCAGCAAACCGGCCCTGCTGGCTGGCGACATGAACGACACGCCGGAGAGCCAGACACTCGCCCGCCTGGCCTCGCTTTGGACCAGCGTCAATCCAAAGCCGCTGGCCACAATTCCGGTCCATCGGCCGACGAAACAGATTGACTTCATCCTCTATCGCCCCGAAGATCGCTGGAAAGTTGTCGAGGTCAAAGTGCTCGACGAGGCGGTCGCTTCGGATCACCGGGCGATCTTTGCCGTGCTAGAACTGTCGGAAGGCGCCGCGCGCTAATCGCATCGCGCGGTGCGACTCAGGCGTCTCGCCGGTGCGCTACGCGCGAGGGTCGGTCCAGCGGCAAGACGCGTGCGTCTCACTGTTTTCGATTACGCTTCAAGGACTTTCTCATGCCTGCCCAAACTCGCCGCCGGTTTCTCGAAGACAGTTTGCTCGCAGCGGCAGCGACGGCCGCCGCATCGACTTTAGTGCCTGAAGTCCGGGCCGCCGACGCCCAGCGAGCCGCCGCCAACGATGAGATTCAGCACGCCGTGATCGGCTGTCGCATCCGCGGCAAGGTGCACGCGGCCGAGTTCGGCAAGCAACCGGGAGTGAACGTCGCCTACGTCTGCGATCCCGATTTGCAACTGGCCGAAGAACTCGCCGAAGCGGTCGAACGGCAGAGCGGCCGTCGACCCAAGGTGGTCCAGGACCTGCGCAAGATTTTTGACGATCCGTCGGTCGACACCGTCTCGATCGCGGCGCCGAATCACTGGCACGCCCTGGCCGCCATCTGGGCCATGCAGGCGGGCAAGGACGTGTACGTCGAAAAGCCGGTGAGCCACAACATCGCCGAAGGGCGGCGGATGGTGCAGGCGGCCCGCAAAACGAAGCGCATCTGCCAGGGTGGCACGCAGAATCGCTCGGTCGGCGCTTTGAAAGGCGCCGCCGAGTATCTTCGCGCCGGCAAGCTCGGAGAGGTGAAGCTCGCCCGGACGATCATCTATGGCCGCCGCGGTTCCATCGGACCGAAAGGAACGTGCCAGATTCCACCGAAGTGCGACTTCAACCTCTGGCTCGGCCCCGGAACCGAACAGCCGCTGACCCGAGCGAACCTGCACTACGACTGGCACTGGGTCTGGGACACCGGCAATGGCGAGTTGGGGAACAACAACATCCACATGGTCGACATCTGCCGTTGGCTGCTCGGCCTCGAAGGGCTGGGCGACTCGGTCGTCAGCATCGGCGGGCGGTTGGGCTACGAGGACGCGGGGGAAACGCCCAACACGCAGCTAACCGTGCATCGCTACGGGCCGCAGACGATCATCCAGGAAGTGCGCGGGCTGAAGTCGGCGCCGTTCAGCGACAAGTTAAAGAGCGGCTACGTGATCTACGGCAGCGAAGGGTTCATTGCCGACGGCTCGTTGTTCGATCCAGACGGCAAGCTGGTGCGCAAGTTCGAGGGCAAGGGAGACAACCACTTCGCCAACTTCATTGCCG
>JAEZAS010000300.1 GCA_023430365.1 Planctomycetota bacterium
ATCATGGCGCGGGTCCCCATGGCGGAACGATCGTCGAATGGGGCGGCGGCGCCTACCACGCCGAGTTCGTGGTCGATCACGACAAGAAGGAGGCCGTCGTCTACATCCTCGACGGCCAGGCCAAGGCGACCTCGCCCATCAAGGCGGAGAAGCTGCACTTGCACCTGAACGATCCCGAGGCGGAGATCGAACTGGTCGCCCAGCCGCTGGACGGGGAACCGGAAGGGGCTGCGTCGCGATTCGTCGGCCAGCACGATGCGCTGGCCGCGGAAAAGCTGTTCGAAGGATCGATCACCGGCGAGGTCGAAGGAACGCCCTACGTCGGCGAGTTCAAAGAAACCGAGCACCCAGCCGACCACAAGCACTAGCAGCGAAGTCCAAAGTCGACAACGCGCTGCGGCCGATCGAGCACTGGCCGCAGCGCGTTGTCAAAGCACGAGCATTGATCGTATTGACCCTTTTTTCCCGTGTAACTAGAGTGACCAAGAGCAGCGCTGCGAGAGCGGCGAACGCTTACCCACCCCCAATTGCTTGCCCACCCGATTGCCCTGACGACCGCCTACGGACGGGCGGACGCTGAAAAGCATTTCTCGTATGCCTCGGACCGGCGCGAACGATGCGTCTCTCAGCCGGCGATGGCCTCTGAACGACTATGAAGACTGTAATGTTCCTCTGTACCGGCAACTACTATCGCAGCCGGTACGCCGAAGCCTTTTTCAACTGGCATGCCGAGCGGCGCGGCGCCACCTGGCGGGCGGTTTCCCGCGGTCTCGCGCTGTCAGCCAACAATCCCGGGCCCATGTCGTCGCACACGCGCGCCCGCCTGGCCCACCACTGCATCGACTGCAAGCCGTATGACCGGATGCCGATGGACGTCTCCACCGACGACTTTGCCGCGGTGGAACACGTCGTGGCGGTGAAGCGGACCGAGCATCGCCCGCTCATGCAGCAGCGGTTCCCGGATTGGCTGCCGAAGGTCGAGTTCTGGGAAGTGCACGACCTCGACTGCGCGCTGCCCCACGAGGCCATGCCGCACCTGGAACGCGAGGTGCTCGCTCTGCTCGATCGCCTCTGCGGCGAGACTACGCGACGCGAGAACGCGGCGTAGTTGTCAGGCGTCGGGAGTCAAAGCTCAGGAGTCGGCGAGCGAAGGATGGGCCTTCCGCTCGCTTTGTCGGGCGGACTGATATCGCTCGATGCGTGCTGGACTCAGGCCCTTAGATCGTGACGCCGACCGATTTGGCGCGGATCTTGATGGCGTCGCGGAAGTAGTAGAACGGAAAATTGGGCCGGCGCTCGACCGCCCACTTCAGGGTGCCCAGCACCATCTCCGCCGACAGCTGACGCTGCTCGACCAGGTCGGCAATGTGGTCGGCAAAGGCTTCTTCTTCGGGACGGCGGCAGCGGAGACCCGCTTTCAAGCGCTCGCGGAGCGTGACCCGGCCGTCGATGATTTGCGCCACGCCCCAGGACGGCAGCAACGTGCTGGAAACGGTGGCAAACGTCGTAAATAGCCAGTTGCGGCGGTTCATCGCAAACGCCTCCGTGCGGCGAAAATCGGTTCTGACGCGCCTAAGTACCCGAAATCGCCCTGTCGCTCAAGGCGAACTCCCGCCCCGGCAAATCCCCCCTCCGGCAGGCCCGCTTAACAGGAACTTTTTGCCGCGTCATCGAAAATGCAATTCAATTGTATTGACGCGAAGGCGGCCGGTCCTCAAAATCAACCACTGGCGACCAAGGCCCTAGGCCCAACCTATGTTTCTCCGCTATCACAGCCTGATCGCGCTCCTTTCGGTGGCGCTGCACCTGCTCGACCTGGTGGTCGTGGCTGGGCATCAGCATGTGCATGCTCCGGGAGAAACGTGCGTTGCCCACCGGCATGCCCATCATGAGCATGCCTCCGCCGATGGGCATGAGCATCATGCGCACGGCCACTGCCACGCTCACTCGCACGAGCATCACTGCCACTCGCCGGCAAAGACTTGCTCGACAGCCAGCTGCTCTGACACGGCCAGTGAAAACAATGAGCAGCGGCCAACCTCCGCGCCGCACGACGACTGCGTCATCTGCCAGCATCTGGCGTTAACGCCCGCGCTGGTCAGCCCCGCTTCTCCGATGCTTTCGCCAACCGGCAGCGAGCCGGTGATCGGCGAAATCGCGACTCTGCTTCCTCCGCTGCGAACCATCGAGTGTCGCAGCCGGGCTCCGCCCGCTTCTCACAGCTAACGTCCTTGCGTTGGTTTTCTGTCCGCCGGCTGATCGCTGCGCGGACGGGAGCTTGAGAATCGGTTCTTTGTATGGGTTGGGCACACAGCTCGCCGGACGGTACAGCGCTAAACGCGTGGGTGTTATCCCTCGTGTGCGTCGCCGCGGCTGAAGCATGCCCTCCAGAAATCATCGGAGTCTGTCATGCGTTCCCATCGTTCGAGAGGGTTTACCCTCGTTGAGTTGCTGGTGGTCATTGCGATCATCGGCGTGCTCGTGGCGCTGCTGTTGCCCGCGGTGCAGGCCGCTCGCGAAGCCGCCCGCGCGTCGCAGTGCAAAAACAACCTGCGCCAGCTGGGCGTGGCTTTGCACAACTACCACGACACCATGAACCGCCTCCCCTCCGGTTGGTGCACTCTCCCGGAAGGCTCCGGCCACCATCACTATCAGCACTCCCACTCGCACGAGGTGGCGCCGGGCTGGGGCTGGACGGTTGGCCTGCTGCCGTTCATGGAGCAGAACAACCTGTACGACTCGCTGCACCACGGCGAGCATATCGACGCCAGTGAGAACCAGGCCGCTCGTGAGAGCGTGATCAAAACGCTGATCTGCCCCTCCGACCCGAGCGGTCTGACGTTCGTCATCGGTGGCGGCGGCGGACACGACCATGAGGAAGACGGAGTGCATCACCATTCCGTCGACGAAGGGACACCGCTGTTTCGCGTCTCGAAGAGCAACTATCCAGGCGTGTTCGGCACCAGCGAGATCGCGCACGGCCCCGCCGCCGGGAATGGCTCGTTCTTCATGAACAGCAGCCTGACGATGGCCAGCTTCACCGACGGCCTGAGCAACACGTTCGTCGTCGGCGAGCGGCACAGCAAGCTCGGCGGATCGCTCTGGCAGGGCGTCGTCGAAGAAGCGAACGAACCGCTGGCCCGGATTCTGGGCGTCGCCGATCACGGTCCCAACAGTCCGCACCACCACTTCGAGGACTTCACCAGCGCTCATCCCGCCGGCGTGCAGTTCCTGGCGGGGGACGGCTCGGTGCACCGGATCAGCAACAGCATCTCGCTGGAAGTGTTCCGGGCCCTCTGCACCCGCGCCGGTGGCGAAGTGGCCAGCGTGCCGTAGAGAAAAGCAAGTACCTTTAGCCGGAGCGTAACCACGCTCCGGAGAACGGCGAATTCGTCAGAATCGGCGAGGCAAGCTCAAACGGCTTTTCTCCGGTGGTTGTTAACCGCCGGCTACGAGTATCGTCGCCTGCTCACTCCGCTGGCATGTCGTTGCGGATGCAGGCGATGGCGATGCGGATCGTTTCGTAGTTGGCCTTTCCGCCGAGTTCCTCGTGGATCGGCTTGAGCTTTTCCAGGCCGTGCTTTTCCACCGCGTTGCGAATGTCGGTGAACAGTACCGGCGGGATCCAGTGGCTCGGGTCGCACACCCCCTCGTTCATCACGTACTCGACGAGGTACTCCGCCACCGTCGATCGCGCCCGGCCGACTTGCTCGCAAACGTCGTCGATCGACATGCCTTCGCCAAACAGCTTCATCGCCTTCACCTTGGCCAGGCTGGCGCCCACCTGGCTTTCGGCGGAGCTGCTTCGCTCGGGGCGTTCGGCTTTCGGCTTGCGAGAGCGGAGCGTTGAGGCCGCTTCGTCCCCCACATCAGACAACAGCTTATGTTCGCGGCAATAGTCGGCGATGCACTGCAGAAAGTCGTCGCCATACTCGGCTGACTTCTTCTCGCCGATGCCGGGGACGTTGAGCAGGTTTCCTGAGGTCGTCGGCCGAAAGCGGGCCAGGTTCCGGAGCGTGGCGTCGCTGAACACGATGAACGGCGGCAGGCCCTTCTCCTCGGCCTTCTCGCGTCGGAGCGTGCGCAGCACATCGAACAAACCGCGGTCGACGCCTTCCCACGAAGCCTTCGAGACTTTTGCTTCTCGCTTCTTGCTGCTGCCGCCGCCGTCGTCTTCCACCGGCTTGAGCAGCCGCGGCGTGGCTTCTCCCTTGAGAACGTCGCGCCCGGAAGGGGTGACTTGCAACAGGTTGTATTCGCCAACCTTGTCGAGATACCCCTGACCGACCAGCTGCTCGATCCAGTCCCGAACGCTCTTCTTGCCCTCGTGCTGCAGCAGGCCATACGTGGTCAGCTTGTCATGTCCGTTTTCCAGAATCCGGGCTTCCCGCGAACCGGAGAGCACGAGCGACGTGTAGTCGCCGCCAAAATTCTGATTCAACCGTACGACGCAGGAGAGAATCTTCTGCGAGATGACCAGTGAATTGTCGACGAGGTCCACCTCCGAGAGACACACATCGCAGGCGTTGCAGTTCGCTTCCTCCGCTCGCTGGCCGAAGTAGTTCAAAATCGCCTGGTGACGACAGGTCACACCGGTACAGAACTTCTCGATGCCGCCCAGCACCTCCATCGCAATCGCGTATGCCTGCGGGGGCAGATCGGCCTGCAACCGCCGCCACGACTGGAAGTCGGCCGCGGACCAGAACAGGCAGCATTCCGCTTCCAGGCCGTCGCGCCCAGCGCGGCCGCTTTCCTGCTGATAGGCTTCCAGCGACTTCGGCGCCGCCGCGTGGATCACGTAGCGCACGTCGGACTTGTCGATTCCCATCCCGAAGGCGACCGTCGCTACGATGATCTTCGCCCGGTCGTTGATGAACGCGTCCTGGTTCTTCTGCCGCTTCGTGTCGTCCATGCCGGCGTGGTAGGGGAGCGCCTTGAGCCCCATGCCGCGCAGCATGTCGGCCGTCGCTTCCACGTCGGCCCGGCGGATGCAGTAGATCACTCCGCTTTCGTCCGGGTGCCGCTCGATCACCTCGCGAATCTGCTTGTTCAAGTCGGTCCGCCGCTGCACGCGATAGATCAGGTTCGGCCGGTCGAACGAGCCAACCAGCATGTTCGGCTTTTCGAGGTGCAACTCGCGGGCGATGTCGTGCCGCACGTTCTCGGTGGCCGTGGCGGTGTAAGCGTGCACCGCGACTCCGGGAAACTGCTGCTTCAGCGCCCGTAGCATGCGGTACTCAGGCCGAAAGTCGTGTCCCCAATCGCTGATGCAGTGCGCTTCGTCGATCGCGAAGAACGACAGCTTCGTCGACTTGAGAAAGTCGAGCGTCCGCTCGGTCATCAAGCGCTCGGGAGACAGATAGAGCAGCTTCAGCCGGCCGCTGCGAACATCCTCGGCCACCTGCCGCCGCTCGACCGGTGATAGCGTGCTGTTGACGCACGCAGCGGGAACGCCGCAATCGTCCAGGGCGTCGACCTGGTCCTTCATCAACGAAATCAGGGGCGAGACGACGACGGCGAGCCCCGGCAGGTGCAGGGCAGGAGCCTGAAAGCAGAGCGACTTGCCGCCGCCCGTGGGGAGGACGACGACCGAGTCGCGCCCGTCGACGACGCTCCGCATCGCTTCCGCCTGCAAGGGACGGAAGTCGTCGTAGCCCCAGTATTTGCGAAGAATGCCCCGCAGTTCTTCCACCGCTTTTGCCTCGCCGCCGCAATGGCTCCACACCCAACTCAGCACTGAACGAATGGACATTGTATCGCTTCCGGCGATCTGAGGCACATACTCGACCGTTCAGTATCGACCACCTGACAACTTGCTCTTGCGGTTGTCCGGCCGTGCAAGCAACAATGCCAGCGTGCCACCGTTGGGGGAGAAGAGGCAACCGGGTCTGATCCTTGGTTTTTTCCTTCTGCCGTGGTTTCTCCTATGTCTCTGCACAAGCGGATCACCGCGTCCCAGCATCGCCCCTTCGTTGTCGAACGCCTCGAACCCCGGCAACTGCTCGTTGCCAGCCTCGATGTGCAGGCAACGCTTAACACTGTTGATTCCGATAGCCCGCCGGGCATCATCGTGAACGATGGGGCCACGGTCGCCACTTCCTACAAGGTGACCAATACGGGCGATGTCGTTCTGAGCAACGTAACCGTCGTCGACGACAACGGCACGCCATTGCCCAATGATGATTTCGTGCCAGCACAGAAGCTCACGGTGCAGTCGCCGCTCGGGTCGCTCTTGGCCACACACTCGATCGGCTTTGCGCATGATTTTGTGATGCACCCGACGAAACCTTTGATCTACGTGAGCATCGAGGGCGTCACTTTTGGGCAAGACAAAGTCTTGGTGATTAACACCAACACCTTGACCCTGGTTGCCGCGATCGACGTGGGCTCCACCGAACCGACGCATCTGGCACTCTCAAAGGATGGCAGCCGGCTTTATCTTGGTACACAAGGCGGCGGCTTCTGGGTGGGCGTCATCGACACAAACACGAACACTTCCTTACCCAACATTAGTGTCGGCGGATGGGCTTACAAAGGATTGGAGGTGGGAGCGGACGGCCAACTTCTCGTACACCAGATTGGCGCCATCACGCAAAACAGTCCGGTCAACGGCCAGAAGGTAGGCCCTGACATCACCTTGCCCGGGGCTGATTGGTACTACGGTTATTCGCAAGTTAGTCCAGATAAAACCCGTCTCTACTACGCGAGCGACAGCCCGGTTTGGTCTACGTTCAACCAGATCGATCTGACAACCGATCCACCCACACGTCTCTGGCGACATCAGAGCAATAGTGTCGGATTGGACATCGCTATCACACACGACAGCGCCTATGTTTCGTTCCTCGCCGAACCGGGAATTGATGGTGTAACAGGCGTTCCCAAGTATCGCACGAGCGATATGAGTCTCGTGGGGGCGTTCAACACGGGTGGGATCGCCCGCGAGATGGTCTACAGCCCCGATGGTCAGATTGCGTACATCGTCAGTGCGACGGGCAAGATCGGCATTTGGGACGCTAACACTTTCCAGAAATTGGGCGACATTCCGGTTACTGGCGGCGAACCGGTCGAAATGCAGGTCGACGCCAGCGGCAAGTATCTGTTTGTCTCGGTGGACGGTCCGACCGATTCACTCCAGATCTACAGCACCGGGCGCAACGGTGTGCACAATGTCGGCGACCTGAACGGCAATCAGAAGCTCGACCCCAGTGAAACCTGGACGTATGAGGCGACGATCACCGCCCGCTCCGGCCCCAATGTTCATATCGCTACGGCCACGGCCCAGACCGCAAACGGCCAAACGGTGACCGACACCGATCCGAGCCACTACCTCGTTTACCCAACCTGGGAGGCGGAAGGGAGCGTCTTGGAAAACATCTCCGGCGCGGTCATCGGTCCGATTCCTGCGCACCCCTGGACCGGTGGCTGGGTGCCATCCGATTTCCGCTTTGAGGTGGTTCAGGGCAACCTGCGGCTCAAGGTCGGACAAGCGCTGACGACGGCCGATGACGACGGCCTGGTGGTTGAGTTGTACACCGCCGAAGCGACTCCCAAGCGCCTCGGATACTACTCGGTGGCCGTGCAGGAAAATGAACTCCCCTGGCATCGCACGGGCGAGTCGCGCGATGTTGACGGCAACGGCGACATCGTCGCGCTCGACGCATTGATGATTATCAATCGGCTGAATCTCGTCGGACCCGGCCCGCTGGGAGCCCGGCCGGCTGGAGAAATCGGGCTTCTCGATGTCGACGGAGACGGGGAAGTTCAAGCGATCGACGCTTTGATCGTCATCAACTACCTGAACGGAATCACCTCGCTCGTGGGCGGAGAATCGGCGGCTCCGGAAACGCCCGAGGTCGAAGAAACGGCTGCGGTGGACGAGGCGCATGCGTCGGCGGACTTGCTGGTGGCACTGCTATCGGACGATCCGAGCGAAACTCAGAAAACAAAGCGACGGGCAGCCGGCCCGCTATAAGCGTCCGCCTTGCGTATCGGCAATCCCCCTGGGTCTCCTCTCGACGACAGCCGTATGATTAGTGGTCCCGTCGTGGAACGGCGAGGATCGAAATCGGTAGCCGGCTGTACTTTGAGGAGCTTCGACCATGCAGGAATCCGCCGACCCGTGCACCAAGCTGTCGTGCAATAGCCACTTCCAGGAAGAGACCGCGATCGAGGCGGTCGACGCGCTTTCGCCCCTCACGATCCGCGGCGTCACGATTCCCAACCGCATCGGCATGTCGCCGATGTGCCAGTACTCGGCTCAGGACGGCTATCCCAACGACTGGCACTTCGTCCACCTCGGCAGCCGGGCCGTCGGCGGGGCAGGGCTCGTCATGGTCGAAGCGACCGCCGTTCAGCCGGAGGGGCGGATCACGCCGGGCGACACGGGCCTGTGGGACGACGACCACCTGGAGCCCTTCGCGCGGATCGCCCGCTTCATCAAGAGCCAGGGCGTGATCCCGGCCATTCAACTTGCCCACGCCGGGCGCAAGGCAAGCTGCCACGTCCCGTGGGAAGGAGGAGCGCCCCTTCAGCCGCACGAAGGCGCGTGGCAAACCGTCGCCCCCAGCGAACTGCCGTTCGCTCCCGGACATCCCACTCCGAAGGCCGCGACGCTCGACGACATCCAGGCCATCATCGCCTCGTTCGCAGCCGCCACACGCCGCGCCGTGCAGGCCGGCTATCAGGTCATTGAACTGCACTCCGCCCACGGCTATCTGCTGCACGAATTCCTCTCGCCGCTGAGCAACCAGCGCACGGACCAATACGGAGGCTCGCTCGAAAACCGGATGCGGCTCACGCTCGAGGTCGCCTCCGCCATGCGGGCCGCGATGCCGGAGGACCTGCCGCTCTTCACGCGACTCTCCTGCACTGACTGGATCGAAGGAGGCTGGGACCTGCCGCAATCGATCGAGCTGTCGAAGCAACTGAAGTCACGCGGCGTCGACCTGATCGACTGCTCTTCGGGAGCCATCGTGCCGGTCGCCAAGATACCGGTCGGCAAAGGCTATCAGGTCCCGTTTGCGGAGGCGATCAAGCGCGAGGCCGGCATCCGCACCGCTGCGGTCGGCATGATCACAGAACCGGAGTACGCCAACGAAATCATCGTCGAAGGCAAAGCCGATCTGGTGCTGATCGGCCGGGAACTGCTCCGCGAACCGTACTTTGCCCACCGCGTCAGCAGTGCGCTGGCCGAAGAGCCGACGTGGCCGACGCCCTACGGCTACGCCGTCCGCCGCCGGCAATCGCACGGGACCGCACAGCCGCGAGAAGCGAAGCGATAAACAAATCGCTATCGCGAGGGGAATGACACCGTAGCTGAACTCGCCAAGGGTTCAGCCGCCCTGCGCGTGGACACCCCGTTGGGCTGAACTCTTGGCGAGTTCGGCTACGGCGGGAGTGTGTTCACCGACCGGCTTACCGGCCCCGTCCTGAATTCCGGGTCATCTCCCGGCAGGCTTTCTCGCACTCAAAGCACTCGTCGGCGCACTCCTTCATTTCGCGGCTGTCGCCGTGTTTCTTGCACGCCTCGCCGCAGCGCCGGCAGGCGTCGGCGCAGGCTTCGCAAATGAGATCGGCAAACGGCCCACCGCGCGAAACAATGCTCGCGGCCGTCTTGCAGAAGTCGGCGCAGTCGAGACAGGTCTGCAGCGTCTCCTTGTGATGCTCGTGCCCCTGGGCGACCATCTCGGCGCAGTGCATCGCACACCGTTCACACTCGCGCTGACAGTCGGAACACGCCTCGGCACACTCCTTATACATTTCGCTGTAACCGCGATGCGATCGCTGGCCGCCTCGCCGGCCGCGGCCGCTCTCCTTGCGATCGCGAGAATCCCGCCGGCCCTCTTCTTGCCCCTGGGCCAGTCCAGCCATCGCCGCCAACGCACTCGCTCCCAGGCCGCCCAAGGCAAATTCTCGTCGTCCGATCATCGGTAGCTCCCTTGTTTCGTCAAAAGCTTGAAACGCACGCTTTTCGCCACGCCTGTTGACCGGCAAACCGCGGACCACCCCGCCCACCGAAGCCCCGGATCGCCCAAAAAGCCACGTTTTCGAGTGGAAAATGGCGTCAACAAGAAAAAACGCGACGTCGGCC
>JAEZAS010000336.1 GCA_023430365.1 Planctomycetota bacterium
ATCATTTTCTACGCGGCGGTCGAAACCGGTAACGCCGATCTGGCGCGTATCGCGACCAACCATTGCCGCACCACGCGCGACACGATCGTCCGCCCCGACGGCTCCACCGCGCACGAGGGCATCTTCGACCTCGAAACGGGCAAGTTCCTCCGCCAGGGGACCCATCAGGGGCTCAGTCCCGATAGCGCCTGGGCCCGCGGACTCGCCTGGTCGCTCTACGGCTATAGCAAGTGCTATGCGCTGACCGGCAATCCGGAGTTCCTGGCCGTTGCCGAGAGAAACGCGAAGTACTGGATTGAGCACCTGCCCGACGATGGGGTGCCGTTCTGGGATTTCGACGCCGATCTCTCTCAGCCGGCTCCCTGGGGGGCGCAAAAGGAGTCGAGCGCTGGGGCCATCGCCGCTTCGGGCCTGCTCGACCTCGCCCACCAAACCAGTTCTCCGGAGCTGGCGGAAAAGTATCGCAACACGGCGCTCGCCACGCTCGACTCGCTCGTCCGGCCCCAATACCTCGCGAGCGAAACTCCCGGTTGGGAAGGCATTTTGAAGCATGGCGTCTACCACACGGCGAAGAACCTCGGCGTCGACGAGTCGGTGATGTGGGGCGAGTATTTCTTTGTCGAAGCACTCACCAAGGTGGTTTGCAACCAATTCCAGCGAGTATCGGACGAATCGCTTTCGCGAAATCGGGAGCGGTATGCTAAGCTCATGGGTAACCTCTCCTGATTTTGCTCGCTTTGATTGGACCCGCCATGCTCTCGCGCCTGCCCGCGCTCGCCTTGCCGCTGGTTGTCTTGTTCACCGCCAACGTACTGGCGGATGGCCCAGGGGACAACATCCCCGACAATGTCCGCCGCATTCCCAAGCTGGGCATCGAAGTCCCAGCCGGCCGGCGCGAGACGCTCGAGGCCGGCCTGAAACGCCTCGGGCAGTCGATCGACCAGCTCAAGCGAAGCAAGTCGCCGAAGACGCTCGAGTTGCTTCCCGACGTGCAGGTCTATCACAAGGCCGTGCACGACGCCCTCAAGTACCAGGAGTTCTTCGACGCGAAAGAACTCGACTTCGCCGAGAAAACGCTGGCCGTCGGTCAGGAGCGGGCCGATCAACTCGCCTCGGGCCAGGCTCCCTGGACAGCCGCCACTGGGCTCGTGGTTCGCGGCTACGTCTCCAAAATCGACGGCTCGGTGCAGCCCTACGGCCTGGTCATTCCCGAAAGCTTCGAGCCCAAAGGCGCGGCCAAGTGGCGTCTCGACCTGTGGTTTCACGGCCGCGGCGAAGTCCTGAGCGAACTCAACTTTATCCGCGATCGCACGACCAATCCCGGCACGTTCACGCCGACCGACACGATCGTGCTGCACCCGTACGGCCGCTACTGCAACGCCTTCAAGTTCGCCGGCGAAGTCGATGTGCTCGAAGCGCTGGAATCGGTTCGCAAGCGCTACCGCATTGAAGACGATCGCGTCTCGGTCCGCGGGTTCTCGATGGGCGGAGCCGCCGCGTGGCATTTTGCCGTCCACTATCCCGACCGCTGGTTCGCCGCCAACCCTGGGGCCGGTTTTTCGGAAACCCCCGACTTCCTCAAGATCTTCCAGAAAGAGAACCTGAAGCCGACTCCCTGGGAGCGGATTCTCTGGCGCTGGTACGACTGCACCGATTGGGCTGGCAATCTGCGGCATTGCCCGGTGGTCGCCTACAGCGGCGAGCTCGACTCGCAGAAGCAGGCCGCCGACGTCATGGCTGCGGCTCTCAAAACGGAATGCATCGACCTGCTGCACGTCATCGGCCCCAAGACCAAGCACGCTTACGAGCCCGGCGCTCGCCTGGAAGTCGAAGAGCGGATGAACAGCCTGGCCCGCAACGGTCGCGACTGGCAGCCGCTCGACCTGCAACTGGTCACCTACACGCTCAAGTACAACAAGATGCACTGGCTGACCGTCGACGGCCTGGAAGAGCATTGGCAGCCGACGCGCGTGTTCGCCGCGCTGTTGTCGGGACAGTTGGAGATCGAACCCGATAACGTCACCGACTTCACGCTCAGCTTCCCGGCGGGCGAATGCCCCTTCGACGTGCAATCGCCGGTCGTGGTCATCATCGGCGATCAGGAACTCACCGCTCCGCAGCCCAAGAGCGACCGCTCCTGGAAAGTTTCGTTCCATCGCGCGGGCAACGAGTGGCGTCTCGGAGAACGGCCGAGCAATGGCAAGCTTCGCAAACGCCACAATCTCCAGGGGCCGATTGACGACGCCTTCATGGACTCGTTCATTTTCGTGCGACCGACCGGCAAGGGCTGGCACTCGCAGACGGCGCAGTGGGCCGAGAGCGAGCTCAATCGGGCCATCGAACATTGGCGTCGGCACTTCCGCGGCGAAGCCCGCGTGAAGAACGACACCGACATCACCGAAGCCGACATCGCCAGCTCCAACCTGATCCTCTGGGGCGATCCGCAGAGCAACAGCGTTCTGTCTCGAGTTGCCAAAGATCTGCCGATCGGCTGGTCGCAGGAGAAGGTCACCGTCGGCGAGCAGGACTACGCCGCCGAGCGACACGCTCTCATCGCGATCCATCCCAATCCGCTCAATCCCAATCGCTACGTTGTTCTCAACAGCAGCTTTACGTTCCGCGACTACGCTTACCTGAACAACGCCCGCCAGGTCCCCATGCTTCCCGACTGGGCGGTGGTCGACGTCAGCACTCCGCCCAACGCCGTCTGGCCCGGCAAAATCGCCGCCGCCGACTTCTTCGACGAGCAGTGGCAACTCAAACCAACGGCGCCGCTCGCACCGTAGGGCAGGCTTCCAGCCTGCCCGTGAAAAATCCCAATGTCCAAGCACCAATGACCAAAGGAAGTTGGTGCACCAGACTCTCCTTGGTCATTGGGATTTGGTCATTGGTCATTCACCACACGGGCAGGCTGGAAACCTACCCTACGTTACCCGCGCAGGAACGCTGGCCACAGCGCATCGCTCACCAGCAATCCCTTGCGCGTCAATCGCAACGTTCCTTCGCGCATCTCCAGCAGCCCATGCTGCTGATATTCCTTCAGCGCCGCCCCGCCGAGCGCTTCCACGCGGTATCCCGTCTCACGCTCGAACGCCTCGCAGTCGACTCCTTCCAACCGCCGCAGGCCAAACACGAGTCGCTCCCGCGCCGCGTCCTCCGCTTCCAGCTTTTCGCTCTCCGCCACTGGCGATTGTCCCTGCATCACACGTTGCAAATACGTCGTCGTGCTGCGGTGATTGACCTCCCGGCGCCCGTCGATAAACCTCGCCGCTCCCGGACCTGCCGCATAAAACTCCCGGCCGGTCCAGTACGTTTCGTTGTGTCGCGACCGATGCCCCGGCTGGGCGAAGTTCGAAACTTCGTAGTGCTCGAACCCCGCTCCCGTCAGCGAGTCGATCGCCGATTCGTACATCTGCCGCTCGACATCCTCGTCGGTCTTCCCCAGTTCGCCCCGCTGCATTCGACTCCAAAACGACGTGCCCCGTTCGAACGTCAAGCCATACGTCGAAACATGGTTCGGCCGCAGCGCCAGCGCCTGCCGCAAGTCATCGTGCCACTCTGCGAGCGTTTCTCCCGGCGTACCGAAGATCAGATCGAGCGAGATCGACCCGATCACCGGCCGACAAAGCTCTACGGCCGCCGCGATCCACTCCGCCGAGTGATCGCGCTCGAGCAACTTCAGCTTCGCCGGATGAAACGACTGTGCCCCCAGACTGATCCGTGTCACGCCATGCCGCCCCAGCACGGCCACACGATCCGCATCGATATCAACCGGATTCGCCTCCACGCTCAATTCGCCTCCCGCTTCGAGCAGGAACCAGCGGCGGGCGATCGAGAGCAGCCGATCGAGCGACTCGGGGGGCAGATGGGTCGGCGTTCCTCCGCCCAGAAAGAGCGTCCGCACCGGCCGAGGTTCGCCGAGCCAGGAAAGCTCCCGCTCGACCGCCTCCAGGTACGCCCCCATCAAATCGTCCCGCCCCGCCACGAGCGTAAAGTTGCAATACCCGCACCGATGCCGACAGAACGGCACATGAACATAAGCGGAACGGGTGGCGGACATCGTAATTTATGATTTCGGATTTCAGATTTCAGATTTCGGATGTCAACACCTGGCGTCGGATCTGGCTCCTCACTTCTGAATTCTGAAACCTGCCTTCTGAAATCGCCTTTCACGCAAACTTCGAAATCTCCGGCTCCGGCATTTCCTTCACCAGGCGGTTGATGATGTCGTCGGTTCCCATTCCCTCGGCTTGCGCCTGGAAATTGGCGCTGATGCGGTGTCGCAGCACCGGGACGGCGATCTTGCGAATGTCGTCGATCGCCACCGAGAACCGCCCGTCCATCGCCGCCAGTGCCTTGCCGCCGTTGATCAGGTTTTGCCCCGCTCGCGGTCCCGCGCCCCAGTCGATCAGGTCGCGCACGAACTGCGGCGCCGTTTCGTCCTTCGGCCGGGTCGCCCGCACCAGTCGCGCGACGTACTTGACGATGTACTCGCTCACAGCGACCGAGTTCACCAGCTTCTGCAGGTTGGTGATCGCCCGGGCCGAGAGAATCTTCCGCACTTCGACCTTCTCGGTCCGAGTGGTCGACGCCAGGATCCGCTCCTCTTCCTCCGCCGACGGGTAGCCGACTTTGATGTTGAACATGAACCGGTCCAGCTGAGCTTCCGGCAGCGGATAGGTTCCTTCCTGGTCGATGGGGTTCTGCGTGGCGATCGTGAAGAACGGATCGGGCAGGTCGTACGTCGTTCTGCCGACCGTCACCTCGCGCTCCTGCATCGCTTGCAGCAGCGCCGCCTGCGTCTTGGGAGGCGTACGGTTGATTTCGTCCGCCAGCAGGATGTTCGTAAACACGGGCCCTTCGACGAAGCGAAAGTTGCGTCGGCCTTGCTCGTCTTCCTCGAGCACGCTGGTGCCCGTGATGTCCGAGGGCATCAGGTCGGGGGTGAACTGAATCCGCTTGAACCCCACATCGAGGATCTTGGCCAGCGTGCTCACCATGAGCGTCTTCGCCAACCCCGGCACCCCTTCGAGCAGGCAGTGGCCGCGCGTGAAGATCGCCGCGAACAACTGCTCGATCACTTCGTCCTGGCCGACGATCACCTTCTGCAGCTCCTGCTGCATGATCTGCCGGTGCTGGGCGAACTCCTGCAGGATATCGCCCAGGCTCTTCGGTTTCGTGCTCACGTGGCTGGCAATCTAGTCAAAAGTGTGATGCGGCAAAACGAACTCGGCTGGCGTCGGGGTCGGGATCATTTTTCGGCGATGCCGTTTTCAATGGGAATGCTGGTTGGCCGAAAATGATCCCGACCCCTTTAGCAACCATTCCCCTCGGCTCGGCCCAGCGGTCGAACCGATTCTAGGAGTATCGACCACCCCGGACAACGTTCTCCGCCGCCGACCTCCATCAGCGGCAAGGGCCGCAAACTCCCCCTAACACGCGTGACGCCCCAAGCCGCTTACGACACGCTTCCTAATTGCCTCCCGCGATGTGCCTGTTGATCAACTCGGGAGGTTTATCAACGCCCCCCCGGGGTACAGGGGCCCCCTACTTGTTGATAAACCCCTCCAGTAAATCAACACCCCAGCTCAACCACCCACCCCCCCGCGCCTCGCCGCAACCCGCAACAGCCGCCAGGCGTACAAGGGAAAAGTAACCCACCTAGCCATCTCACCCACGCCCCAACAACTCCAGGAAATGTCATTGACGTGATATGTAAATGCTGAATAATTGTCAACGATTGCACTCCCCTCGTAGCTGAATTCGCCAGAATTCAGACAAACCCAGCCTCCACACGCGGGGTGTCTGAATTCGGGCGACTTCAGCTACGAAGAATCCCCTCCGCTTTCCCCGCCCCCACGGGCGCGAATTGCCC
>JAEZAS010000376.1 GCA_023430365.1 Planctomycetota bacterium
CGCGGCGGGCCGGCCCGCGCCCCCCCCCCCCAACCCCCCCCCCCCCACCCCGGTGTTTGGCGCCTTACTTTCACTTCTGGCTTCAATTGGCGCGGCCAACGAGAACTTGCCCATCCTCCCGCCTGCCGAAGGGCGCGTGTCGGCGGAGAAGCTGGCGGCGATTGATGGGTTGGTGGAAACGGCGCTGGCCGAGAAGAAGATGCCGGGATGCGTGGTGGTGGTCGGGCGGCGCTCGGGGATCGTCTGGCGCAAGGCGTACGGGTTGCGGCAGGTTGAGCCGACCGAGGAAGCGATGACGGTGGATACCGTCTTTGACATCGCCTCGCTCTCCAAGCCGATCGCGACTTCGACGGCGATCATGCGGCTGGTCGACGCGGGCAAGTTGCAAGTGAGCGATCGGGTAAGTCAGCACTGGCCCGAGTTTGGCCAGAACGGCAAGCAGCAGGTGACGGTTGAGCACCTGCTGCTGCACACGAGCGGGTTGATCGCCGACAACGCGCTGCGCGACTACCTGGATGGCCCCGAGAAATCGTGGGAGCGGATCGCGGCGCTGAAGCTGCAACAGCCGTCGGGCGAAAAGTTCGTTTACAGCGATGTGAACTTTCTCGTGCTCGGGAAGTTGATCGAGCGGCTCAGCGGGCAGACGCTCGATCGGTATTGCCGACAGAACATTTTTGAGCCGCTGGGGATGAAAGAGACCGGGTACGTGCGGGTGCAGCGCCACCGGGAGCCGGAATCATCGCCGACGGCGGAAGCTGCGAACGGTGGCGCAGCGGACGGCGACGTGGCTCAGACTGCGCTGCAATTGGACCGCGAGCGAGCTGCGCCGACCGAGAAGCGGGGCGGCGAGTGGATTCGGGGCGAAGTGCACGATCCGCGGGCGTATGAACTCAACGGCGTGGCGGGGCATGCGGGAGTGTTCTCGACGGCTGACGATCTCGCCCGATATGCGACCGCCATGCTGCAAAGGGGCACGCTGGGACCGTCGAAGCTGTTCTCGGAAGAGACGTGGCGGCTGATGACCGAGCCGCGCCAGGTGCCGCGCGGTCTGCGGGCCTATGGATGGGATTCTCGGAGCGGGTTTTCCTCGAACCGCGGACAGGGGATGTCGAGCAGCGCTTTCGGACATGGCGGCTTCACCGGAACGGCGATCTGGATCGACCCGGAGTTGGACCTGTACGTGATCTTTCTCAGCAATCGCGTCCACCCGAACGGGAAGGGAAGTGTTAATCCACTGGCCGGCGCTATCGGGACGGTTGCTGTTGAGGCGATAAGTGTAAAGTAATTGACAAACTGTTGATATGTTGGTAGGCTGCGTGGTGGCGCAGCGTGTGGGCGGATCGCCTCTGCGCGGCGCTCGGCGTATCGGCCTTGTGGTTGAATCGCCGGATGACTTACGTCGATTGGGTCTGGGCCCTCGCGAGTGGGGGCTGTTGATAAACCCGGAGGGTTTATCAACAAGTTGGGGGCCCCTGGGGCCGGGGTGCGTGTTGATAAACCGGGGTGGTTTATCAACAGCGACGGTTGGGGTAGAGCGATTGGTCTCGACGTAAGTCGGAATGAGAGGACGTCGGCCGCGATTGGAAGCAACGTCGCGGGGCGTCTGAATTCTGGCGAATTCAGCTACGGGGTTTGTCGGCTGCGAGCGGACTTGCTTGTGGAAACTCGCGCGGAGGCTGGTTAGAATCACCGCCGCTTCGATTGGTTTTTGAGCAATCCAGGAGTGACTTTCGATGAAGTTTCCGCGATGGGCGTTTGCGGCTGCGTGGGTGTGCGCGGCCTGGTGTGGATCGGCTGCCGCCGACGTGAAACTGCCGAAGATTTTTGGCGATCACATGGTGCTGCAGCAGAAGAGCGATGTGGCCGTGTGGGGCTGGGCTGATCCGGAGGAGGAGGTCACCGTGACTCTTGGCGACGCCAAGGGGACCACCAAGGCAGGCGCCGACGGCAAGTGGCACACGACCATCAAGACGCCCGACGCGAGCAAAGAGCCGCGCGAACTGGTTGTGAAGGGCAAGAACGAGATCAAGCTGAGCGATGTGCTCGTCGGCGAGGTCTGGGTCTGCTCCGGCCAATCGAACATGGAGTGGTCGGTCAACGCTTCTGCCAACCGGGATGAGGAAGTCAAGAACGGCAACCATCCGCTGATTCGCCAGATCAAGGTCGCCCACAACGTGGCCGAGAAGCCGGTGGAGGACATCAACGGCCAGTGGCTGATCTGCTCGCCGGAGACGGTGGGCAATTTCACGGCAGTCGGCTACTTCTTTGCTCGCAACCTGCAGCAAGAACTCGACATTCCGATCGGCCTGATCAACACGTCGTGGGGCGGAACGCTCTGCGAGGCGTGGACGAGCAAAGAGGCCCTCGAAACGCACGAAGATTTCAAGCCGATTCTGGAGCGCAGCAAGCAGTTCAAGCCGGGCAACCCGCACCAGGGCGCCGTGCTGTACAACGGCATGGTGGCCCCGATCATTCCCTTCGGCATTCGCGGGGCGATCTGGTACCAGGGTGAATCGAACGCGGGGCGCGGCGTGCAGTATGCAAAGTTGTTTCCGACGATGATCGCCGACTGGCGGAAGCGTTTTGGCCAGGGCGATTTCCCGTTCCTCTACGTGCAGATCGCGCCGTGGCCCTACGGCAACGCTGACGAACGGATTCTGCCGGAACTCTGGGAAGCCCAACTGAAGACGCTGTCGGTTCCGAACACCGGCATGGCGGTGATCCACGACATCGGCGATCTGAAGGACATTCATCCCAAGAACAAGCAGGACGTCGGCAAGCGTTTGGCGCTGTGGGCCCTGGCCAAGACGTACAACAAGTCGGACCTGGTCTATAGCGGTCCGCTCTATAACTCGATGAAGGTCGACGGGGACAAGATCGTCCTGTCCTTCGACCACGTCGGGGGCGGCCTGGTCGCCAAGGGGAACGACGAGAAGCTAACGCACTTCGAAATCGCCGGCGAGGATCAGAAGTTTGTGCCTGCCGAGGCGAAAATCGACGGCAAGACGGTCGTCGTTTCGAGCCCCGAGGCGCCGAAGCCGGTTGCGGTGCGCTTCGCGTGGAAAAAGCTCGCCGAGCCGAACTTGTTCAACCAGGAAGGCCTACCGGCGTCGCCCTTCCGGACGGACGATTGGCCGTTGCTGTCGAAGGACGCGAAATAAGTAGACAGTAGACAGTTTTCAGTAGACAGTTCTTGAGACAGTTGATCGGGCCGCCCTTCGATGGCGGCCCGATTTTTTTTGCGCTGTCGGCAAAGCGCGGCAGATTGGGGTGAGTACCCAGTACCCAGTACCCAGTAC
>JAEZAS010000397.1 GCA_023430365.1 Planctomycetota bacterium
CCCCCGGCGTCATCGCGTGAAACGCCAGCCCCAGCACGGCCGCCGGCACGGTTAGCCAGTTCGGGATCTTGTGCGACCGCCAATCCACGACGGCGGCCGGCGTGATGTTAGCGGCAACAAAAGCGGCGAAGGTGTAGGTGGAAGCCATGCGAGCCTGCGGCGGTAATCAGTTTTCAGTTTTCAGTGATCAGTTGCGGAGGGGCGATTTCACTTTTGAAATCTGAAATCTGCCTTCTGAATTCCTAGTTGCCGTCGACGATTGGGCCTTGGCCGGGCACGCCGGCGCGGGTGCAGTCGGCGAGGACTTGCGGCGTGTCGACGTATTGGCTGGGACCGATGATTCCAGGGATGCCGGCGAACGAGTAGCTCTGGTCGAAGGCGAGAATCGCTTCGGCGGAGTCGCCGAGCTCGTCGATCATCACGTCGCGAGCCGCGGCCAGCCCGCCGACGATGCCGAAGACCACGACCACGACCAGCAGCGTCCACTCAAACGTGAGCACGCCGTCGTCTTCGGTCCAGATTCGTTGGGCGATGGTTTGCATAGCTGTCACTGAAGTCAGGTGCTCGATCGAATCCGTCTGGGTGGCACGCCCTGAACGAAGTGAAGGGCGTGGTGAACCGTGTGTTGCTGCCGCCACGCCCTTGGCGTTGCTCCAGGGCGTGCCTCACATCCTTACGAGTCGCTGTCCGATTGGTCCGCCTGGCCAGCCAGCGCGGGCGTGCGAGTGCAATCGCTCACCACGGCGTCGGCGGCCGTCTCGGTGTAAACGCTGGCGGGCGTCACAAACACGCCCGGAATGTTGATCCCCGCCAGGCTGTAGCTCTGGTCGATGGCCTGGGCCGCCTCGGCCACATCCCCCATCTCGTCGATGATCGCGTCGCGGGCGGCTGCAATGCCCCCGACAATGCCGATCGTCAGCAGCGTCAGCAGCAGAATCCACTCGAACGACAACACGCCGTCGGTTTCGGTCCAGATTGTCTTGATGCGTGCGGGCATGATTGCCAAAACCTTCCGGTTCAAAATCGGTGCTTACGAATCCGTGTCCGACAGATCTCCCTGGCCAGCCAGCGCGGGAGTGCGGACACAGTCGCTGTAAAGCGCTCCATCGGTGTAGCTCGAGTCGCTCGCCATGCCGGTGCTGACGCCGTCAATCGTCAGGTGGAGCGGAAAGGCGATGGTGAAGGAGCCATCGAGGGCGAGCATCGCTTGCGAAGCGTCGCCAAACTCGTTGACGATCGCGTCGCGGGCGGCGGCGATCCCTCCGACCACGCCGATCACCACCAGCGTCAGGAGCAACGCCCACTCGAAGGAGAGCGCCCCATCCTGCTCGCGCCAAAGTCGGGTCAGTTGCGTCTTCATCAGCGTGGCGGTTCCCGGTAGTGGGTCAAAAAACGGCGACAAGCCCGAGTTCACCCGGCGTGTTCGTTCCGGGTGAACTCCTGTAGGCCTGTGAGCCAGCCGATTACGAATCGGTGTCAGCCTGATCAACCTGGCCAGCCAGCGCCGGCAGGCGAGTGCAGTCGGCATAGATCACCGCATCGGTGAAGCCGCTGTCGCTGGCATTGCCCGACGGAGTGCCAGGCGTGTGCACGATAACCGTCAGCGGCTGTTCGACCGTGTAGCTCTGATCGAGAGCCAGCATCGCCTGAGCGACGTCGCCGAACTCGTCGATGATCGCGTCACGAGCAGCGGCCACACCGCCGACAATGCCGATCACCAACAGGGTGATCAAAAGAATCCACTCGAAGGAGAGGACGCCGTCCTCTTCCTTCCACATACGGGCCAGAACCATCTTCATTCGGAACTCCTTGTACCAGGAACCACGAAAACACGTGTGAGGCCGCCTCCACAACGAAACGGACCTCGACTGTGCCCAGTTGTGCCCAGGGCGCAGCCTTTCGTGGCCGGTGCATAAGCACGGCCTATGCCGTGGTCGCCGGGCGACCAGGAAGAATCGTTCGCGGCCAGCAAGAGCGCGTTGGCTGGTCAGATGTTGCGCAGAATGCTCTAGCGCCGCGCACTGCCGCAACGGGCTGGAGCGATGTTGCGAGAAGTAAACATCGCCGTACACCGCTGGGCGCGGAAACGTTTACAAAAGGAAACGCGGCGGCGCGGCGGTGAAGTCCGAAGGACGAACTTCAAATGTCGAGGGAATCTCGAAAAACAAAGCCCGAAAGGGCGTCTGGCCCGTAGCTGAATTCGCCAGAATTCAGACAAACCCATGCTCCAAGGGCATCGAGGCTAAATCGCCAATTCCCTCAGCCGAACGAGTTGAAAAGCCCACTCGCGATGCATCTGAATTCTGGCGAATTCAACTACGGACTGCGTTCTGTCGCGGTTTCCGCCACGTTTTCGGGCTTCGAATTTCGTCATTCCCTCGTCATTTGACGTGCGACCTTCGGGCTTCCCCAAGAAACGAGTGACTCCGCGGCGCCGGTTGTGGACAGCGCCGCGGAGTCGGTGTTTTCGGTGATCTTCGCCTGTCGCGACGGCCCGAGCCCTGGTACGTGGCTCGGATCGTCTTGGGTTGTGATCCGGCGGGGGGCACACCCTCCGGATCGGTTGCGACTGGCGGATCACGCGGTTCGAACAAGGAGTTCCGACCGGGGTCGGAATGTTGTGCTCAGCCGATCCTGGCTGATGGGTCTCGCGAAGCCGCGGTTGCTGGCTTCGCACGCTGAAGACGAGTCCGGTCTGGAGCGTGTCTAACGATCTTGACGCCTGGTTCCCTACGGAGCCGGCACGGCGGGTGGCGTGGTGGCTTCGGGGCCGACGACGTCGGGGTTCCAGTCGTGCTCGACGATGCTCGGACCCTGGCCGGTGGTCGCGACTTGCATCGGCGCCCGGCCGCAGTCGGCGTAGTACATCACGTCGGCGAAACGCGACCCCGAGGCGGCGGTCGGCACACTGCCGCGACCACACCGGAAGGCCACCCATTTCACGAGCGGCGGCTGGATGTAGTACGACTGGTCGAGCGAGACCATCGAGAGGGCGACGTCGCCGAACTCGTCCACCGTGGCGTCGCGAACCGCGGTGACTCCCGAGACGACACCCACCGTCAGCAGCGACGACAGGACCGTCCACTCGAACGACAACACGCCGTCGTCCTCATTCCACAATCTGGCAAAGAACGTCTTCACTTCTGTCTCCTTCGCTGCAGGCGGCTCGCGGCGCATCGAACGCTGAACACGTTTCGTTCAAGGCGCGAGCCATTCAGGTTGCTGATCAGGATGTAGCCCGTCAGAAACAGCATGATTCGCCTAATTGGCACAATCCATACCGAAAATGTGCGCGAGCGTATCGGCGGCTTGACGAAACGCTCGGAAAGCTAACGCTTGTCAAGGTTTAGAGACAGTATTGGGGTCGCAGTGCAGGTCAACGAGCAGCGACGCTTTGTCAAGAAACGTTAGCGCGCATGCCTGCGGGAATGAACAGAATGTTCAGAGATTGAAACACGTAGGGTAGGCTTCCAGCCTGCCCGTGCAAGGCTGGCGGGAGCGGTGCGCAGGAAGCGGCAGCAGAGTGCTGGGAGGGACCTCGCGCGGGGCGGACGAGGGGGAGCCTCGGGATAGTTCCGTCCCAGGCTGGAGCCTGGGACGGAGGGGCGCGAGGCTACTTTCGCCGTGGCGTTAGCTCGGCGATCAGGGCCTTCTGATCGCGATAGATGACGCGTACGCCGCCCTGCCCTTCCGCGTCGTACTTCAGGAGCATCCCCGCGAGCTGCGCGTTGCGTTCCCGGCTGGCGACGACGTAGCGGATGTCGTGGCTGCGAAGCAGATCGAGCGATTTACCGTCGGCGACGAAGACCTTGGCATAGTCGTTCCACACCTGCGGATCGGCCAGGTGGACGTGCGAGTAAATCAGGGGCTTCAGCTGCGCGTCCGAACGCCAGACGAGGTAGTCGGACCAGTCCATCGGCGCGAAGAACTTGCCAGCCGCCGCGCGGCGCTCCAATTCGTCGGCGACGTGCACCGGTGTTTCGGTAACCGTCACCGGAACTTCGCCGCGGCTCTCGCCGCTAACGACGGCGAACGTCGGCGGGGCGAGGATGATCGTCGTGAAGACGCAGGCAACGGCCATGAGCGTGCGCATCGCGGTCGGCGCATCGGGCGTCGGCTCCCCGCCGCGCTCGCGAAGCCAGCGGCCTACGGCCGAGGCCAGATGGGGCATCACCAGGCAAGGCCAAAGAATGGCCCACCAGGCGAGCATTCGAATCGCCAGCATCGTTGCCACGGCAAACAGGCCGAGTAAGACGAACTCGTAGAGCTTCCACTTTCGCTCGCTGAACTTCACGGCAACGCTCGTGAAGATGACCGACGCGGCCAGCAGCACGAACGTCAGGCTGGCTGGCTCGGTCCTGCGCCATTCGCTGATATGGCTGAGCGTTTCGTTGCCGCCAAACGAGAGCGAATGCACGAGAATCCAAGGACCGTGCGGATTCAGGCACGAACCCACCAGCGCGAGACCAACCGCGCCGAGCAGACGCTGGGCTCGCGAGTCACGCAGTAAGCTTCTGAAATCGCCGTCCCGCTCACGGAGCGAATCGATAAGGCTCCCCATTGCAAAGACGCCCAGCACGGCCAGCCCAATTGCGACGGAACCATGCAGATTGCTCCACAGAGCCATCACGATGGGCAGCCAAACGAGCGGATGCTTGCGCTCCGGGAGCGAACTGCAGGCGACCAGCACCAGGGCCAGGCCGAGCTGTCCGAACAACTGCGGCCGGATCGTCCCCACGATCGGCAGATCGAGAACGAACATCGCCAGCCCGGCAAACGCCGCCCAGAACAGCGGCGTGCCGCGGCGGAAAACGGCGAAAATGACCGCCGCCGCCGTGAACGTGGTCAGCAAGGCATGGCCGAAGACCAGCCCTTCATTGCCGAACCACGTCTTGGTCCAGTAACCCGAAAGTTGAGCTAACCAGGCATAGTGTCGCACCGGGATGTCGCTCGCCGTGGCGAAAAATGGATCGGCCTCGGGCAATGCTCCCTGCTGAGCGATCCAGCGGCCGTAGCTGAGGTGTCCCCACAGGTCGGTGTGGTTCAGCCGATTAAAGCTCGTCGCCGCAAAGACCGCGCAGAGCACGGCGACCACCGTGAGAGCCGCACGGCTCGTGTTGGGGAAGTACGGCGAGGTGAGGTGGTCCCGCTTCAGGCACTCGGGCAACTGATCGGCGGGAACTTCCGCAAACCGACGCTGGGTGGGGGCTTCGAGAATGCTCATGGTGGTGACTCGAGGCGATGGGTGCGGTCGTGGCTGAATTCGTCGGAATTCAGAAGCGTGTGGATTGGAGCGTCCCTACGCGATTCGTCGGAGTTCTGGCGAATTCAGCTACGGGAGCGGATGTTCGTGCTTGCCGTTTTGCCAGGCCTGGTACGGATCGACCTGACGCCAGAGGCAGAGGGCTCGGGCCGCGTGCGAGTAGGGGCCATAGGCCTGAACGATGGACTTCGGGTCCATTTCGGTGAGCGTGCGGGCGAGCCACTGGCCGGCGCGGACGATGGTCTCGCGCGGCGGCTGGACTTCGTCGGGCGCCAGGGCCAGCCATTCGAGGTGGTGGCCGGTGACGAGAATCTTGTCATACAGTTTCGCGGTCGCATCGGTGCTGGCCGCTTCTCCTTGCGGCCAGCGGCGGGTCCAGTAGCCTTCGCTCGTCTGCGAGGTCACGAGCCGGTCACTCACCGCCTTCATGTAAGCGATCATCTTCGCCCGCGTCAGCGGAGGTAGCTCCTGGCACTGCTCGTCGGCCCGGTAGAGCACGGCGAGCGCTTCCAGGCGATGCAGGCCGTTGCAGGGGCCCGCTTCGAACGGGTGAGAGATCAACTCTTCGACCATGTTTTGCAGCGAGATCTTCTCGCCATTGCTGTTGCGCCAGCTTTTGAGCGGGAACAGGTAGCGGGCATAGACGATGGTCGACCACTCGTACTCGAGCCGGTCAAGATGGAACCGCCGCATCGAAGCGTCGAGCAGGTCGGCAATCGTGGCCTCTCCGTCGCGCATTTGCAGCGGCGTATCGAGCGGCAAGCCGGTCTCGGCAAACGTGGCGAGCAGGTCGTCGACGTGGTGGCTGGACGAATCGCGATGGTCGATCCGATCGTCGAACGAGCGGACGTTCAGCCCATCCTTGTCGAGATAGAAGAGAGGCGGGGCCGCTTCGCCCGCAACCTGGCGGAAGGTGCGATCGCTGAGGAAATAGTCGCGAAGTTCGCCCCCCGAGGGAACGGCGGGATCGCCGAAATCGGCCTCGGGGCCCCATAGGCGGAGCGCGTGGACGTAGGAATTGGTCTGCGACGGCCGGGCTGGAGGCTTTACGCGGTCGAGCACATCGAACAATTGCTGATCGGTGACGATCCGCGGTTCCGCTTGAACGGGCGTGATCGTCCACGGCCGATGCGAGCCGGCCGGGGCGATCGACTCGCTCTTGCCGCTGCTGGCGGCCACAAGCGTCAGGCGATAGGCCAGCAGCGCCGCGAGCAATAACAAAGGCGGCAAAACGAGACGACTGAGGCGTTGGAGAAGTGTCATGTGGTGTCGCTCGAGAGATTTCGTTGGATCACGCCCCGCACAACATCCTGGCAATTGAATTGGAAAATAGCCGGAGGCAAACCTGCCTCCGGGCCGCGATGCGAGTGGAGCGACCACTCGCGGGACTTTCACGGAGGCAGTTTGCCTCCGGCTGCTTACTTGGGTGATTGCAAACGCCCGCGGCGGGACGGTTCACGGCTACAGCAGGCCGAATTTCTTCATCTTGTTGTAGAGCGTGACGCGGCTGATCCCGAGTTCCGCGGCCGTTTCCTTGCGGCGGAAGTTGTTTCGTTGCAGCGAGTCCTGGATGATGCGGCGCTCGAGCACATCGACGCGCGATTCGAGCGACGCCTGGCTCATGCGCGACGCGGGGGCGAAGCCGCCGCTCGCCGCGGCATGCCCAGCCAAGGCTGGGGCGGGAACGCTGGCTGCGGTCTGCGGCGCTGGCGCCGGACGCGACACGGGCAGCGTCGGCATGGGGCCGCTGCGCATCCGGGCGCCCATCATGGCGGGCAAGGGCTGCGACGGCGACTCGTCGAGGTAGTGGCCGAGCGCCGGGTCGGCGTAGTCGTCCATGTTGATCTGGGCCGCATGAGCGGTGGCCACAGCCGAACGAATGGAGCTGGGCAGATCGCCGACCGACAGCACGCCCCGCTGACAGTACAGCACGGCCCGGCGAACCACGTTTTCCATTTCGCGAACGTTGCCTGGCCAGTGATAGGCTCGCAGCGTCTCGAGAAACGCCGGCTCGATGGCGCGAAGCTGGATGCCGTGGGTCTTGCTGTGCTCGACGGCGAACTTGCGAGCCAGGAACTCGATGTCCCACGGCCGATGCCGCAGCGGCAGGAGGCGGAAGTTGAGGATGTTGAGGCGGTAGTACAAGTCGGTGCGGAATTGGCCGCTGCGAACCAGCTCCTCGAGGTTGTAGTTCGAGGCGACGACCAGCCGCGCTTGCGAGTAGTGGGTCTCGTTGCTGCCGACCGGTTCGTATTCTCCGGTTTCGATCACACGGAGCAGCTTGGCCTGTTGCTCGAGCGGCAGGACGTCGATTTCGTCGAGCAGGATTGTGCCGCGCCCCGCTGCGGCGAACTTGCCCTCGCGATCGCGGTCGGCGCCGGTGAACGCCCCTTTCACGTTGCCGAACAGTTCGCTTTCGATCAGGTCGGGCGGAAGAGCGCCGCAAGCCACGGTGCAGAAGCGCTCCTCGCGGCGCTCGCTCAGTTCGTGGATCAGGCGGGCGAGGAAGGTCTTGCCGCTGCCGGTTTCGCCGATGAGCAGGACGGTGACGTTGTGCCGCGCGGCGACCGTCAACTCGTCCATCATGTCGAACATTTCGGGGGTGAACGTGACCAGCGAACGCGAGCGGCCGTGGAGTTCCTTGTGAGGCATCTGCCGCCAGAAGCCGGCGAGCTCTCCTTCCACGTCCTGCTGCGTCCCCAGCAGGCGTCGCAGCCGGCTGAAATCGAGCGGCATCTCGAAGCATTCATCCGCCGCCTTGCCCGCGAGTTTTCGCAAACGGGGCGGGCAATCGGCGTCGAGCAGGGCGTAGAGTGGCGCGCTTTCGATGGCTTCGTCGAGTTCGGCAATGAACCGGCCGGGGGAGGATACGCCCAGGGTGTCGCGCTGCAAATGCACGACCACCGCGCTAACGGGTTGATCTTTCAGCCGCAGTTGCAGGGTTTCGAGCGTCTCGCAGGGGATCACTTGCTGTGAGCCATCGAGCTGCTTGCCCATTTCGAAGAGCAGGTTCGGATCGCGAGTCAGCACCAGAATGCTGGAAGTCATGCGGTCACCAGAACGAGGCGGAAGAGGTAGCAAGGCGGAGAGAATCGCAAGGCGATTCACCGAGTACGACTCACGCGGCTGGTTCGAGCGTGCGCGAGCGGTGCGGGCCGTTCGGCCGACCCACCTGATTCACGCTAGTTGGGCGGAAAAATGTACGAAGCGCCAATCTGCCTTAGCACGCGAAAATCAGGCTGAACGCGGCGGAGTATGACGGCTGTAGCGAATGTGCGGGCAGCCCAGATGCTAGCGAGGGGGTGGGATGACAGGCTTGGTGGGATGCGTTGAGTTTGCCGGAGGTAGGGGTCGCAGCGGTCGCTCCGCGGAGACTTGATATTCCGGCCAGGGCCGTCGATGACCAACTAGCATCGCCTCGAAAGAATCGGCGGGCGAGTCACGGCCAGTGTCGGCAGAAGAAGGAAACGCCATGAACGTTGTGATTCTGACTGTCCTCGCTACGCTCGGCGGAACCAACGGCTATTCGACGGTGGGCGCTCACAACGAAGTCGTCTATGCGTCGCCGGCTGGAGATTGTGAGGCGTGCGGCGGCGGACACGGCCGTTGCGGTCATGGGCATCGGCCCCATGGCGGCTGGTTGGGGATGATGCCCCAGACTTGTTACAACCCCACGCTCGGCTGCTACGACGGCAATCGCCACAACCACCGCTACCCGGCGTTTCACGGCACTTACTACCGTCGGCCTTACAACTACCGGAATGTGTTCGACTATCCGTGGCACGCGGACCTGCACGAGCCGACGTCGAACTTCGCCTATAACGTGAATGAAATGCCGGCCGCAGCGGTCGTTGCTCCGGCCCCTGTGCCTGCTCCTCCGGCGCCCGTGCCGGCTCCCGACGCGTTTGACCAGGGGGCCAATTCTTCCACGAAACGCGCCGAGCGCAGCATCCGGCCAACTTCGTTCTCGAAAGCCGTGCGGTTCGAGAAATAGAACGCTCGCAGGTTGTTCCGCAGCGAGCAGCCGCGACGCGCCTGGGCCCGGGACAGGTCGCCTTGGCGCTGCCTAAAGGCTAAGAATCAGCCGCTTCGCGCTTGCGAAGCCGAAGCTGCCGCGCGACCGCGTCGAGAAGTTGCAGACGATCGACCGGCTTGGGCAGATAAGCGTCGCAACCGACGCTAAGACACTTTTCCCGATCCCCTTGCATGGCACGAGCAGTCAGGGCGATGACGGGAATCTGCGAGCCTTCGCTGCGCAGGCGGGCGACAGCGTCGTAGCCGCTGAGCACGGGCATGTGCATGTCCATGATGACGACGTCGATCGGCTGGTCGCTGTTTTCCGCGTCACGCAGGCGATCGATGGCTTCCTGGCCGTTCGACGCCAGGCTGACCTGCGCTCCGGCCCCTTCCAGGAACCGCTTGATCAGGTACTGGATGCCGCGCGTGTCTTCCGCCACGAGCGCATGGCAAGTGAGGGGCACTTCCTGGATGACCGGCGGAGCGGGTTCGAGCCGTTCAAGCTGCTGAGCTGGATCGATGAGCGCTTCGGGAGCGTGCTGCGCGGTCGATATCTGAAGCCGGAAGGTGCTTCCGACCTTGGGTTTGCTTTCGACGAAGATTTCTCCCTGCAACCCGCCGGCGAGGCGCTGGCTGATGCACAGTCCCAGTCCTGTGCCGCCGAAACGTCGAGTCACCGAATGGTCGACCTGCGAAAACGGCTCGAACAGTCGCGAGAGCTCGTCCTCGCTCATGCCGATTCCGGTGTCGGCGACCTCGAACTCGATCCGCGGAGGGTTCAGGTCCGACAGATAGCGAGTGGTGATCCGAATGCCTCCCTGGTTCGTGAACTTGATCGCGTTGCCGACCAGGTTGATCAGGATCTGCCGCAGGCGCATCGGATCGGTGTAGACGGTCGCGGGAAGGCGGCCATCGAACTGCACTGCGAACGACAGCCCCTTCTCCTTGGCGCGTACGCTCATCACCGAAGCCAGGTCCTGCACCAGTTCGACGGGTGAACAGTCGATGCGATCGATGGCGAGCTTGCCCGATTCGATCTTCGAGAGGTCAAGAATGTCGTTGATCAACTCCACAAGGTGGTGGCTGCTCCGCTGGATCATCCGCAGCATTTCGATCCGCGACGTGTCGGTCTCGCTGGCGAGCAGCAGTTCCGTCAGCCCCACCACCGAGGTCATCGGGGTGCGGATTTCGTGACTCATGTTGGCCAGGAAGGCGCTCTTGGCTTCGCTGGCGGCTTCGGCGGCCCGGCGTGCGTCGGCCAGTTCGTGCTCGAAGCGACTCCGACGAACAAATTGTCCCAGATCGTGTCCGACGGCGATCATCATCTCGAGCAGCGCGACGTTGGGAGGCAGTTCCTCCCGCGTGCCGAAGCAGACCACCCCCACCACTTCGCGGTTCAGCAGCAACGGAAACGCATAGACACTGACCAGCCCCGCTTGTAGCGCCGCTTCGGACCGGGTGTAGATCCGCTCATTGGCCAGCTCAGTGCTCCACATTGGTTCCCGACGTTGGTAGACATGGCCGACCAGGCCATCGGTGGGGCCCAGGCGAGTATTGAGCGTCGTTTCGCGGTACTCGAGACCGGCTTCGCTCGTGAGATTGCTGTGGAAATACTTGCAGATGAGCTTTCGGTCGTCGGATTCCGGCAGCCACAGTTCGCAAACATCCACCTCGAGCGTTCGGCAGAACGATGCGAGAATCTGCGGCGCCGCCGTTTCGAGGTCCTGGGCGTTGATCAGGATCTGCGAGACGGCGTGTTCGGTCGCCAATCGCCGTTCGGCTCGGCGGCGCTGCGTGATGTCCCGGACAAAAGCGCTGAACTCCCAATGATCGCCGATCTTGTTGGCCGCCACGGTCAACTCGATCGGAAAACGCTGCCCGCCGCGGCGAATGGCGGTCAGCTCGAGCCGCTTGTTGAGGATGCGACCTTTCCCGGTTTCCAGGAAATTGCTCAGCCCGGCCCAGTGAGCGTCGCGGACGGTTGGGGGAATGATCAGGTCGGCCAGCGGCTGGCCGATGGCCTCGCTGGCCGAGTAGCGGAACATCTTCTCGGCCTTGGGATTCCAGCGCGTCACCAATCCCGAGTCGTCCATGCCGACCACGGCGTCCATCGCCGATTCGACGATCTTTCGCATCCGCATTTCGCTCTCGGCGAGCGAATCTTCCGCCAGCTTGCGATCGGTGAGATCGTGTCCGACCAGGGAGGTGCCCACCACGCCGCCGGCGCTGTTGCGCACCAGCGACAAGGTCCAGCGCACGACCAGCGGTGTGCCAGCCGACCGGCAAACGCCCGGCAGCTCGACCACCCTCCTGGTTTCGCCCTTGCGGACCGCAATGAACCAATCCTCCACCTCTCCCCGCAATTCTTCGGGGAACAGGACCGAGATGTGTCGTCCGACGATCTCCTCGGGCTCGTAGCGGAACAGGTTCGTGGCCCCGCGATTCCAGTGTTCGATTTGGCCCGCAAGGTTGGTTCCGATGATTGCAGCCTCCGACGATTCAACGATGTCGGACAGACGGCGGACATTCTCCTCCTGCCGCTTGATGGCCTCGATGTCGATGAGCGTGAGCACCACCCCGTCCACACTGCCTTGGCTGCGATAGGGCAGGATGCGGAGGAAGTAGACGTGGTCGCTCCGATCACGCACTTCGCGTTCGACGGGTGTGCCGGTTGCCAGCACCTTCCGAATGTCGTCGAGCAAACGATCGTCGTCGAGATTGCTGGCAAAGCTGTCGAGCGGCCGGCCCAGGTCCTGAGGCAAGAGATGGAAAGCTGTGGCCATCCGCGGCGTGAACTTGCGGATGCAAAGTTCGGAGTCGAGGAAGATCACCCCGACATCCGTGCTTTGCAGCAGGTTGTCCATGTCGTCGGTGAGTTCGGTCAACTCGGTAATCTTGCGCTGATGTTCGGCGTTGACCGTGTAGAGCTCTTCGTTGACGGAGTGTAGCTCTTCGTTGGTGCTTTGCAGCTCTTCGTTGGAGGCTACCAATTCTTCATTGGCAGCCTGTAGCTCCTCGTTCGCCGTTTCCAGTTCCTCGATCGTCGCCTGCAGGTTTTCGCGGGTGTGTCGCAGTTCGTTCTCGAGTGTCTGGATCTGACCGCGGGGGACCTGCTCGAGAGCAATGTCCGTGACTGTCGCCGGCTGAGGCGCTGCATCGAATTTCTCGAAGCTGACGAGCAAATACATGGCGCTAGTGGTGGGGTCGGCAATCGGTTCCACCACCAATCGCAAGCTCTCTTCTTCGGGCGTATTCTGCAGACGGATTCCACTATAGCGAACCACCTTGCCATCCTTGGCCGCGTGTTGCATTGCTCCGGAGAGGGCGGTGCGCAGCTCATCCGCGATGAGTTCCAACAAATTCGACGACGGCCGGCCGCCGCGCATCCGCAAGTAGCTTTCGGCTCCGCCGAAGACGTGCATCAACTCTCCCTTTTCGTCCACCAGTATGCTGGGCTGCAAGTAGCGGCCGAGTAGGCGGTCGTAGAGAGATACCAGTTGTGATTCATTGACCGGTCGACCGGTCGCTCCCTTGGAAGCATGCCAGGGGACGGGCGCCCGATTATGGAACGAGATCCGCATATCGGGCGGCAGACGAACGTCGCGGCGCTTGCGATAGATCCGCCAGTGCTTGTTGAGCGATTCGAATTCTTCCTGAAGATCCCCCGGCGTTTCGCTGGGGCCGAGGAACAGGATCCCGCCGGTCTTCAAACCGAAGTGGAAGAGCGAGAGGGCTTTCTTCTGGGCGATCGGCTGCAGGTAGATGAGCAGATTGCGGCAGGTCACCAGGTCCAGGCGGGTAAAGGGAGCATCCGACACCACATTGTGCGGCGCAAAGACCACCATCTTCCGCAATTCAGAAACTACCTGAAACTGATCGCGAACTCTGGTAAAGAAGCGAGATCGCCGCTCATCGGAAACTTCGGCGAGCGAATCTTCGGAGTACAGCCCTAAGCTGGCAAAGTCGAGGGATGTGCGATGCACGTCGGTGGCGAAGATGCGAACACTGCGATGCCGCCTCGACGCCTGCATGTGTTCGCAGAACAGCATGGCGATCGAGTAGGCCTCTTCGCCGGTCGCACAGCCGGCTACCCAGACGCGGATTTCGTCGTTGCCAGATTGCTCCAGGATTTGGGGAACGACATCGACGGCGAGGCGGTCAAACGCTTCCTTGTCGCGGAAGAAGTGCGTCACGCCAATCAGCAGATCTTTGTAGAGCGCGTTGAGTTCCTGGCGATCGACTTCCAGCGTGTCGACATAGCCCGCCAGGCTTTCTCCGTCCTGCAGCAGCAAGCGGCGTTCGACACGCCGCATGACGGTGCTTGGCTTGTAGAGCGAGAAGTCGATGCCGTATTCCGAGCGTAATAATTTGTAGACCCGCTCGAGGTCGGTGTTGGGAGGCGGCTGATCCTTCGTCAGCCCATCACGCAGCGAGATCTTGCGCGCGTACTTTACCAGCGCATCGGGAATGGCCTGTGGCGGGAGGATCAAGTCGACACAGCCCGTCTGTTCCGCGTTGCGGGGCATGCCGTTGAACTTGGAGGTTTCCTCGCTTTGGGCGATTACCAGTCCCCCCACTTCGTGGATGGCACGCACGCCGCGCGAGCCGTCGCTGCCGGTGCCGGAAAGGATGACACCGACCGCGCAGCGGCCGACGTCTTGGGCCAGGGAGCGAAAAAAGTGGTCGATCGGCAGCGTCAAGCCCCGTTCGGGGCCCTTGTCGGTCAGCAGAATCCGCTGGCCGGAAATGATCATGTCCTTCTTGGGCGGGTTTAAGTAGATCCGGTTCGGCTCCACCTTCATCCCGTCCTGGACCACTTGAATTGGCAGCCGGGTTTGCCGGGCCAGCAGCGAGTCCATGTGGCTGACGTGATCGGGCGACAGGTGCTGCAGAACGACGAAGGCCATGCCCGTATCGGCGGGCATCCGCTGGAAAAGCGATTCCAGGGCCTCCAAGCCACCCGCCGAGGCGCCGATGCCGACGATGTAGAAGTCACAAGGGGATTTCCCCTCGCGCGAAGCAGTATCCGCCTGCTTTGGAACCGATCCTTGGCCCTCAGTGATTGCGTTCATGAACCGACTTCGTGCAGACGTGACTCAAAAGGCCTAACCGCGCAACCCCGATCGACCGGGCCTTCGACAACCGGACCGGTCATCAGGCCGCCACCGAACGGTCAGAGCCCGAGCGCTCCAACAGATTCTGCGGATGACGATAAATCGACACAACTATCTGACAGGGCATCGCTTAGCGCGCGTCCCAGTTTCCCGGCCCGCACTATACTGCATTTCCTGCACCAAAGGTAACTGTTTGTTTCCCGCCGAAATCGCACGGCAGCGTTAGTCAGGCTTGGCTGACCTGAGACGTTTTAGCCACGAGGCAAGGTCCTGGGGCACGGGTGTGCGAAACGTCAGCGTTTCGCCGGTGATCGGGTGGACGAAACCCAGTTCCGCCGCGTGCAGGGCCTGTCGCGGAGCACCGCTCTTATCTACGGCGGGCTTGCCGCCCAGCGGATGGGTGTAGGTCTTTTCCCCACAGAGCGTGTGTCCCTTCTCGCTCAGGTGGATACGGATCTGGTGTGTCCTGCCGGTTTCGAGACGACAGCGGACGATGCTGTATTCGCCGAGGGCCTTCAGGGGCTCGACATGCGTGATCGCCCGTTGCGCTCCCTCGGCGGAAACTCCTTGGGGGCTGCTCCCACGAAGACCGTCTCCTCGGTCGCGGACCAGGTACGACTCGATCGTCTGCGGCCGGGGCTGGCCATGGACCACCGCTACGTAGGCCCTCTGGATCTTGTGCTTGCTGAACAGGCGAATCAGGGCATGTTCAGCCGCGGTGGTTCGAGCGAACACCATCAGGCCGCTCGTGTCGCGGTCCAGGCGATGCACGGCTCGCACGGTGGGCAACTTGGGGCCTCGTTGGTCCGCTTCGTTGTGACTCCCTCGGCGAGAGGACGAGCGGCCCCGTCGGGGCGCTGCCTGCCGTGTTGGCGAAGTCGATTCGCTGATGTTCCAGCCCAAGTAGCGGGCCAGCGCGAGCGGCAGCAGTTCATCGAGTGTCGGCTGGAGTTGCTTCCGCCGGGCGGGCCAATGACGCTCCTCGGCGTGTCGCAATGTGGTGACTCCGGCAGGCTTCTCGATGACGACCAAGTGGGCGTCGACGTAACGAATCCGCACATCGCGCTCGTCGGCAGGTTTGGCCAGCGGATGGTCCCAGACTTTGACGACATCCCCAGCCTTCACCTTGCGGTTTTCGTCGAGGCAGAGATTGCCGTTCACCTGCACCTGCCGACCGCCGATCAGCTTTTTCACCTGGTTCCAGGACTT
>JAEZAS010000444.1 GCA_023430365.1 Planctomycetota bacterium
GGATGGGCTTGGCGGAAGTCGAGCACGACCAGTACGGGCTGGTCTATGCGACGGTTCCAGCGACCGTGGACGGGCCAGCGCCGGTGGTGGCATTCAATGCGCATGTCGATACTTCGCCCGAGACGACCGCCCAGAACGTCAAGCCGCAGGTGTTTCGTTACGAGGGGGGCGACATTCAATTGCCGGGGGATTCGAGCAAGGTGATCCGCGTCGCCGACAATCCGGAGCTGCAGGAGCTCGTCGGTTCGACGCTCATCACGACTGACGGCACGACGCTGCTGGGGGCCGATGACAAGTCGGGCGTGGCCGTGATCATGGAGCTCGCCCAGCACCTGGTGGAACTTCCGGAAATCCCCCACGGCAAGATTCGCGTGCTGTTCACCTGCGACGAGGAGATCGGGCAGGGGATCAAGTACGTCGACCTGAAAAAGCTCGGCGCCGATGTCTGTTACACGCTCGATGGGAGCGGCGTGGATGAGATCGACGTCGAGACGTTCTCGGCGGACCTGGCGAAGGTCACGGTCACCGGCGTGAACATCCATCCGTCGATTGGCAAGGGTCGGATGGTCAATGCCGTGCGGGCGGCGTCGGCCTTCGTCGATCGGCTGCCGCGCGAGGGAATGTCGCCCGAGACCACCGACGGGCGAGAGGGATTTCTGCATCCGTACGACATCACTGGAGGCGTCGCCGAGATCAAACTGAAGGTGCTGCTGCGTGATTTCGACACCGAGGGTCTGACGGCCAAGGCGGAACTGCTACGCAAGATCGCGGGCGATGTGGAGCGGGATTTCCCGGGGGCGAAGGTTCAGGTCGAGATCGTCAAGCAATATCGAAACCTCGGCGATGGGCTGGCGAAGGAACCGCGGGCCGTGAGCTTTGCGGAAGAGGCCATTCGTCGTCTGGGACGGACGCCGAAACGGTCGATCGTGCGCGGCGGCACCGACGGCAGCCAACTGACCGAAAAAGGGCTGCCGACGCCCAACCTGTCGACCGGCGAACACAATCCGCACTCCCCTCTGGAATGGACCTGCCTGGAAGAGATGGTGCAGGCGACGCAGGTGCTGGTTGAGTTGGTTCAAGTTTGGGGCCAGACGGACGGCAACGGTTAATACGAAACAGGGCGTGCGGTTCGCGTGTGGGCGTGTGGGCGTGCAGCATTTCACGCAGACCGGAGAACAGCCGATGAACGAGAACCCTTACCAGTCGCCGCGCGAGGAAGGTATTGAACTACCCGAGCAGCCCGAAGATCCCGGAGCGGCGATCCTGGCGATTTTAATTACTCTGGGGATATCGGCCGTCCTAATGTTCGTTCCTCTCATCGTTCTGATCCGTGTGCTGGGGTTGTGATCGGCTAGCAGAAGCTCAGAGCGGAATGCTTGGGAGTAGCTGAAACGGCTTGAAATCGAACGGCTCGTAAGCGGAGCCTCGCTTGGCTGAATTCTGGCGAATTCAGCTACGGGGAGCGATCCTGGCAGGGCACGGCTGGCCGCAACACAATTGACAAAGTACTAAATTGTTAGTACAGTGCAGGATCACGGACGGCGACTCCGCGACGGATGGAGAAGGGAAGAAGCTTCGAGGCGGCGAATTGCTTCCTTCCCGCTGCCTGTTGATTTACTGGGGAGGTTTATCAACAAGTTGGGGGCCCCTGTAGGCGGTTTGGCGTTGCAAAACCCCGCCGGTTAATCAACACCTCGCCGGCTGCTGGCCATTGGATCGGCTGCTGTGCCGGTTGTTTTACCACTTCGAAGAATCACCTGAGAACGCTCATGATCCGCCGCTGTCTGCCGTGCCTGAGTCTGTGCTTGTTGCTTGCCACGCTTGGGTCCTCCGTGCACGGCGACGACGAGCAGCCGAGCGATGCCCTGCCGCCGATCGTCGGACCCGAGCGGACCGCCGAGGACTATGTTCCACCGCCGCTCGTCGACCTGGGGAAGAAGTACAAGATCAAGACGGTCTATCTGGTGCCCAACGACCGCGAGCCGTCCGGGCAGTATCAGGAGAAGGTCGAGGTGTTGCTCGCGTTCGTGCGCGACGTGTACGTGCGCGACATGCGGGCGAAAGGCTATACGACCGACGGCCCCGATTTCGAGTTCGAAGAAGGCCGGCTGAAGATCCACCTGCTTAAAACCGACAAGCCGGCGAGCCACTACAACTTCCAGCCGAACTATTCGAATCAGCCGAAGGTGTTCGATCGCATTATGCCCGAGGTGGAAGCGGCGCACGGACCCTTGAGCGACAACTTCTACTTCGTGCTGGCCGAGACCTACGCCTTTGGTCCATATCCGTACGAATGGCCGGGCAATTTCGCGCTCGGCGGCTATCGTTCGGCCCGGGGCGGGGCAGGGACGTTCTCGTCGTGGAGCCTGCAGGATGAGTTGGGCGCGACGACGATCGCGGAGCAGATGAAACTCCTCGCCGACGCCACGCCGATCGAAGGGCGCACGGCGCATGGCCACGGTCGACCGAATTCACCGCGATTCGAATTCATCGAAGACGGTTTCGGGGCCGTGGTGCACGAACTGGCGCATGCGTTTGCCTTGCCACACGATGTGCGTCGGGGGCAGAGCGACATCATGGGGCACGGCTTCCGCCGGTTTCGCGTGAACTACCTGGGAGCGTATCACCGTCAACCACCGATGTGCTTTTCGGTCGACAACGCAAGGTTTCTGGCCTCATCGCGGTTCCTGTGCGACGACGTCGATAGCAGCGATGATCAGCCGCCGGTGGCCACGATCTCGGCGCCCGTGAAAGTGAGCAAGGATGCGAAGACGATTCGCATCAAGGTGAAGGCCACCGACGACAAGGCGCTGTCGGC
>JAEZAS010000454.1 GCA_023430365.1 Planctomycetota bacterium
TTGCGAGACTTGCCATGCGTGTGTTGCGGAAATCGACCGTGCTTCGACTCGCCGCCTTGGTCACTGCGGTGACTCTCTCGGTGGGAGGCTCCCATTACATGGCGCAAGAAGTCGAGCGCTATGCGGATCGCTATCCGGAGCTGCTCGAAGAGACCCAGCCCATCCTCTCCGCTCGCGACGGAATCCCGTGGCAGAATTGGGACATCGAGGCTGACGAGCCGTCCCCGCCGCCTGCGCTCCTCGTCTCAACAACGAATCCGAAGTAAATCCCAGCCGTCGTTTGTCGATGATGGCGGTGAGGCGGCGCGAGGGTGTCTACGAAGCGGCTGGCTCAGGCTCCGACGTTGCTTTTTGGCGGGACCGTGAGCCGTGCCGTACGGCATACACATGGGCCAGCTCGGCCCCAAAGAACATGATCTGGGCCGAGTAGTAGACCCACACGATCAGCACCACTATCGATCCCGCCGCGCCATAGCCGGAGGCGAGGCTGCTCTTGCCGATGTAGATGCCGATCAGGAACTTGCCGATCGTGAAGAGGAGCGAAGTCAGAATTGCCCCAATCCATACGTCGCGCCAGGCAATCGACGTGTCGGGAAGGACCTTGAAAATCAGGGCGAACAGCACCGTCACGATGATGAACGACGTGAGCGTGTTGGCGGTCTGCAGCCACGCTTCCAGGCCGGGGAAAATTTCGCTCAGGTACTCTCCGGCGCCGGCGATGACGGCGCTGAGCACCAGAGAGGCAAGCAGCAAGAATCCGATCACCAGCACCATCGCAAACGAGAGGAACCGGCCCCAGACCAGGTTCCAGATGCCGCTGGACTCCTTGGGAGGCACGTCCCAGATGCGGTTCAGCGTGGCCTGCAGTTGCAAGAACACCCCCGAAGCGCCAAACAGCAACGTGCCGATGCCCACCACGGTGGCCAGGATGCCGGAATCGGGGCGGTGCGCGTTTTCGATCATCGTTTCCGTCGCCTTGGCCCCCTCGCGGCCCACCAGATCCTTGATCTGATCGTTCAGCTCGCCGCGAGCGGCCTCCTCGCCGAAAAACAGAGCGGCGATGGCAATGGCGATCATCAGCAGCGGCGCTAGCGAGAGCAGGCTGTAGAACGCCAGGGCGGCGCCCTGCTGGGGCGCCTCGTCTTCGAGCCAGTCACTCGCTGCCTCCCGCAGCATGCTGAACGCTTCACGCAAGAAATTCACGGCGACCTCAGCTTCCGTGGGACGACGGATCCAAAAACAGCGGACGATCAAGCCGAATATCGCGTGCAATCAGCATGCCGTCCATGGCTGGCGCGAGCGGGAGCCGGCGCAGCGGAACTGCTCCGCTCTCAATCGCGTCGGCCGTAGCGCGCGATGCAGTAGAGGGCGTTGAACAGGTCGCGGATGCCGATTTTTTTTCCCTCGGCATAGGTGCGGGCCGCGTAGCGGATCGGGCGTTCGCAGATCCGATACTTGCGCCGCGCGATCTTGGCCGTTACTTCGGGTTCGAAGCCAAAGCGGTTCTGCTGGATTTCGAAGCTGTGCAGCACCTCGCGGCGGAAGGCCTTGTAGCAGGTCTCCATATCGCTCAGTTGCAGACCGGTCGTGACGTTGGAGGCCCAGGTCAACAGCCGATTGCCCGTGCGGTGGACCCAGGAGCGGTCCTGATACTCGTTCTCGAGGAACCGCGAGCCATAGACCACATCGGCGGTTCCTTCGATGATCGGCTGGAGGAGCCCGAGGATGTCGCGCGGGTCGTACTCGAGATCGGCGTCTTGCACGACGACGACGTCGCCGGTCGCCCGGCGGAAAGCGGTCCGCAGCGCCGCTCCCTTCCCCTCGTTGCGCGGCTTGGTGACGACGTGCGCCTTGCCTGCCGCTTCGCACTGCGTCAGGATCTTGGCGGTGCCGTCGGTGCTGCCGTCGTCGACGACGATCACCTCTTTGGCCACAGGAATTGCATTCACACGATCGATCACCTGTCCGATCGTGCGCGCCTCGTTGTAGACCGGAATGACGATCGTCAGCCTGAAGTCAGCCGGAATATCGAAGTCGAGGGACGAGGTATCCTGACCAGTCGGCGATTCGAGCATGGCGGTCAATTCTTCGAGATAGTCGAGCGTGGCTTCAACGCGATAGGGCGTATCCGGTTCTTCTTGCCCGAGATGCAGGTCGGGCAGGACGTCGGTGGTCGTGGCTAGGTCGGGCATGGTAGTAATGGTTTGGTGTGTCATGGCGAGGGACGGCAAGCGGCTGAATTAACGCTGGACGAACCGCGTGTTGGCTGACGGATTGGTGCGGGGGACGTAAGCGGGAATCGCCGGCCAAGGGGTAAAGGCCGTTTGCGGAGCGTCGCCCACCTCGCGCTCGTCGGGCGGGATGAAGTCACGACTCTCGGGATTGGCGTACTTGGTCGCGCGGCCCCAAAGCTGAGCGAGTGAATCCTGGTAGAGCAGCACCCAGGCGTCCCCCTGCCCCTCCATCACCTCCACAGCCGGCTGCTGGGCCCGGGAGATGAGGACGAGGTCCGGCATGCCGGAGCTGAGAACTTGCGTGGGATCGTACGGCCCGCTGGCTGGGTCGCGATAGCGCATCCGCGAGTCGGGCGGACCGAGGATGAAGTCGAAATGCTCGTCGAGCATCGCCTGCGAGTAGCTTGTGCGGCAGCGGCCGTCGACGTGGATGCGAACCCCCGGCTGACCGGGCTCGCGGGCCCCAATAGCGGCGAGGGCGTACTGCGCCCAGTTGAATGTGACGACCATCCGCCCCTGCAATCCCTGGCGAGCGACGTAGTCGATCGCCGCCACGGGGAACGTCGAGTGATCGACTTGCAGCGTCAGCAACTTGCGGCCGAGTTGCACGCCGCAAATGGCGATTGCCAGGACCAGGCCGGCCGCGAAGGCGATTCGGCTGCGACGACCGAGGTTGTTGGTGATCGATTCGTCCGCCGAGCCGGCGCCGAACCGTTCGAGCAGCGATTGCAGCGGTCCGCCGAGCCAGAAGCCCGCCGCGATCGCGAAGAACGCCATGTGGCGATGGTGCTCCACCGCCTGCCAGCCAATCAGGGCCAGGATCACCGTCTGCGTAAAGTCCTTCGGCCGCTTGCTCAGGCAGAGCGTCGCGAGCCAGGTGGCGCCGAGGAGCAGGAACGGCAGCGTATGGGGATCGAGCAAGTCGGGCCGCCGCCACTCGAGAATCTCGGGGCGCGGCACATGCAGGTCGTGGTACAACCACTCGTGGAAGTGGTAGCCGTAGGGATTCATGAAGGTAGCCAGCACCGCCACGGTCGCCATCAAGGCGAACCGGCGGAGCAAACCGAACGACTCCCGCCCCCGCTGCGAAAACACTTCAAGGCCGCGCAGGCCCAGGTAAGCGATGTAAACGCACAGCCCGGCGAGGAACCCGCCGTGCGAATTGGTCCAGATCACCATCAGCACCGGCACGAGCCACAGGTAGCGCATCCGCCGGCTGTCGTAGGTCAGTTTCGTTTCTTCTGATTCTTCGGAACTCTTGCCTGGCCAGCGCAAATGCCAGGCGCCGGCCCAGCCTTGGAAGCAGAAGTTCAGCAGCGCCAGGAGCAGCGCAAAACTGACGTACGAGATCAGTTGCGGACGCAGCATCCAGTGCCGGCCGAGAGCCGCGGCCACAAGCAGCATCAAGGCGCTGGCGGCGACGATGCCCGCGTCCTGTTTCCGGGCCGCCCGGCCAACGAGCAGGATCACGCCGAGGCCCAGCAGGGCTTTCATCACCAACAGGCCGACGCCGCCGATTGTGTCGTTCACGGCGGCCAGGCCAAGCTCCGCCAAAATCTCGTGGTTCACCCAGGGATATTCCTGGGCGCGATAGGAGTAAGTGGTGGTGGCCGGCAAACCGTCGCGGAGGGCGTCGCGGCCATATTGAACGTGTCCCCAGAGGTCCGGATCGGCGACGTTCAACGACATCGCCACGGCGCAGGCCAGCACGACGGCGACAATCACGCCGCGGTCGAACCATCGGGCAAACGGAATCGTGGCTGGTTGCAGGGCAGTCATGGGAGCACGAATGGGAGCGGAGGGATGCGGAAGGAGACCCATGGTCCGCGGAAATATAGGTCGCCGAGCGCGCGCACGACTTCCCATCCATGCCGGTTGTTCCGATCGCAGCGGTCGAGCGACTAATTCCGTGCTCGCCAACTTGACGCAGGCGCTGCAAACGGTCTGATGAGCGGAATCGACGCCTTGTCTCTCACTCTTTCGGAGGTCTCTCCCATGCGAATGGTTGCTCTCGTTACCGGTCTGGTGGTCGCTGCGCTCGCAGGCGGCCGTGTCGCCGACGCTCAGGAATTGGTCCAGCCGACCGAGGCCCATAAGGGGCTTAAGGCGATGGAAGGATCGTGGGACGCGACGATGAAGATGGAGGGGGCCGAATTCCCCGGCGAGATGAACGCCAAATTGGAATGCGGCGGCCTCTGGCTCGTGAGCGAGTACAAGACCGACTTTGGCGGAGTGAAGTTCAGCGGCCGTGGGCTGGACGGTTACGACACGAAGAAGAAAAAGTTCGTCTCCGTCTGGGTCGACTCGATGACAACCGCCCCGATGATCCTCGAGGGGGACTACGACGCGGACAAGAAGCAACTCGTCATGACCGGCAATTCACAGAACGAAGCCGGTAAGCCGATCAAGGTGAAGACGGTGTCCAAGAACGATGGCGAGGACCATCACGTGTTCGAGATGTTCGAAGTGAAGGACGACGGCACGGAGAAGTCGATGTTCACGATCGACTACAAGCGGAAGAAGTGAGCCGCCGAGGACACGAGCGCGGCGGCGCTCAATCCGCGTCGTTCTCTTCCAGGGGCAGAGCGAACTCGACGGTCGTCCCCTGCCCCGGCGAACTGGTGATGCTGGCGGCGCCGCCGAGCAAGGCGGCCCGCTCGCGGATGCCTTTCAGGCCGTAGTGTCCCGGCCTGGTCGTTAGTGGGTCGAAGCCGATGCCCCAATCGCGAATCGTCGCCACCAGCTTGCCTTCGTGCTCGCGGAGCGACAGCTCACAGCGGGGAGATTGGCTGTGGCGCCAGACGTTCGTTAACGCTTCGCGGATTACACGCAGCAAAGTCGCGCGGGCGGCGCTGCTCAGGCGGGGTTCGACGAGCGGCTCGATGAAATCGATCTGCAGGCCATGATCGGCCCGCTCGCGGTCGATGAGCGAACGAACGGCAGCCACGAGGCTGGCGACTTGCGGCAGCGGCGTGTCGAGCCCTGCGATCAGGCGACGGGCCTCGGCGATCGCTTCGCGCACCAACTGCATGCCCCGCTCGACATTTTGCAGCCCTTCGGGGCAAGAATAGGTGGCGTCCCGCTTGGCCGCCTCCAGGAACATGATCGCTCCGGCCAGGTCCTGCACCAGGCCGTCGTGGATCTCGTAGCCGATCAGCTGCAGCCGCTGCTCGGCTTCGACGAGCTTGCGCTGCAAGTCGCTCACACCGCCGTTCGGATTGTCGCTTTCGTTCGTGGGCATAGACCCCATTCTACGCTGCGAAAGGACGCTTCATCGGTTCCCTCTCCCGGCGGGAGAGGGGGACGATGGGGAGCGTTTTTCGCGGGGCTGCTGGACGGTCAAGCCGGAGGCTTAACCTACGGTTAGAGGTAGCGGTTGAAGAGGTTTTCGAGGTATTCTTGCCGGCCGCTTTGCAGCTTCGGTTCGCCCGACTTGAGGGCGTGGGCCTCGAGCTTCTTGAAGTCGCACTTGCCGGCTTCCACCTCGGCGCCGATGCCGCTGTCCCAGGTGCTGTAGCGCTGCTGGACGAACTTGTCGAACTCCCCTTCGGCGCGAATCGCCGCGGCGATCTTCAGGCCGCGGGCAAAGGTGTCCATGCCGCCGATGTGGGCGTAGAACAGGTCGATCGGCTCGAAACTCTCGCGGCGGACCTTGGCGTCGAAATTCACGCCGCCCGGCGCCAGGCCATACTTCAGCAGCATGAGCATGATCTCGGTCGTCAGGTAGTAGTTTGTCGGGAACTGGTCGGTGTCCCAGCCGAGGAGCACGTCCCCCGTGTTGGCGTCGATCGAACCGAGCGCCCCGGCCGAACCGGCGACGTCGAGTTCGTGCATCATCGAATGGCCGGCGAGCGTGGCGTGGTTGGTTTCCAGGTTGAGCTTGAAGTGCGGCAGCAGGTCGTACTGACGCAGGAAGTTGAGACACGCGGCGGCGTCGCTGTCGTACTGGTGCTTGGTCGGCTCCTTGGGCTTCGGCTCGATGAGGAATTGGCCGGTGAAGCCGATCTCCTTGGCGTAGGCGACTGCCATGTGGAAGAAGCGGGCCAGGTGATCGAGCTCACGCTTCATGTCGGTGTTGAGCAGGTTCTGATAGCCTTCGCGGCCTCCCCAGAACACATAGTTCACGCCGCCGAGTTCCTTGGTGATCTCCAGACACTTCTTCACCTGCGACGCGGCATAGGCGTAAACATCGGCGCTCGGGCTGGTCGCTGCGCCGTGCATGTAGCGCGGGTGGCTGAACAGGTTGGCGGTGCCCCAGAGGAGCTGGATGCCGGTGCGCTCCTGCTCTTCCTTGAGGATCTTGGCCACTGCGTCGAAGCTCCTGTTCGATTCGGCCAGCGTGGCCCCTTCGGGAGCGACGTCGCGGTCGTGGAAGGCGTAGTACGGAGCGCCGAGCTTTTCGATCAGCTCGAAGGCGACCTTCACCCGCTTCTGGGCGTTCTCCACGGTGGGGCTGCCGTCGTCCCAGGGGCGGTGCATCGTTCCTGCGCCGAACGGATCGCTGCCGGTGCCGCGGAACGTGTGCCAGTAGACGATCGAGAAGCGCAGGTGCTCCTTCATCGTCTTGCCTTCGATCACCTCGTCGGGGTTGTACCAACGGAACGCGAGCGGATTCTTCGACTGCGGACCTTCGTACTGGATCTTCGAAACCTCGGGAAACGCAGCAGCCATGAGCAAGTGCACCTGGAGAGGGGGTAAGCGGCAACGCAGCCGGAAACGGACAATCGATAAGCCGGCTATCGTCGCAAATCGGGGGCTGACTGGCAATCGGCAACGAGCGTCGATGCGGCCAGGCGATGAAAGCAGGCCTCCAGCACCGAAGGGGCGTGCGGCTTGAAGGTGGAGGGTACCCCGTACTCAGTACTGAGTACTCAGTACGTGGAGGTCCGTGCTGAGAACTGACAATCAAACGATCCGACTCGCCGCTTACGCCTTGATCCTCTTCCCGAGTTCATTTCGCAGTTCGCTCCTCGCCAGTGGGGTGGTCGGCCTGCGAACGGGTTCCCGGTAAACGGCAGACGCGGGGAGCGTTCCACCCGGCCGAATCGAGGACGGCTTGGGGGCGGTTGATGTCTTGCCACCCAGAGTCGCCTAGGCCTCGGTCCGGCTTGGGGCGGCCAGTGCTTGTCTATAACGCCTCTGGACTTCCCGGCAATTCGCCGCGAGCAGCGCGCGACCACTGGTTGGGGCCGGGGAGCTACGGACCAATATTTAAATGCAATAGCGCGAAAAAATGATTGCCATTGTTATTGGTTTTGGTTAGCTTGACGGCCGTTCGTCCGAGTTCTCTCTTCTCTACTTGCTCGGGACACGCGAACGGGCCGATCTCATCTCTTCATTTTTTCGAGGGGTCTCTCTTATGGCCTACTTAGCGAGAAAACGTCAGGCATTCACACTCGTGGAACTCCTGGTGGTGATCGCCATCATTGGGGTTCTGGTCGCACTGCTGCTGCCAGCGGTGCAAGCGGCTCGCGAGGCAGCCCGCCGCTCGAGTTGCGGCAACAAGATGCGGCAGCTTGCCATTGGTTTGCACAATCACCACGACACGATGGGAAATTTTCCTGCCGGCGCCGAACACGACGTTTATCCGAAGCCGAATCCGACCAATAGCACGACGACTCTGCGGGGGACGAGTTGGATCGTCCGCATCCTGCCGTTCATTGAACAGCAGAACTTGTATGACAAATACCGTTTCGATTTGACGTACAGCGATCCCATCAACGCAACCGTGGGCGAAACGATCGTTCCAACCTTGTATTGCCCGTCGGGACCCGATCCGAAAAAACACTACGACGGCAATACGAATCTGACGAAGGCAGTTACGACGCACTACTATGGGGTAATGGGGCCCGCCGGCGACGCCAACCCGACGAACCATGTATTCAACGGGATCACGATTCCCTACACCGTCGGCGATGCGACGAGCAATCAAACCTGGTCGGCGCACGGCATCTTGAGCCATTACCGCGAAACCTCTGGAAGCGCGAGCACGAATCGCCTCGTGCGGATCGCGGATGTCGTCGACGGCACTTCCAACACGCTGATGTTGGCCGAGCGTTCGATGCACCTGCCGCCGGGGCAGTCCAACGACTATCGTACCTGGATTCGTGGCAATAGCGGCGGCAGCGGCGCATGCAAGACCGTCGTATATCCGATTAACTCGACGTTTTACAACGGCAGCACGAACTTCAACAAAATCAGTTTTGGAAGCAATCACCCTGCCGGTTGTCACTTCGCGCTCGGCGACGCTTCGGTGAAGTTCATTCCCGAAACGATTGACCTGGCGCTCTATCTCGTGTTGGCCAGCTTGAACGGGGGCGAGAACGCCCAGGTGCCGTAGCTCCCAAATTGGCTGGCTGTTGTATTCTGCAGAGGGCGTGACTGCCGTGGCGGTCAGTCGTGCTCCCCTTTGTTCCAGAACGTTTCTATTCGCCCAGCATGCCGGCGCCTTGGCGAATGGCGGTTCCTTCGTGTTCCCGTCTCCGCGGCGCTGGCGTCTTTCCCTCCTTACTTGAGTTTCGCTGCATTGGGAGTCTTATGCTCATGCGTGGACGATTGCGCGATTGTGGTTTGCTCGTCTGCTTGCCGCTGCTGGCAGTATGGGTCGGTTGCGGCGAAAAAGGGTCGCACGTATCCGGAAACGTAACCTTCAAAGGGCAACCGGTCCCGGAAGGAAAGGTGTACATCGTGCCCGATTCGGGGGCCGGAAATCAGGGCGCCGCGGGCTATGCGAATATCAAGAATGGAGTCTATGACACGGCGGCCGAAGGTGGGCGCCCGGCCACCCCAGGCGCTGTCGTGCTGAAGGTGGAAGGCTATGACCCAAATCCGCCCCCCAACGCCGGCCCCGATGTGACGACGACGCGCTTGTTCGCAGGTTACGAAAAGAAGGCGGAGATCAGCGGCGGCAAAACGGTGCAGGACATCGAAGTTCCGGCGGAAGCGGCGAAGGGCCCGAAGTCCCTTCCGGAAAGTGGCGTTGGCAGTGGGAAGATCAATCCTTAGCGACTAGAAGCGGCCCGTCGCCCGGACGGAGTCGATCTTGCCGCGATTGCAGGACAATAGGGGAATGAGGAACGCGATGGCGTAACAAGCTCGAGTGTTGCGACATCGCACGAGTATGCTCCTGCACCGTAGGGGCGTGCCGCTTGAACGTGGAGGGTACTCCGTACCGAGTACCCCGTACGGGGAGGTCCGTATTGAGTACTGAAACTGAAGACTGAGAACTGACAGCTCTACGGCCACTTTCACCACGGCGACTCGCCGTTTCCTAGGGCTTAAAGTCCCCGCCGAGATCGATTTCGTAGTCCGTTTTGCCTTCGACGATCTCGAAGCCGTCGGGGAGTGGGCGGCGGGTGGGGGGAGGCGTTTTGACGCCCGGTTTGATCGGCTTTTCGATTTCGATCGCTGCGGAATACTCGCCGATGGGCATCCAGCCGATCTGGAACGTGCCATCCGGCTTCCACATGCAGGTCTCTCGCCACGGGCAGGCACCATCCTGCCCTTCTTTTTTCAGCCCATGTAGGGCGTCGGCATGCACAGAGGCAGAAGAAGTCGTTGCCCGACTGCATGTTGCGGCCTCGTTTGCTTGAACGAAATCGCGGGGAGGTTCCAGCTTCTGGTGGCGACTATCTTGGCTCTTGGAACGTCGTCTGCCGGGGATTTATCGCCTTAAAAACGCGTTTGATGGTAAAGTGTTGACAATCTTAAAATATATCGCTAGTGTGTTAGTGTGTAGTATATTTGCTGTTGTGCGAGATCTTGCTATGAATGGGATCGCGAGCGGTGATCGGTTGGGGGTCGGCGAGTCGGCTGGAAATGCCGGTGCTGGAGTGGCTGTTCAAAATTTCGAGGGGTTTTTCACCGAGTTCGGGTCCCCTGGGGTGGGCTCCGGTGGTGAAAAACCCCTGGAAATTTTGAACAGGCAGCTCGCCGGTGCGGAATCCGACGAACTGCGGGGCCTGCGGCTCTGGACCGGGCGCCAGGCGCCGCCGAAGGAGCGACGGCTGAGCGCCGCCCGGCCGAAGCCGCCCGCGAAGAAGCGCGGGCCCAAGATCAGGATCGTGGGCGGACTGCGGGAAAGACTGTGCCTGCTGCTGTCGCTCGGTTACTCGCGAAGACGGGCTGCCGCGACGCTTGGCATCGCCCATACCACGATCAACGCGGCGGCCAGGCGAGACGCGGACCTGGCCGAGGCTCTGCGGCGGGCGGAGGAGCAACGGCGGCGGGTGTCCTGAAACAGGTAATAGGTGTCGTTGTCATGCAGTGGTGAATTCAAGAGGTGAGACCATGAATGAGTTGCAGCGGCGGGTTTCGGATGAAGTCATTCGGTCGGGGCTGTTGGCGGAGCGAGACGAAGCAGTGTGTAAAACGCTGGGTGAGGCGTCCGCTGAGGCAGCGAGTGAGACGCCTGGCGCCGCGACGGCGGGGGCGGACATTGGGCCGATGAAGCGAGGCGGACGGCCGACGGTGTTTTCGCCCGAGCTCAGAGAAAGGATCGAGATGTTGCTCTCGGTCGGGATGTCGCGACGGCAGGCGTCGGCCTACGTGGGGATCGATCCCACGACGCTGGTGAAGGCGGCGGCTCGCGATCCGGACTTTGCGGTTTCCCTGCGGATCGCCGAGGAGCAGGCGTCGGTGAATCCGCTGCTGACGATCATCAGCGAAAGCCGGAAGAATTGGCGAGCGGCGGCGTGGCTGCTCAATCATCGCAAAGGCTGGCCGGTCGATCGAGCGCCGAAGACGGAGGAAGAGAAGGAACTGGAGCATCAGGAGCAATTGCGCGAGGATGCCCGGAGTGCGGAACGTTCGAAGCTGCAAATGATCGCGATGCGCGAGGTCGTGGAAGCGGGCGCGACGAAGGTTGTTCGGCAAGAGACGACGATGAGTCCTGGATGGAAAAAGCACAAGCGGTGAGTTGAGTCAGGCAGCGGTTCGAACGGCGACGCGTGTCGAGCGTCACGCGTCGGCCGGAGACGGAAACGCTCTGAACTGGCTTTCGCACGCGGCACAAGCGTTGTTGCGACGAATGAATAAAAGTTATTGATCGGCCGGAGCGAGAAGATGAAGATGGTGGAAAGGATGGACCGATGGTCGCCTTCTCATCTTTGGCCGATGGGGGCGAGGCACAGCCGCTTTCGGCGAAACTTCTCGATCCTGTGCTGCTCAGTCGCTTCCGAGCGCTTGCCCGGCTGGCGAGTCTCGTCGTTATGTGTCTGGCCGTGGTGGCGCTGCTCGGCTGGGTGGTGGACTCGCCGACGCTGAAGGGAGTTGGCGCCAAGTTGGTGGCGATGAATCCGGGGGGGACGGCGCTCGCCTTCTTGCTGGCGGGGGGCTCGCTCTGGTTGCTGCTTCCCGAACGACTTTTGCCGAAACGTCGACGCATTGGAATGGTGTGCGGAGCTGTGGTGTGTGCGATCGGGTGCATTCGGATCGTGGCGTACGGCCTGGAGATCGACTTCGGTCCCGATCGGATGCTGTTTCCCGAGGCGCTGGAGGCATACGAGATTCCGAATCGGATGGCCCCGAACACGGCGCTGGGGGTTGTGTTGATCGGGGCGGCGCTCGTGTTGCTGAACGTGACGCTGCGTCGCAGGGTTCGGCCGGCGGAGTATTTGAGCCTGGCGGCCGTGTCGATTGCGCTGTTGGCGGT
>JAEZAS010000517.1 GCA_023430365.1 Planctomycetota bacterium
CACAGGACCTCTGAATTCTGGCGAATTCAGCTACTGGGATGAGCAGCCCTCCTAGGCGACGTGGAGCGTCGTAACGGCCTTGCCGCGAACGCCCGCAAAGTTCACGCAGCACTGTCTTCTCCTTCGATAGACCAGATAGGCCGCTGCTGGCCCAGGTCGAAAGGGGAATCGACGATGGAAGTGCGACTGCTGCTGCGTGGGACCGTTTGCCTGACGCTGATGTCGGTCAGCTCGATCGCCATGGCGGGCGGCTGGCACAACAGCATCACGCGCAAGCTCGGCATCTGGTACAGCGACGGCTACCACGCCCAGGAAGGTTGCCCGACCGAGAAAGTCGGCGGCTGGAAGCGACACGGTCATGCGGCGTATGCGGACGGCCATGAATATGCCGGCCGTGAGGAGCATGCCTCTCCCTTCGCGGATCAGCACCGCGCTTACTCCCGGCCGCTCCGCGGTGGCCCCGCCTATGGCGTACCATTCGAAGACGAAGCGTTCGGCGCCGAGCTGCAGCCGGGCGAACCGACTCCCGCCAGGCCTCGTGCGCCGGTTATGCCGAAGGCGCCAAACGATCCGAACGTGCCGATGCGGCAGGGTCATTCCGAGGCCCGGCTCCCCTCGTCGATGTTTCCGCTCGCTCCACTTCGCTAAAGCCGGCAAAAGCTTCCCGGCGGCGAGTTCCAGCACAGGCTGCGTTTGCCCACCCCCGCAACGCGAGCTAGGTTTCGTCTAACCGCTTGGAACTGTGGCGGAACCGTGTCTCCTCCGCTCCGCTTCGGCGATGACGCTCGCCCCACACTTTGCGAGCGCCAGGCCAGGCCCTACTTTCCGCAGTCGCTCGATGGCCCCAAGGCCGTCAGCGAGAACCATAAAGGAGCGCGTCATGTCCCGCCGGTGGCTGAAATTCTTACTCGACGAAGACGGTCCCACGGCCGTCGAATATGCAGTGATCCTGGCGTTAATCGTCGGCGTCGCCCTGGTGGGCATCACCTTCCTGGGCTTGCAAGCCAACGCCACCTGGGAAGACAGCGGGAACAAGCTGAAGACGTACATGAACCCTTGAGCCTGTGAGAGCTCCAGAACGCAGAGCTCAGGGGACAGATATCAGATTGCATACGGGCAGCCATCCCTTTACGGGGTGGCTGCCTTTTTTTGTTGGACGGATTGCGGCGTTAGAGACGTTGCGTTTCGGTGCAGCTTGCCGGCGGTGAGCTACGTTTGCTTGCCGGCGAGTCGCGTACTGCTTGCTCTTTGTACCTCGCACCATGTCTGTGGTGCGCGGCCGCCGGTTTCTCCATTCCCTCCCTGCCGACGATGACCGACACCGCCTCCATCTCCGTCCTGCAGCAGTTCGTCGAGCGATCGCGCAAGCTCTACTCGTTGCCGGCCGTGGCGCTCGAGGTGATCGACCTCACGAATCAATCGACCGTCGACACTCCGGCGCTGAAGGCGTGCATCGAGAAGGACCCGGCGCTGACGATCCGCTTGCTGCGCGTCGTCAACAGCTCCCTGTTCGGCCTCAGCCGACAAGTCGTCGATCTCAACCAGGCGCTCGCCCTGCTCGGCATCAACCCGCTCAAGATGCTGGTGCTCGGCTTCAGCCTGCCCAAGGGATTGCTGGACGGGGTCGAAGGGAGCACCCTGAAAAAATACTGGCAACACACCGTGATCAAAGCGGTCGCCAGCCGCCTGCTGGCCGAACGAATCGGCGGCGTGCCGGGCGACGAAGCCTTTCTCGCCGGGCTGTTGCAAGACGTCGGTCAGCTGGTGCTGATCCAGGATCTTGGCGAACCCTATCTCCGTTTCCTGGCCCACGTCGAAGCCCAGCAGGGGGACGTCCTCGCGATGGAACTGGAAACGCTCGGCTTCGATCATGCCGTGCTCAGCAGCCGGCTGCTCGAACACTGGCGTTTGCCGGCGTCGCTGGCGGCGGCAGTCGCCTCGTCGCACGACAGCAACCAGATCCTCGCCCTCCCGATCCAGCAGCGAGCGTTGCCGCAGCTTCTGCACCTGGCCGAGCTCGTGACGCTCGCGATCGAGCGCCCCGGTCCCGAAAGCCTCGAGCGTCTGCTCGACGCCGCCCGGCAGTATGGATCGCTCGGCTACGAACAACTCGACCAGCTCGCCGTCACGTTGCAGGAGCAAGTCAAGCAACTCGCCGCAGCGCTGTCGATCGATCTGCCCGACATGCCTCCCTACGTCGACCTGCTGCGGCAGGCCCACGAACGTCTCGCCGAGGTCTCGCTCGAAGGAGCGATGGAACTTGCCGCGGCAGCCGCCGAACATCGAGTGCTGCACGAAGCTCAGACTCTCCGCGATGAACTGCAAGCGGCGATCACGTCGCAGCGACCCAGCCGCAATTCCGGCAGCAATCCCCTGACTTCCACGCACGGACCAAACACCCACGCCCCGCTTGGCTTCCGTAGCGACGCTCCACCCGCGCCAGGCCGACGCACCGATCCGCTGCCGGGAGTTTCGCCCACTTCGCCCGCGTTGCAGAGCGAACCGGGATTGCTCGGCCGCGTCGTGGCGGCGATCTCGCATGCTCGCGTCACACGCTGTGCCACGAGCCTCGCTCTCGTGCAAGTCGACCACTGGGACCAGGTGGTTCTGCTACATGGTCCCAAGCAGGCAATGTCCCTCTTGAAGCAACTCGAAATCGGCCTGTGCAGCTGGACTCAGGAGCGTGGGTCCGCCCTGGCGGTTGGCGACGCCCAGTTTGCACTCGTCTGGCAAGATTGCCCGCGTCGAGACGCGCTCGACGCCTCGCGACAATTGCTTGCCGCCGTGAAGGCGTGGCAACCGACCGGCGGGCTGGCTTGCGAAATGACGCTGAGCATCGGCGTCGCGACACTCACCCTGCCCCCCAAAAACTTCCCGCCGCAAGAGCTCATCGAAGCCGCCCGCCGCTGCCTGAGCGGCGCCCAACTCAGCGGCGGCGACACGGTGAAGAGCCTTGAGTTCTGAGTGAGGGGCAAAGGGGCAAAGGGGCGAAGGGCTCGGCACGCCTAGCGCCTTTGCGAGAAACGCTCCGCCCCTCTCTTCTCACGGCTTCTGCTCAAACGCAGACGAGCGTTGAGTTCTCCGTCGTTCAAGCAATACATGCTGTAGTCGCAATTCGGTTAAGCTATGCCTAGCAGCGACCTTCGCAATGGACGGAAACAGCAGTTCGACGGCATTCTCATGATTGACCCATCCATTCCACGACCGCTCCAAGACATCGTGGAACGTGAACTCGAAAGCGACGAGCGCGTTGAATGGATCGAAATGCCTCGGCGGGTCTTCTTCACTCCGGTTGCCACCGCTGCCTTCCTGTTCGCAATACCTTGGACGGCCTTCGCGCTGTTCTGGACTGCCGGCGCGGCCGGCTTCAAGGTTCCAGACTTTAATCGGGGAGTCGATCTGTTTCCGCTGTTCGGAGTGCCGTTCATCCTGATCGGACTAGGAATGCTATCCGCTCCGCTTTGGGCCTATCTTCGCGCCGGAAAAACGGTGTATGTGATCACGAATCGACGAGCCATCACCTTCGACGGGGGATGGTCCAAGACGACCATTCGCAGTTACCCTCCCGAAGACCTGAAGGACACCTATCGCAAGGAGAAGCAGGACGGCTCGGGGGATGTGATCCTCGCCCGCCGGGCCTGGCGAGATTCCGAAGGCGACCGACATGCGGAAGAACTTGGTTTCCTCCGCATCGCGGACGTCAAGGGTGTAGAACGTCGCCTGAAACACCTCGCTCAACAAGGCGCCCATTCAGAACGACGGTAGCTCGAGGAGGGGCGAAGGGGCTAAGAGGCGAAGGGGCCAAGGGAGCAGCTCAACAGCCGCCCGCCATCCGCTTGCCTCATCGCCTCTGCCCCTTTGCCTCTTCGCCCCTCCGACTTAGACAGTTAGCCAGCCACCCCGCGCCGCCTCGCCCTACCAGCGACCACCCTCTTCGCCCAGCGCGTAGGTCGTATAGCGCGGTCGGCGATAGTAGTAGCGTCGATACGGCGGGCGATAGCTTCCTTCCTCACCGAGCGCGTACGTCGTGACGCCGCCTGGCGGCCGACTCCCCTCCTCGCCGCGCGCAAACGTCGTCACTTGCCCGCCGCCGCCGTTGTACCGCGGTCCCGGGTCGCCGAACGAATCGCCGCCCAGCCCGCCGCGGAAGCTCCCTTTCGACTGGCCGCTAAAGCCCTTATCGAAACTCCCTCCCGCAGCGCCGCCCGGCTTGAAGCTGTCTTGGGCCTCCGCCCCTTTGCCAGCCATCAGCAGGGC
>JAEZAS010000115.1 GCA_023430365.1 Planctomycetota bacterium
GGCTGGAGCCTGGGACGGAGAGTGCGCAGTCAGGCTAACGGCCTGAACTGCGGAGTACACGACCGCTCGATTTTGGTCCTACTTCGCCGGCGCGTCTTCGACGGTGACCTTCTCCATCACGTCACCCTGCTTGATCGCATCGACGACGTCCTGACCTTCGGTGACCCGGCCGAAGACCGAGTGCTTGCCGTCGAGCCAGGGTGTGGCGACGTGGGTGATGAAAAACTGCGAGCCGTTCGTGTTGGGGCCGGCGTTGGCCATCGAAAGCACACCCGGGCCGTCGTGCTTCAGGTCCTTGTGGAACTCGTCCTTGAACTTGTATCCCGGACCGCCCGTGCCGGTCCCCTGAGGACAGCCGGTCTGGATCATGAAGTCCGGAATTACCCGGTGGAACTTCAAGCCGTCGTAAAAGCCCTTCTTGGCGAGGGTTTCGAAGTTCTCGACCGTCTTCGGCGCCTTGTCGTCGTACAGGTCGAGCTTGATCGTGCCCTTGTTCGTCTGGATCGTGGCTTTCTTCACGGGAGTATCCTTGGGAGAGATTTGGGATCAGAAGGCGGAAACCGCCAATTTACCAAATTCGATGCCGCCCGGGACCGTGCGACGGCGGCCTGGAAGCATCCACAATCGGTTATGTCGATCATGCCGGAAATGCCGCCTCCGTCAGGTTTTTGTTGCATTCCCATCTTCCCAGAATTATCCTTAAGCCATCGTCCGCAGGGGCTTGGATCTGCCGCGGCGAGGGGCCCGGTTCTCGGGCTGTGGGTGCGTCGGCCAGTACGGAACAGCAAGAGGCCGAAAGAACGCACATTCCCGCGTGGCGTTTTTCGAGGAGTTCGTTTATGTCGATGGGGAAGCACGCTGGTCAGCCCAAGTCTTCGTGGCTGAAGCGCTTGTCCGTGGCTGCAATCGTGGGTGTGTTGGCGACTTACAGCGTCGCCTGGGCCGGACACACGGGCATTGGTCGTGTCGGCGCCGTCGGTGGTGTATCCATCTCGGTGGATGGCGTGTTGGGCCAGCCCGACGCCACTGCCGTGAAGCTCACTCGCGAGCAGTATGCCCGCGAACTCGCCAAGATCTCGCCCGAGCTCAACAAGCCGGTCGAGCTGCGCAAGATCTCGCTCCGCGCGATCGAGCAAGCGATCGCCAACCTGAAGCAGGACGATATCGCCTATCACCTGCCGGACGAAATCAAGTACATGGCTGGCATCCAGCGGATCCAGTACATCTTCGTCTATCCCGAACAGAACGACATCGTCCTCGCCGGTCCTGGCGAAGGCTGGAAGGTCGACGACAAGGCCAACGTGGTCGGCATCACGACTGGCCGGCCGGTGCTTCGCGTCGAGGACCTGATGCTCGCGCTGCGTACGACCGAAAACGCTCGCCAGGGTGGCATCACGGTCTCGATCGATCCGACCCCCGAAGGCCGCCAGCGCTTTGAAGCCTACATGGCCCGGCAAACGACGTTCAACAATTCGGTGCTCAATGGCATCGAAAAGGCTCTCGGCCCGCAGCAGATTTCGATCACCGGCGTGCCGGACGATTCGCGCTTCGCCCGCATGCTCGTCGCTTCGGACTACAAGATGAAGCGGATCGCCATGAAGCTGGAAGCTTCGCCGGTGCAGGGCCTGCCGAGCTTCCTCGACATGATGAAGTCGAACAACTCGAAGCTGACGAACATGATGCCTCGCTGGTGGATGGCCTGCAATTACGAGCCGTGCGCCAAGAGCCCCGATGGCTTGGCGTGGGAAATCCGCGGCCCCGGCGTGAAGGTGATGACCGAGGACGAACTGGTCACCGACGACGGCAACGTCCAAGGCACCGGTAAGGTCAATCCGGTCGCTCAGAAATGGGCCGACACGATGACCGAGAAGTACGACGAACTTTCGGTCAAGGAACCGGTGTTCGGCGAACTCCGCAACCTGATGGACCTCTGCGTGGCGGCCGCCCTGATCAGCCGCGAGCAGATGCTCGCCAAGGCCAATCTCGAACTGCCGAACCTGCTCGAGGAAAGCGGCAAGCTGAAGCTGACCAAGTGGACCGCCCCCAAGACGGTCGACACCCAGTGCAGCGCCATGAAGCGCGGCCGCGAGTACATCATCACCGCCTCGGGCGGCGTCGCAATCACCTCGTGGGAAGTCGCCTCCAAGAGCGAGGAAAAGCCGGAAGTCGCCAAGACCCGCGAAGCGGCCAAGAAGTCCGACGCCGAATCGCTCTGGTGGAACTAACGAGCGTCTCGCCAGATTCGCTGTAGGGAACGCCCTCCGTGGCGTTCCGGACCTGCAACGGGACAATAAAACTAACAGCCCGGCCGTTCCAAACAGCCGGGCTGTTTTTATTGGCCGGTTTACTCAGCCTCAGCCGCGAAAATTCTCAAACCGCACCCGCGGAACCATTCCTGCCGCCTGCGGGAAGAACCGGTCGACGAAACCCCTCTCGGCCAGATCTTCCAAGCGCTCGTAGGCCGGTGCGGCCCCCGATTTCAGCAGCACCAACTCATCGGCTGCGAGGGCCGTCGCCAGGCGGGCCGCAATCGAGTCGCTGGTGACTTGCCACGACTCAGGCAACCGTTCGCCAGCAAGCGACGGTTCTTGCAAACGTAAAAAGCCGCGCGGGTCGAAAACGACGGTCAGCGTGGTTCCGGTTTGACCCGAATCTGAAAGAGCCTCCAGACTCCGGACCAGTGCGACTCCAAGCAGAGCCGCCAGCCACTCAGCCGATACACCCAGCGTCTCGATACACAGCCAATGCGACGCCGAATCGCCGAGGTGATGCCGCTCGTCCGCTCGGCGAATCACGTCGGCAAGTTCCCCGCCGCCGGCCAAGAGCACGTTCACGGCGCTCGGCTGCTCCGCAAGCCACGTCTTTAGCCGCTGCCCCAGATCGGGCAGATCGAACAAACTTCCGCCGACCTTGACCACGCGAAGCCCAGGCCTCGCCCGCTTCTCGCCCGTCATCGCGACGTCGCCTCGCGGGCCAAGACGGCCACCGCGTGCGCCGGGGCACAACGCGAAATCAGGCTCCCAACTTCCCGGCTGAGCGACACAATTTTTGCGTCCTGCATGCCGAGCGTCGCCAGAACATCGCGGGCCAGAAACTCGCCATGTCCGGACAGGATCACGGTGCTCGGCGGCTTCAACAGCCGGTCTTTCACCATCTGCACAGCCACAGCCAGTCTGGCGGACTGAGCGTTGGCGAGCGCCTTGGCCAGCTCAATGGCGTCGCGATGATGAAACTCATCGCTGTCCGCGGCGAACATCCGCCCGAGACGGACGCGAGCGTGTGCTTTGGTGGCCGGCTTGCCGTCGGCGGTCGAATGCGAGGCCATGTCCTCGGGCAGTTCTTCGAGCAGCAGGTACACATCGAGCATCGTGGCAAACACTTCGTGCACGAGCGGGCAGCTACGACCGCGGTATGGCCCTTTGTCCGCGACGGCGCACACGGGACTGCGCTCGAT
>JAEZAS010000213.1 GCA_023430365.1 Planctomycetota bacterium
CGCGCGGACGCATCCTGATGGCGACCGTGAAGGGAGACGTGCACGACATCGGCAAGAACATCGTCGGCGTGGTGCTCGGGTGCAACAACTACGAGGTGATCGACCTGGGCGTGATGGTTCCCGCCGAAAAGATTCTCGACACGGCCATCGAAAAGAAGTGCGACATGGTCGGCCTGTCGGGCCTGATCACGCCGAGCCTCGACGAGATGGTGCACGTCGCCAAGGAGATGCAGCGGCGCGGCCTGACCATGCCGCTGCTCATCGGCGGAGCGACAACGAGCGCCAAGCACACGGCGGTCCGCATTGCGCCGCAGTACAGCAACCCGACCCTGCACGTGCTCGACGCTTCTCGCTGCGTGGGGGTCGTCGATCGACTGATGAGCGACACGCTCCGCGATCAGCTCGTGAAGGAAAACAAGGAACTGCAGCGGCAGTTGACCGAGTCGTATGCGGTCCGCAACGTAAAGCTGGCGCCGTACGAGGAAGCCAAGGCGCGCAAGTTCCAGACCGATTGGAGCACGGTGCAGATCGACAAGCCGGCGTTCACCGGCCTGAAGGTGCTCGACGATTATCCGCTCGCCAAGATCGCCGAGTACATCGACTGGTCGCCGCTGTTCATGACTTGGGAGCTGAAGGGCAAGTATCCCAAGATCTTTGACGATCCGAATGTCGGCCCGCACGCCCGCGAGCTGTTCAAGGACGCGAAGAACCTGCTGCAGAAGATCATCGACGAAAAACTGCTCACCGCACGGGCGGTCTACGGCTTCTGGCCGGCGGCCAGCGAGGGGGACGACATTGTCCTGTTCGCGGACGAATCTCGCAGCAAGCGGCTGACGAAGTTTCACACGCTCCGCCAGCAGTGGGAGCGGCAAGGGCAGAAGGACTTCAAGGCACTGGCCGACTACATTGCTCCGCTCGACAGCGGCCGGCAGGACTACCTGGGCGCCTTCGCGGTAACCGCGGGGATCGGAGCCCCCGAGTTGTGCGCCAAGTTCGACAAGGACCACGACGACTATAACTCGATCATGGTCAAGGCGCTCGCCGACCGCCTGGCCGAAGCGTTCGCCGAACTGCTGCATCAGCAGGCCCGGCGCGATTGGGGCTATGGCAAGGACGAATCGCTCTCGAACGACGAGCTGATCGCCGAGAAGTATCGGGGCATCCGCCCTGCGGCCGGTTATCCCTCGCAGCCCGACCACACCGAGAAGCGAACGCTGTTCAACCTGCTGCAGGCGGAGAAAAACGCCGGCATTACGCTGACCGAATCGTTCGCCATGCTGCCGGCGGCGAGCGTCAGCGGGCTGTATTTCGCGCATCCGGGGGCCCGCTATTTTGCGGTCGACCGCGTGACGCGCGAGCAGGTCGAGGACTACGCTCGCCGCAAGGGCATGCCGCTGGCGCAGGTCGAACGCTGGCTCGCTCCCAACTTGGGCTACGACCCGTAAGCGCCTTGCCTCGCAGCAAGTTCAGCCAGCGCAAGGGGAAGCGGCCGGAGGGTGTTCCTTCGCCGCCCCGCGGTTGGCGATGACTCGCCGCTCAGGCCCGGAGGCAGGTTTGCCTCCGGCTAATTACCACTCGTCAGGCGATCCGCGGAAGCGGCCGGCTCCGAGTGGTCTCTGTGGTCCTCGGTCCCAGTTTGCTTTCCTTTTGTTAAACTGCTGGCTTCCCTCCCCATAGCCCGGACGTCTCTCCCTCCATGACGCTCGAACCTTACTTCCTTGGCCTCATCGAATTCATGGGCCAGCGGATCGAACTGCAAGATCTCGCTGTCGTCGGACTGCTCATCGTGCTCGAAGGCGTGCTGTCGATCGACAACGCCCTCGTGCTGGGCCTGCTTGCCAAGCGGCTGCCGCCTCAGGAGCGGGGCAAGGCGCTCTCCTATGGTCTGATCGGCGCCTTCGTGTTCCGGTTCATCGCCATCGCCACGGCCAGCCTGCTGCTGCGCTGGACGTTTGTGAAGTTCCTGGGCGGGGCCTATCTGGTCTATATCGCCGTGAAGCACCTCTTCTTCGAATCGAAGGAAGAGGGTGAGGAGCACATCAAGCTCGACGAGCACGGCCATCCGATTCTCACCGACGAGAAGGGTGGCGAGCTGACCGAGTCGCAGGAAGAGCTTGAGATCCGCGAGCGTGTTCCGTTCTATATGGACCCTGAGAAGCGAAAGCGACTCGGCTTTGCGGCGTTCTGGCCGACCGTGTTCGTGATCGAACTGACCGACATCGCCTTCGCCGTGGATAGCATTCTGGCCGCCATCGCGCTGGTCGGCAGTCCTCCGGCGGGCACTCCTGCGAACGCCTTGCATCCGAAGCTGTGGGTGGTCATCACCGGTGGCATTCTCGGTGTGATCCTGATGCGTTTCGCCGCGGCGATCTTCATCAGGCTGCTCGAAAAGTTTCCGCGATTTGAAATCTCGGCCTACCTGCTGGTGATCGTCATCGGCAGCAAGCTGCTACTCGACTGGGGCCTCAATTCCGACTGGAGCTTCGGCCATCCGCTGCATGAACGGCCGGTGGCGACCGCTCCCGACAGCATCACGCCCGAACCGGGCGACGAAGTTGCCGATCAAGCGAGTTCGCCCGACTCGCCTGCCGAGTGGAAAAAGCCGTTTGCCGCTTTCGAGAACCGCCGCCGCGGTTGGGTGGAAAACTACGAGCATTGGCTGAAGGAAAACTGGCCGCTCGGCCTGGACGGCGCCCACACGCACCACGAGCCTGAGCCGGGACATGAAGCGGAATTTGACGAGCACGACCCGCAGAATGTGCCGCACCTGCTCAACTTCCACGCGGTCCGTCGGCCGGAATTTATCGCCTTCTGGTCGCTAATGGCGATCTGCTTCCTGATCGGCTTCATCCCGAAAAAGGGACACAAGCCGGCGGCGTAGGTTAAGCTTCCAGCTTGACTGCGGAAACAAAGAACGCAGAAATGACCGAATGACCCACGGTCTTCGTGCCTTGGTCATTCGGGTTTCGTCCGTCGTCATTTACCTGGGACGGGCAAGCTGGAAGCTTGCCCCTACGGTGAGCGTTCCGTTGCCTGGGGGCGTATACTGCGGTTAGGTGCTCCATCGCCTTCTGTCCGCGTATTGCCGGGTGCTTGCATGCTCGCTCGTTTGATCTGTCTGGGCTTCTGTCTGTCGCTGGCGTCGATCGCGGTGGCGGCCGAACCCTCCTACGACGCCGCTGCGGTTGAGCGCGGCTATCGCTATCTCGTCGATAAGCCATATTTGTCGCCGGACTTCGATCAGAAGACGTTCGACGATGTCTGGCTGAAGTGGCCCGAGCCGCTCCGCAGCCAGGCGGAGAAAGCGTCTCCCGCCGAGCGGCGCAAGATGGCGTTTGAGCGCTACGGTCTGACGCCGCGGCCGGACGATCCGACGAAGCCGCTGCAGTATGTCGTCGACGCCCAGGGGAACTGGACGATGAACTGCTTTGCCTGCCACGGCGGGCAGGTGAGGGGCCAGGTTGTTCCGGGGTTGCCGAACAGCCTTTATGCGCTGCAGACGCTGACCGATGAAACGCGCTCGCTGAAGCTCGATCGGGGCACGAAGCTGACGCGCATGGACGTCGGCAGCCTGGTCGTCCCGCTGGGAACGACAAATGGCACTACCAACGCCGTGATGTTCGGCGTGGCCCTGATGGCGTTTCGCGACGCGGATCTGAACCTGCTGCCGACGCCTCCCGTCCCCAAAATGACCCATCACGATATGGACGCGCCGGCGTGGTGGCACTTCAAGCGGAAGGAGCAGCTCTACATCGACGGCTTCGCCGGCAAGGGGCACCGCGGCCTGATGCAGTTCACGATGGTGAAGCAGAATGGGCCGGAGAAATTCCGTGCGTGGGAAGACGACTTTCGCGACATCTACGCCTATATCAGCTCAATTGAGGCGCCCAAGTATCCGGGAGCGATCGATGACCAGCTGGCTGAGAAGGGCCGAGTGGTCTTCAACCGTGCCTGCGCGGAATGCCACGGAACGTATGGCGACCAGACGAGCTATCCCGAGCGATGCGTGTCGCTTGATGAATTGGGCACCGACCCAGTACGGTTCAAGGCACTGTCGGCCGAGCAGCGCGACTTGTACGGCAAGAGCTGGTTCGCCGAGTACGGGGCCAAGAAGAACATCAGCAATCCGGATGGCTACGTCGCGCCGCCGCTCGACGGCATCTGGGCAAGCGCTCCTTACCTGCACAATGGCTCGGTTCCGACGCTCTGGCACCTGCTGCACCCGGAGCAGCGGCCGAAAGTCTGGCGGCGGACCTCGATCGAGGGCTACGACGACCAGCGGCTGGGCCTGGAGATCGAAGAACTCAGCGAATTGCCCCGCCGGCTGATCCCCGATTGGGAGCGTCGCACCTACTTCGACACCTCGGCCTTCGGCAAAAGCGCCGCCGGGCACGAGTTTCCCGCGGCGCTGTCCGAAACCGAGCGCGAGGCACTGCTGGAGTACCTGAAGACGCTCTGATCTACCTCGTCAGCTCGTCCCAGTTGAGCACGATGCCCAGAATCAGGGCGGCGATGGTCAGCAGCAGGCCGATGACGCCGCAGATTAGGCCCGCCAGGGCCATGCGACGCGATTCGGAGTAGAGCCCCTGAATGCCGGTGATGATCGCCGCCACCGAGAGGGGCAGGCTGACGAACAGGCAGCAGAACGAGAACAAGATTCCCAGCACGCCGCAGCTGAGCGACGTGATGGCCATGCGGCCGCCGGGCTGAGGCGGAATGCCCGGCGGGGAATAAGACGACGCGTCTGGCGGCTGGTACGGATTCGACAACGGTTTGCTCCGCCGCCCGAGTGCTGGCTACGACTGAATCGCCGAGGCGCCGACGCCCAAGGCGATCGAGAGCACCTGGAGAATGATGCCCAGCACCATCAGCACGAGGCCGATAATTCCCAGGATCTTGCCAATCTGCGCCTTCGAAGCGTGCTGCTGGCCGACGCCCGTTTGATTGATCAGGGCCTGCGCCTGGTTGGCCGAGATGATCGCCCAGATGCCGAGCAGCTGGCAGCAGAAGAGGCTCAAAATGCCCGTGATCAGCGAGGTGGTCGCCTTGCTCGAGATCTCACCTTCCACGGCGGGGTTCATTCCGGTTCCGGGCATCGTCATAGCTCAATTCCTCAGAGTAGAACGTGTCGGTCGCGGCGTCGGTGCGGTTTTGCGACCTGGGAAAGCTCGGCCAAACGCGTGCACATTGTGTTCGATAAGTCGGCTACGGGAAACCCGCAGCTGGAGAAATTCGTCTAAATCCGCCATCCGGCCGGCTCGGGGCCTCCTACCCTCGTCAATGCCGGCGAAGTCGTTGATAATGACGGGTCCAATTTGCCTGACCGCGAGGGGGCGTGCATCCCACGCGGCCGGACCACTAGTGAAGGGTGTTTGAAGATGACGACGCAGCTCGAGGCCGCCCGCGCTGGCCAGATTACGCCGGAAATGCAGTTTGTCGCGCAGCGCGAGGACCTCGCGCCGGAGCTGATCCGCGACGAAGTCGCCGCCGGACGGATGGTCATTCCCGCCAACAAGGTGCACCTCGCCGGCCGGCTGGAGCCGATGTGCATCGGCATCGCCGCCAAGTGCAAGATCAACGCCAACATCGGCAACAGCGCGGTGACCAGCAACGTCGAGGATGAGCTCGAAAAACTGCACGTCTCGGTCCACTACGGCGCCGACACGGTGATGGACCTCTCGACGGGCAAGGACATCGACAACATTCGGGCCGCGATCATCGCCGCCTCGCCAGTGCCGATCGGCACGGTGCCGATCTACCAGATGCTCGAAGAGCTCGGCGGCAACATCGAGGACATGCGTCCGCAGCACTTCCTCGACATGGTCGAGCACCAGGCGAAGCAGGGTGTCGACTACATGACGGTCCACTGCGGCGTGCTGCTCGA
>JAEZAS010000339.1 GCA_023430365.1 Planctomycetota bacterium
GGAATGTGCCGACTACTTTGGCTTCTGCTATGGCAGCAGGTACACGCCGCCCACCACGAAGCCCGTTTGGGCCATCGCTCCCCGGACGCTGAAGGGGATCGGCGGGATGTGCCAGGGGGCACAGCTACCCGGTCGGTAGTAGCCCAGTGCGTACTCGCATTCCATCGGCGGGCTGATCGCCATCTGGTAGGGCAGGGTGGCGAGGCTCGCGAAGAAGTGAGCACCGCTGACGAAGGGCTGCGTGAGCGAGCCCGTCGTGTGGCCGTAACGTTCCAGTTGCACTTCTTCGAAGTACAGCGGCTTGTGGCACAGGGCCGAAGCCTGGTAGGCGAAGACCGACGGCATCCAGTTGCGCTGTACGCCGCGCGGATCGTTCAGGGCACATTCGGCGGGGATTCGCCACCAGCCGGCGATGAAGCAGCGTTCGTCTTCACCTAGTTGTTCCATCGGAATCTGGGCGACTTCGGCCCCTTCATCGTTCACGACGACCACCCGGCCGTTGAGCAGCGTGCCCAGGCGACCCGTGGCACGCACGCGACCCGACAGATCACGCCACTCCCGCGGCTCGGCCAGTCGCAGGCGGTCGATGCGGGTTTGCATCTCCTCGTCCGGGTTGATGTCGGGCATGTAGCGCGGCGTGATGTCGAGCGAGACGTTGGCGATCGTGTCAGCCATCAGGCTTTGGACGAACGCACGGCAGGTGGCGTCGACGTCGCAGCAATCGCGTTCGTTGTACACGCGGCGGCAGGGACGATCGCCCGCACGCTGGTACTGTTCGTTAGGAGCCGTCTCGGTGCCCGGGTCCGGAATGCGCGGAGCGTACGACGGATCGAAAGGCGCCCGGTTTCCCGGAGGGCCTTCGATGTCGGAGCGGTCGAAGGTCGGCGGCGCGGGTCGGTCGGGACCGACGGAATTGTCCAGCAGGCCGCGTCCCTGGGCGAAGCGATCTTCCTGGGGCGCCTGTCCGCCTTGGTCCCCGAAGGGATCGTGGAAGGGATTGCCGCTACCGGTGGTCTGGGCGACGGCTCGCATTTGGCCGGAGACCTGGATGGCCCGTGGCGAAGCGCCGTTGGTGGCGGCTTGCGAGGGGCTATTGAGCGAGAGGGTGACGGGGGCGACTTCGCCGTCGGTCACTTCCTCCACGGCGGCGGTCTGCGCCACCTGGCCGCCAGGTTGGCTGTCCAGGCCTTTGCTCCGCCAGCGGAGCGGGGCGGCGGTCATCGCCCGGGTGGTGTCGCTCGAGGAGGCGACTTCGATCGGACGGGCCTCGGCGTCGACGACAATCGGTCGCGGCGCCTGGGCGAGGACGGGCAGCGTGCCCAGAGAGAGTCCCGCCAGAGCCAGCGAACCGCCGAGGGCGGCTCGCAACAGCTGGCGAAAACCGGACAACTTAGTCGTTGTCCCCCAGATGCTCCGGGCTGTAGTTGGGTGCTTCCTGCGTGATGGCAATGTCATGGGGATGGCTTTCTCTGACGGCCGCCGCCGACACTTGGATGAATCGCGTTTCCGTCCGCAATTCCTCGATCGTACGTGTTCCGCAATATCCCATGCCGGCGCGAAGGCCGCCGACAAGTTGATACACGAAGTCGCTGAGCGGACCCTTGAACGGGACCCGACCTTCGACTCCTTCTGGCACCAGCTTTCCGGTCCCCCCATTGGCTCCGGACTGCCGGTATCGTTCGCTCGATCCTTTGACCATCGCGCCCAGCGAACCCATGCCGCGGTACGCCTTGAACGTGCGTCCCTGGTACAGGATGGTCTTGCCCGGACTTTCGGCCAGGCCGGCAAACAATCCACCGATCATCACGCAGTGTGCGCCGGCGGCGATTGCCTTGGTCATGTCTCCCGAGTAACGGACGCCGCCGTCGGCAATGACGGGGGTTCCGGAAGCCCGGGCAATCTGGGCGGCCTCGTAAATCGCTGTGATCTGCGGCACGCCCACACCGCTGATCACCCGGGTTGTGCAAATCGAACCCGGTCCGATGCCGACCTTCACGGCGTCGGCCCCGGCGGCAATCAGGTCTCTACAACCTTCGCGGGTTGCCACGTTTCCCGCCACAACGTCGATGTCCCAACGTCGTTTGATCTCCTTCACCGTCTCGATCACGTTGGCGCTGTGCCCGTGAGCACTGTCCACGATCAGAACGTCAACTCCTGCATCAATCAGGCTTTGCGCTCGATCGAAATCGTGCACGCCGACCGCGGCGCCGACCCGCAAGCGTCCCAAACGGTCTTTGCAGGCGTTCGGGAACCGCTTCATCATGTCGATGTCGCGGATAGTGATCATTCCGGTTAGGGAATATGAATCGTCAACCAGGAGCAGTTTCTCGACTTTTTTTGCCGTCAAAATCTTCTCAGCTTCCTCAAGCGATACATTTCCCGTCGCCGTGACGAGACCTTCGGCGGTCATCACCTCGCGAATGGGCTGCTGGCTGGTCTCGAGAAAGCGGAGGTCGCGGCGGGTCAGGATGCCGACCAGCCGGCCATCTTCGGTCGTGATCGGGAAGCCGGAGACGTGCTTCTGCTTCATCAACTCCTGGGCTTTGCTGACCGGATCGGTGGGCCGCAGGGTGACGGGGTCCTGGATGATGCCGTTGGCGGAGCGCTTAACCTTGTGGACCTCGTCGGTCTGCAAGTCGATCGGCATGTTCTTATGGATCACGCCGATGCCCCCCTCTTTGGCAAGGGCGATCGCCATCTGATGCTCGGTCACCGTGTCCATCGGGGAGCTGAGCATGGGGATGTTCAGCGGAATCCGCTTGGTGAGCATCGTGGAGACGGTCACTTCGGCGGGGACGACATCGCTATAGCGGGGCTCGAGCAGAACATCGTCAAACGTGATGGCTTGACGGGCGATTTTGTCGTCCATGGAGGCTCCAACGGCGCGGGCGGGCCGGGGGTAGGGGAAACCCCAAATTATTGGGCAAATCGAGCTAGCTGGCAACGGGCAGAGGATCGGTCAAATGGCGAATGACGAGGCACTAATG
>JAEZAS010000499.1 GCA_023430365.1 Planctomycetota bacterium
GGGAAGATTGGGCCGTTCCCGTTGGTCCTCCTTGGACGTGAGTTCTGGACCGGGATGAAAGACTATCTGCTCTACATGGTCAAGCAAGGCGTTTTTGAAGCCAGCGAGGTCGGCTTTGGACGCATTGCTGACACACCTGAGGAAGCGGTCGAAACCGTGCTGAGGAGCCTACCAGCGTCGCTTAAGGAGCGTCTAGTACCTCGCGGTTAGTTGGACCGCGTGCACGAAAATGAAGTCTTCGCTGCGCAGCGCCAACACGACTTGGTTAAGCGATGCGTGGGGCTGTACGACATTTCCCGGTGTGAATTCACGCGGAGTTAATGACGTCCCGGACGACGAGAGGCCATCGGTCCTTATCCAGTGTTGAACCAGTCCGCTACTGCGGATACCAAGCACCGCAGAACCTGACTTGTCGACCACCCGCCTGGCTTCCTCAACGCCAGAGCACTGGTCAATGGACAGCAGCGGATCAGCAATATCGCGGGCCGCGAAGCCGTTAAGAAACCATTCGAGCTGGTCGGTATCGGACCCAGCTTTCAGCATCGGACCCGTTTCCATCGCACTACGTCGGCCGTTTGTCAAAGGCGATCAGCATCACGACCGAATGTTCCTGCACCCTGTAAGAGAGATCACGATGCTCTGGCGAGGCGTCCCAGGGGCAGATATCTTCGGGGCTGGCAATAGCCGTGTCGAGCCAGCGTCGCCAGGCGCTATCCGCCAAGGCGGGCAGCTCAAATTCGAGCGGCTCGTGATGCGCATTCAGCATCAAATGAAAGTGCAAGCCTTCTCGGGGCTGATACCCATTCAGCGCCAGGGATTTTGAGCCGTCGCTCCAATCGGGTTCGTGTAGCCGAACGCCGTGCCAAGTCTCGTTCGCTCTCCGGAGCATCTCGCTAATACTGACACGCTTGCGTTCATGTTCCGAATCGCGAGTTGCTCGTCGGTGGCACAGTAAGCGGACGAATCGCAGCACGTCGGCATGCTTCTCAAGCAGCGACCAATCAAACCAGCTGAGCTCGTTGTCCTGGCAGTAACCATTGTTATTGCCGAGTTGCGTTTTCCGAACTTCGTCTCCCATGAGGAGCATTGGCAGGCCAAGGGAAAGCAAATTGACGGTCAGGAAGTTTTTCACCTGCCGGTTTCGCAACTGTTCGACTTCCGGATTATCGGTGGGGCCTTCAAAACCACAATTCCAGCTCCGATTGTCGTCTCCGCCGTCTCGATTCTCCTCGCCGTTGGCTTCGTTGTGTTTGTGGTTGTACGACACCAGATCGTTCAACGAAAAACCGTCGTGGCACGTCACGAAATTCACGCTCTGCTCAGCCTCGCGGTTCTTATGACCGTAGACTTGCGGGCTCCCAACCATTCGATCGGCAATTTTTCGGACGGACCCAGGTTCGCCGCGCATAAAGTCGCGCACGTCGTCTCGGAATCGGCCATTCCATTCCTTCCAAGCGTCACCGACGAACTGGCCAACCTGATAAAGTCCCGCAGCGTCCCAGGCTTCGGCAATCAGCTTGGTCCCAGCCAAGACAGGATCCGATTCGATGTCCCAAATGAGCGCGGGATTGGCCTGTGGGTGGCCTGACGAATCTCGCGTGAGAATCGACGCAAGATCAAAGCGGAACCCGTCGACGTGCATCTCCTGTACCCAGTACTTGAGGCTGTCGAGGATCAACCGGCGAACCACTGGATGATTGGCATTCAGGGTGTTTCCGCAGCCTGAGTAGTTGCAAAAGTGTCCGCCACTGAGCATGTAGTAGGTAGCAGCATCGACGCCTTTGAATCCAAGCGTCGGTCCGCGTTCATCTCCTTCACTCGTGTGGTTGTAAACTACATCCAAAATCACTTCGATGCCGGCGCTGTGAAGCGCTTTCACCATGTCGCGAAACTCGTCGATGACGCCGATTGGATCGAGCCTGGAACTGTACGCCGGGTGGGGGGCGAAGAACGAGAGGGGTGCATAGCCCCAGTAGTTTGTTTTGCCGGCCGGGGCGTCCTGGGCATCGAAGTGAAAGACGGGCAGCAGTTCCACCGCGGTGATCCCCAAGTTGCGTAAATAGGGAATCTTCTCAATCAACCCTGCATAAGTCCCCCGACGTGTGTCGCATACGCCCGAGTTGGGGTGCATCGTGAAACCGCGGACGTGCATTTCGTAAACGATGGTCTGCGCCGAAGGCCGCCGCAGTGGCTGGTCACCCTCCCAGTCGTACTGGGTCAAATCCACCACCACATTCTTCATCGGCGGCGCATCCGGCTTTCCGGCGCCGCACGCACTCGGCCGGCTGTAGCCACTGGGCACTAACACGCTGCGGCCGTAGGGATCCAAGAGGCACTTGGAGGGATCGAAATATGTCCCGCTTGGTGAACCGGCCTCGCCTGCGATTCGGTAGGCGTAGAGCTGTCCGCTTCGAATTCCCGGGACAAACGCGTGCCAGTAGTGGTAGGTGCGATTGGCGTCGGGATTCAGCTGAAAGGTGGACGTAGGCTCGTGATCCTCTTCCCGGTCAAACAGAAGTAGTTCCACCGCAGATGCGTGGCGCGAGTAAATGCTGAAATTGGCGCCGCCATCGGAAAGAGTGACGCCTAGCGGTGCACTGTTGCCGGGAAGAATCGGCGGCGGTTGCACGGGAAGCCTCGATTGCCAATTGCTTGCCTCGCCCCTGCAGTGCGCGTGCGCCGTCGTTTAGGGAGACTTGGCGCCGGACCACGTTCCTACGCATTCGTCGATTGCGGCCTTTTCGGCTTGGGAGATGCTGCCGATTCCTAGAACGCCCCCCGCCGCCCGGGCAACTTTGTAGCAAAGTGATTCCGTTCGTTCCCGAAGGCTGGTGAGAGATTCCGGCGGCATAACGCGGGCTAGTTCTCGAATGTAATCTTTCCAGGCAGCAAAGATCGCTGGGTCCGGCGCACGCTCGAGCCAAGTCTGCAGCACTCGATAAGCGGGCGAGTTTGGCGCGACATCCTCGGCCTGTGCAGCTTTGAGCACTGCGGCTCGCTCGGCCGGCGACATTTTGCGATCGGACCAGGCAACGTGCACCATCGGCACAAATCGCATGGCCAACATTGATTCAGCTGTGACACCGGCTCGCACTAGATCCCGCAGCACCTGCTCGTCCAGAATCCCCGAGACATGAGCCATCTTATGCGCTTCCTCAAGCGCCGCTAACTCACCTCTCAGATTCTTCAAAAGTTCGGCATCGACTTTACCAAAGAAAGCCGCTTCTAATGACATCTGCCGGGCATGGAATGCGTCTGAAGGGATCATGATCGAGGTCTCTTTGATTGCCCACTGCGCCAAAGCACATTCTGATCGCCAATTGACATCGTAGCGAATCGTCGCATGAATTGCGAAAAACTTTCCTCTAGAATGCTGCCGACTACGCCGCCTTGGGACGCGAAGCCCTCGGCTCCGCGCCGCATAGACATCTATGCTCAGTGGCGGCCCGTAATGCAGTTCTTTACTAAGTCAGATGAGACAATGCGAGGGAGTTCAGCCCAGATCTAGCCGTATTCACGAGCTAGTTTAGCCGCATCCTTACACGCAGCAGTGAGATGCAAAAGCAGCCAGAGTTCTGCCGAATCAAGTAAGCGGATCTGGCGATTACGGGTACGATCCGCTACCTTTCGCGGCTGCCCGTTAGACACCTCGGTCACATCGACCGGAGTGAGAGACTTCGGCGTGTCGCACCGAAGCAGGGTAGACGTTTAGCATTCCGGCGAAGCGGTCGCTAACTCTAGGTGCGCCGCAATCCTTAAATGTCGGTGGTGATCGAAACCGCTTGATCCGGTGAATTGAGCATCGTGCAGACGCACGTAAGGCTTCTTGTTTGCGACGCCCTAAACGATGTCCGCCGTGGCGTGCCTACTTCGCTACTAACCTACTGTTGTAGCTGCGGCGAGTTGGCTGCCGGCGCCGCCGAGATGTTAGGCTTCGATAGCTCGAGCAGCCAGAGGGGTTCATTCTTTCCCTCGCTTGTCACCAATACCGATTGTCCCTGATTTACGTAGGCCAAGGCTTCCGCCTGGGCCATCTTCGGCAGGCGATAGCGCCGGGGCATCCGCCGTAATCCGTCGGCCCATAGCTCGCCATCGGCTCGCTCATACTCGAACACATGTTGACCGCCAAGAATACTCAGCCGCTTTTGGTCGGGTGCGATATCCATCGCTGTGACGAACGGAATTTTGAGACGAGCAATCCGCTTTGCTGTGGAGACCGTGTTTGTGTCCGCATCGAGCGACAATTCAAAAAGCGAACATTCTTCGGCCACTTCCTTGGTTATGAGCATTACCACGTTCCGCTGCGAGTCGACGGCAAGGGCTTCGCAATCATGTGAACCATCTTCGTAGACGAAGCGAATGCTCTTCTCGACGGCCAAAGCTTGCGGCGTTTCAGAGACACTCTCTGCCTCGGGTTCACGCACCAGATGAAGGACCAGGTTTTCACGGCGAGTCAGGTTATCTCCGATGTCGCCGAGGAGCAGGTACTTCTGTCCGTCTCGCTCAAAGGCGCATATGTCCTCCCAGTCGAATGCCTTAGTATCGACAAGGTCAAAGCGGGCTCGTGTCTTGCCGTCAAAGGAGACTAAAAACAATCGGCCATGCTCGTCATCATCGTTGTGCGTCCAGAATGCGTCCGGCTGCCAGGAGGCGTAGGCCGCGCCGCTGCTTTCCAAAATGGCCTGATCGTCAAACGGTGGGAGGCGCTTCGCCGGTACTTCTTCCTCTTCGGCCTCCGGTACGACCACCATTGGCTCAGGCGAAACAGGATCTACTGGCTCACTTAACGACGGCCCGTCCAGCGTCGCAGCTGTGGGCATAGCAACACCCACGCGGCCGAGGAACTCACTATAGGAAAGCAGGTCGAGACCTCCTTTGGAGTTCTCCACCACACAAGTCAGCCAGGGATCCATGGTGGTGCCATCGAGCAGACGGCCGCCTTCAGTAAATTGAGCCCAATTCTTCTCTGGCAGCAGCGCAGTCGTAGTCTGTGCATGCGGTGGCTGCAGGTTCCAGAAACGAACTGCACTGCCCACATGCGTACTCACAAAGCGATCATTATCCAGCCAAGCAAGCGATTGAACCTTCCCCGGTTGCGACTTCCATTGACTCAGCAGTTCGCCATTTCGTTTGAACAGTGACATTGCTCCGTTGAATGTACCGGCGGCGAGCAAGTTGCCATTGGGGCTCCACCGAACCACCGAGTAGCCGCCGTCGGCGTAGGGGAAGGCAAACTCAATTTCGCCATCGAACCGAGCCACAAACATATGCCGATCCTCGCGGATCACGGCGGTGACATCTTCTCGGGGCGAAAAATCGATCCAGTGCGACGGCTTCGTTCGATCCAACTTCGGCCGGAGCAGATCTCCGGAAGCGTCGCTCACTAACTGTGACTCTCCTTCTCGATCGATCGCCACAATATCGCCCGAGCGAGTGCGCGCGAGAACCGACACGTCGCTTTTCGACGTTGCCAGTTCCGCGATCTTCGCTCCGGTTTCGGAATTGATCTTTTTAACGCTCCGATCACGACCGCAAATTACTAATGCATCGTCGTCCGTCCAATCGAAACCTTGCACGCGGAACTCTGCCTGCACGTCGTGACGCGCCAGAAGTTTGCTATCTGCGTCGCAAACGGTCACGGTCCCATTTTCGAGCAGTGCGGCCACTCGGGTCCCGGAGTTGTTCCAGCGTACTTGGCCTATCCGTGCACCCAAGGCTTCGGAGACCTGCTCTACGCGACCGTCTGCAGTAAGCAGGTAGAGTGTATCCGCGGGCCCAGCCACACAAATCCGCCCCTGTTCTGACGGTTGTACGGCCAAGCAACCAAAGTCGCTGAGCGCCATTCCTATTTTAGCGGATGGGGAGTCACCAAGCGGCTGTAAAGCGAGTGTGCGATCTCCAGAGGCGCCGATCACGTGCTCTGCCTCAAAATGGACATCAAACGCCGAGAGATTCCGGAATGGGTAACGGTGCACAAGCTGCGGCCTATCCGCGGACACGTCATATTCGCAGACCCCGTTCCACTCCCCTCCGAGTATTAGGCGTTTGCTGTCGGGCGACCACCGCATACCAACGAGATAAGCCCCTTCGCCTTCAATTGCCGATGTAAGGGACCAATCACTCGTTCGCCATACCCCAATCCAGCTCGTACTATCGCCGGAAGCGAGCCAACGGCCGTCCGGGCTGAACGCTACATGACGATAACCATGAGTTCGGGGTTCGGTAATCACCCGCTTTTCTCGCGATGCGAGATTGGTCACTTCCACCTCAGAGTAACCAGCACTGTTCCAGACGCGAGCCGCGAGCCACTGGCCATCGGGACTTACATCGGCGCCTTCCGAGCCTGAAGCGCCCGGAATGGTGTCAGTGATGAAGCCATCTCGCGACCAAAACATCGTCATCCGGTGCTCGGTATGTGCAGTGGATAAGAAGTCGCCCTGCATTCCGCGCGGGGCGAGCGTCGTGACTTCGGCTCGGTGATCGGTCGCCACAAACCAAGGCCGGCCCTCTTCGGTCTTCCAGCCGCGAACGGTCCCGTCGCCACCGCAAGCGACGATTAGCCCAGGATGAGGCCAAAGAACATCCGACGGATCCAACGGTCCGCCGGGAAGGATGCTTAGCAGACGTAAGGACTTAGTATCATAAATGCGTAGCAAACGGTCAGGCGAAACGGTCACGAATTGGTGGCCGGACTTGTCGAAGGCAAGGGCTCGAGTGCCTTGCGTACTATCTCGGAAGACCAGTTGCCAACGGGCTCCGATCGCCGAGCTGGATGGGTGGCTTATCAGGCCCGGTAGCGACTCTTTCTCTCGTTCGGGCTTCCACACCCACTTGAGAGCAATTTTCCGCCGCCCCGCGATCGGCATTTCGATTTGCGGCGGTTCGACGCGCCACTCGTCATTCGTTTCAGCGAGCCTAACTTCAAGCAACCCCGCTGGGACGTCGATTTCCTTCAGTCCTGCGGCGCCATGGGCATCTGGCGTGACGTCGACTTGTGCAATCTCCTGGCCGGCGTGCAAAAGGATGATCCTCGCCGCGGCGGGCAGCTCGCTATGCACAATCAGACGGCCTTGATCGGAGTCGATGAGCCGCCGGTCAAGATCAGCCAGTTGGGCAAGTTTGGAGCCGGCCGGTGCGTCAACCATAGTGGAGTCGAGAAACTTCACTGCTTCGGCTTTATTGCCTAGCCGCAGAAAGCGATGGGCGAGTATATAAGCCACACCAGACCTAAGCTCAGGCTCGAGGCTGGGAGCAACACCTCCCCAGCCCAGAGCATTCACGGTTCCTTTCCAAGTGAGAATCAGTTGAGCCAATTGGGCGATTGTGAACTTGCCCTCGAACATCATTTGGTCGTATCCATCCGACAAAGTGTCGAAGATGGCTTGCACCTGATCGTCGCCCATGTTCCCGCCGGTAGTGCCTTGATTGAGATACTCCGTAGCTCCCAGCACTGCTGGCACTTTGATGCGATCCCGCATTGAGTAGCGCTCGAAGGCGAAATTTTCCGCGCACTGGCGTCCGACGGAGGTGCGCCACATATTCTGCACTGCCCGTCCTAGGAGTTGGCGGTCCGCCAGGTTTTGCGCCTGTCGCATTAGCGCGTTATCGCCGCCTCGGCTAAACACGCCGGCGAAAAACTGACGTGCTTCGTCTTCGGTCATCTCGCCTGAAAGCGACCCCATAATGATCGCGTTGATCGCTTCGGTAGTAGGGGTTGTGAAACGGCTCAACTCGGGCCGCATCGAGTTATAACCTTCGGCCCAAATCGCCTTCGCCGGGCCATGCGCACCTCGTTGTTCCAGCAGGAACCCCTTCATCAGGCAGTAATACGTAAGATACTGGTGATCACGTGAAGGATCCTCGCGGTGCCGCTGATAGAAGTCTTCAATGGTCCGCTCGCACTCCGACCAATTCTCGAGCGCGGCCCCGATTCGGGCTCGCTCAATAATGAGCAGCTTTTCGATAGGACGGTTCGTCGTTGTACGTTGCTGCTCAATGCGTTCGAGCTCGTTAAGTGCACGCTGCGGATCTCCATTGAGCCGCAGCAATCGCAGGTAATGTCGCTGAATGTCGCTGTGGCTGCTGTTACGGGCAAGCGATTCGGCAACGCCCAACGCGGTGCGCAGGTCTCCAATCATTTGATACCCGCGTGCTACGTCCATCTGCGTGAGTTCGTCCCCATTGCCGTCAATGCTGAGATACCGATCCACGGCCGCCAATCGCTGCAAATTAGGGATCAACTGCGGGTTGTACCGCATGAAGGCGCCGATCGAATCGAGCTCACTGCCGTACGACGCCCGGATTTCCTCGCGCAGCTCCTGCGGAATCAGGGAGACTATTTGATCGAAGCGGAACCGTTCCGTGAGGACATCGAACGCCGCATTCGCTTCGTGGTTCCGCTTAGCTTGCAGCAGCAACAGCCAGCGATGTGCTGCCGCCAACGCCGGCCAGCGATCTCCAGAAGTGCTCACAACCACATCGTAAGTGGCCAGCGCATCATCAACGCGCCCCATGTGCTGGAGACATAAACCTTGCTTGAACTTGGACTCCAGAGCGAACTCTGAGTCCTCGGTAGACAGTTCCTGCTGTTCGTACTGCGCCAATGCCTCGGCATAGTCGCCTTGGTCGTACAATTCGTCTCCGCGTTCCAGTGGGCTGACTGCTTCGGCGCGAGGCTTGCGCCAAGCACGAAGACTGACAAGTCCGACATCTCCGGAAGATTGAATGCCGAACGCGCCTGGAGGCTGGGACGGGATTGGAAAAGGATCCCGAAACAAAACGCTGGGCCGGTCGTTGATTTGAAAGCGGAGTTCCCCCTGTTCGCACGAAGCTTGCAGCCGCAACGGTCCGTCAGGGATAGAAGCTTGATGCAGTCGTTCACGCAGCAGGGGCTGGCCGTTGCGGGAGATCACGAGAGCATAGTAACCGTTATCAGCCCGCAAGTCTTTAAAAGTGACCTTCTTGGAGCCTGCAGCAGACTCAGCCGTTTCGCCTTCATCCGTAAACTGGTGCTGAGAGATTGCCTGGAGGCGGAACTCATACCCGCGCTTGCCACTTCCTTTGAGAGTCAATCCCAAGCCGGTCAAGTCCTGCCAGCTAGTATCAAACTTAGCCTCAAATTGCACCAAACCCTCTGCGGTCTGCGTGGTAGTCGCACGCTCGGTACCCGGCGAAGGACGTAGAACGATCTGCCGCTTCTGAGGATCGATATGGTAGTTTTCCGCAGGTAGAAGGTCGGCGGAGTTTGAAAATGGCGAAGTCAATTCAAATACCGATTGCCAGTTGCGCTGCCGCGAACGCAATTCCTCTGCGAGATCGCGAGCCAGTGTTTCGTCGTGGGATCCCATGAGCGCGATCGCGGCATTTATCGATTGGAGCAGTGGCTCGTCGAGCTTAGGGCGGCGGATCTCGCCACGAATCTTTTGTGCAAAAGCCTGATATAGCCGCTGCTGCGCAGCGGCGCTCGCAGAGGCGTCGGCCTTGAATTCTGCAATCAGTTGCTGCATTGAGGCGAGATAATCTTCAGTGAGGGCAACCTTCTCGAGCGATTGATCAAACTGTCGCTCGAGCTCAGCGACTCGGCGAAGTTCCAGCTGACGCCATAGAGTTTGCCCGCCTCCCAGAACCACAACGGCCAGGATCAGCAGGGACAGCAGCAGGGCCGCAATGGCCGGCTTCCTTCGAACCCAGCGCAAAGCGCGAGTGGCCACATTAATCCGCCGGGCTTGAATCGGTTCGCCCGCGAGGAATCGCGCTAGTTCCGCAGCAACTTCTGCCGAAGTCCCGTAGCGGTGAGCCGGGTCCTTTTCGAGACACTTCAGGCAAATGGTCTCCAAGTCGCGGTCGAGTGCCGCGTTCAACAGTCGCGGTGGAACAGGCGGCACTTCCTGAACTTGCCGCAGGGTCTCTACGAGGCTGTCGGCTTGAAATGGCGGCCGGCCCGTCAACGTGGCATAGAGTACGGCGCCCAGTGAGTAGATATCCGATCTCGGGCCGACAGCATCGAGATCTCCGGCAGCTTGTTCGGGCGGCATAAAACCGGGCGTACCGAGCACTTGCCCGCTGACCGTGAGCCCCCCTTCGCCACCCTCTTCCAAGCATTTGGCCAGGCCGAAATCGGTGATTTTTGGGCGCCCGTCCGATGCGATCAGAATGTTACGGGGCTTAAGATCACGATGAACGATGCCACGCTCGTGTGCGTATTGCACCGCTTCGGCGACCTCCCGCACCAGGGTCGCAGCCTGCCGTTGGGGCAGGGGGCCTTTTGCGATCTGCTCATGCAGGCTCTTTCCATCGACGAAGGCCATCGAGAAATAGTGGCAGTTCTCGAATTCGTCTACCTGATAGATCGGCACTATCCCGACGTGATCGAGTCGAGCCGCGGCTTCGGCCTCGCTCTGGAACCGCTTTACTTCCTCTTTGGATGCGAAGCTGCCGGCTAAAATCATCTTGATGGCGACAATCCGGTTCAGCTTCCGCTGGCGAGCCTTATAGACAACGCCCATGCCTCCGCGAGCGATTTCTTCCAAGATGTCGTAATCGCCCAACCGCCTTAGTATTGTCGATGCGGTTTTCTCTCCCCGCTCTTCGCTATGCAATTCAAGTGTTGCATCGCTCTGGGCTGGGTTCCGTGCCCGGCGTTGGTCGGGAGAGGTTACGGGCTCGCGCCCCGCAATAGTGTCGCTCGGCTCCTGGTCTGCGGCGGTGATGCCGGATCCTTGCAGTTGGATGGTCTCATCCGGTTGCGAGCCGGTACTGGAAGTAGTGTTAAGCTTGGAGAGCAGGTCCTCCACAACCGGAAGGAAGTCTGCAAAGCGTTTGAGATAAGCGGCAAGAGGCACCTCCTGGCCTCGAACTCGCTTGTACTCCAGTTCCATAACGAGCAACTCGCGCAGAGCGGCTGGCCGGTCGACGACGGAGAATGACTCGAGGTAAGTTTCAATGGCCGGTTCCTGGCCCGCCTTTAGCTGGGCCTCGAAAGCATCGGCAGCCGAATCAATCTGCTCGAGCACTTCGATGGAAAGATTCTGATGCACGCCGGTCATGCCGCCTGCCTACTTGATAGTGCATTGTTACGGATCTTGCTTACTGCTCTGCCGTCCATTTGCGGCGAATCAATTCCAGCTTCCTTTGGACAGTACGTGGTGCGCACGAAAGCTGCTTTGCGATTTCTTCGGTTGTGTATCCTTCGAGCCGCAAACCGGCGACCCGGCGGAGGCTTTCGTCATCGAGCTTGTTGAGGAGCAATTGACAATTCTCAGCAAACTCTGCGGCCAACTCCGGCGACGGTTCTT
>JAEZAS010000005.1 GCA_023430365.1 Planctomycetota bacterium
AGTAGAAAAATAATGAAATATGGACATAAGAAAATATATGCGTATGGTCCCAGGGACTGGCAACCAGGGTCCTGTTGGGGGCCCTATGCTACTGGTGGCCCCAGTTCCCCTGAGCAGCCAGGGGGGAAGGGGGCAAAAACGACTGGCTCCAGTGGATGTGGATGTGGATATAGTGGATGTGGACAGGCCCACCAAGCGCAAGAAGGGGGAGAGCAGTTCACCACAGTATCCAATCCCACAGCCTGGAGCGAGAAAGAGGGGAAGAGAGGAGAGCAGAGAGGAAGAGGGAGTGGAGAGTGAAAGAAAGAGAAGAAGAGAGGAGGGAGGAAAGGAGAGAGTAAAAGGGAAAGAGAAGAAAGGAAAGGAAAAAGAGAGGAGAGGAGAGGAGGGAGGAGAAGAGAGTGAGAGAGGGAAGACCAGAGCACCAGGAAAGACACTAGTCAAGGCAGCGCACGGGGTGGGAGCAGCGGTGGCAGGGAAACTAATGGGAAGTGGGGAGGAAGTGGTGGGTGAGGAAGTAGCAGCAGAGTGTGCCTGCAGCTGGGACACGTACCTGCAGGGCAGAGAGGACAAGCACCGTAAGAAGCATGTCCAGGTAGCTACATCCACAGCCATCAACTTCCTCAAATGGAATAGGGTAGTAATAATAGAAAAGAAAAAAGAAGAAGGGAAAAGGGAAAAGGGAGGGGAAGGAGGGTCCAACCCACCAAGACCAAGGAATGAGCAACACACACTCATTATCTGGGCAGACCTACTAGTCCCAGTAAGTGTCTGGAGAGCAAACCTAAGTAAGGTGGTGGACCTCTCTAAGGTGGTAAGGGTGGGACGGGTAGGGGGGGACCACCCAAGAATTGAGGTGGAAGTAGAAAACCAGCAGCAGCGGGACGAGCTAGTAGCCAAGCTTAGGGAGGTATGGGGAGGGAAAGGGGCAAACGCAGTAAAGGCAGGAAGGGAGTACGAGGTCCGAGTCTCCCAACGTATCCTAAGGGAAATAAATAACAGGGGGAAGGAAATAAAGAACAAAGGGGAAGAAGGGAAAGAGGAAGAAAAAAAAGGGGAAGAGGGGAAGAAGGAAGAGGGGAAGTGGCAACTCCCTAAAAGAATTGCCAGGCACCAACAGAGGAAGCAGGCAGAAGGAGTGGCAGTGCAAAACGCATTTGGCCCCCTAGCCAATATTGACATTGAGCCAATTGAACATAGGGAAAGAGGGAAGGGAAGGGAAAGAAGGGTAAGAGCAATAACAATAAACCTGGCAGGGGGGAAGGCAAGGGTGGCAGAGTTGAGAAGAGTGATAGAGACGGGGGCACTAGGAGTGGAAGTCATAGCAGTCCAGGAAACGTGGCTAAAAGGAGAAGAAATTCTCACAATACCAGGGTTCAGCTACTTTGGAAACAATAGAGCAAAACAAGGGAAGAGGGGGGAAGGAGGGGTGGGAGTGTTTGTAGCGGGCCACCTTGTGGCTACACGAGTGAAAGAGTATAGAGAGCAGGAGTGGGTATGGGTGAAGGTAGAGGTAAGAAGTGGGAAGCCCCTCTATATCTGCAGTATGTACGGGCCACAAGAAGAAGAGAGGAGAGAGGAAGTAGAAAAGACGTACAATAGGCTCGGTCAGCAAGTGGAAACACTACAGGAGAAGGGGCATATCCTAATAATGGGGGACCTAAACGCAAAAATAGGAAAGGGGGGAGAGAGGGTAGGGGGGGTGGCAAAAGGAGAAACATCTCCAAATGGGTCAGCGGTAGTAGCCCTACTAGAGGAACAAAAACTCTGGTCACTACTAGATAGAGATAGCCTCTCTAGTGGTCCCACCTTCTACTCTACTGGAGGGAACTCTACAATAGACCATATCCTTACAAGTGGGAGGCTATGGGAGGAGGGGGCTAGGGCAAGAGTAAGGAGAGATCTGGAGATAGGCAGTGACCACATCCCAGTAGAAGTAGTGGTCAAAATAGGAGTAGACCGTCCACCAAGGCAGAAACAACACAAGAGGTGGAAAGTAGAGAGGTTAGAGAGGGATGAGGTGCAGAGGGAGTTCGCAGAGGGAATTGAGAGGGGAAAGATAGAGGGAGGAGTGGAAGAGAGGTGGACAGAGTGGAAGAGAAGAATAAGAGAGAGTGCAAAGAAAGCAGTGGGAGAGAAGGGGTGTGGAGGGAAGGGGAGGGTAGGGTGGTGGGACCAGGAGGTAGCAGAGGCAGTTGAGAGAAGAAGAGTGGCCTTCCACAAAGTGGTTGAGGCAGGAGGAGGGAGAGAGGAGTGGGGGGAGTACGTAGAGAGAAGAAGAGAAGTGAGAAGGTTGGTGCAGGCCAAGCGAACCAGGTTCAGCACAAGAGTGGGGCTGGAGATCGTAGAGGCGCAGACGGTGGGAGGGAAGAGGATGTGGACACTACTCAAGCAGATTGGGTGGCATCCGAGAGAGAAGGCAGCGGGAATGGACATCAACAATAGTGAAGGCGAGCCAGTGCACACGGCAGAAGAGGCATTGGATGCCTGGGGAACCTACTTTGAAGACCTAGGGAAGGGGCCAAAGGGGGAGAAGTTTAATGAAGAACATAGAGAGAGAGTAGAGAGAGAGGTAAAAGAGTGGTGTGAGAAGAACAAGAAGGGAGAAGAAGAAGGGGAAGGGGATAGCCCTATCACTCTAGAAGAGGTAGAAAAGGCAATCAAGCTTTCCAAGAATGGAAGAGCAGCAGGAAGCTCGGGCATCCCCAATGAACTGGTTAAGGCGGGGGGAGTGGTGGTGGCGGAGGGGCTGAGAGAGGTTTTCCAACAGTGCTGGAAGGAAGAGAAGACCCCAAAGCAGATAAAGAAGGGTCTCATCTGCCCAATCTACAAAGATGGTGATGCTAGAGACCCCAACAACTACAGGGGTATTACAGTCACCAGTGCTGTTGGAAAACTGTATGGGCGAGTCATCCTTGGAAGGGTGCAGGGGTGGTGTGAGGAGTGGTTAGGAGAGGAGCAGGCAGGGTTTAGAGCGAAGAGAGGGTGTGAGGAACAAAGAGTTATCCTGGCAGAGGCTGTCAGTAAGGCAAACAGGCTTAAGGAACCCCTCTTCCTTGCATTTATTGATTTCCGCAAAGCATATGATTATGTCTGGAGGGAAGGCCTCTGGTGGAAATTAATAAATAAGGGGGTTGATCCTAAGGCCCTGCGAGTCTTAATGGAGCTCTACCAGGAGAGCCCTACAAGGGTAGGGGTGGGAGGGTGGAAGACAAAGCTCTTCAACATCATCGCAGGACTAAAGCAGGGGTGCGTCCTATCCCCGACCCTGTTTATCATCTTCATTGATGATCTGATAGCAGAGATAAAGAAGGTATGTCCAGGGTATAGGGTGGGGGCGGGGCTTCGGGTGGCTCTTCTCCTCTTTGCAGATGACCTAGTAATTATGGCTAACACCCAACGCGAGCTACAAGCAGCGTTAGAGGTTCTGGACAAGTACTGCCAATTATGGCGACTGCAGGTAAACCTAAAGAAGTGTAAGGCGGTATTGGCGGGGAAGGCAAAACTAAATGGGCCAATCAAGTACAGGGGAGAACCAATGGAAGTAGTCAAGGAGTTTATCTATCTAGGGGTTCCAATCCAGGGGATGGGGGGGTGGGGTGGGGCAATAAAAAGGGGAATAGAAAAGGCTAAGAAAAGAATAACCAAGCTCCGGCGGATCCTAGGAGACAGGAGGCTACCAATCGCACTAAGAAGCGAACTAGTAAGACTAGTGGTAAGGGGGACCCTGGAGTTTGGGCTGGAGGGAATAGAACATAAGGATAGAAAGGAGCTTGAGTCAGTCATGCACCAAGCAGGCACAGTGGTCCTAGGTTGCAACCGCAACACAGCCCAAGTGGCGGTAAGGGGGGAACTGGGGTGGTTGTCAGTTAAGAATAGTATCCTTAAGAACAAGGTGCAGCTGGTCAGAAGAGCGGAAGAGAGAGTAAAGGAAAAGCCAGAGAGTCTGTACGCCAAGGTCTGGACAGCAGGGTGGGACAATCCCCGCAGCACAGGAATGGCAGCACAGGCAAGGGAAATGAAAAAAGAACTAGTTGGAGAAGAGGAGGGAGATGAGAGAGTGAGCTGGACAGTGAGAGGAGAGGAGAGAGTGAGAGAGAGGGATGGAGAGGAGTGGAGAGAGGAAGGAGAGAAAAAGAAGTCACTTAGGCCGTACATGCAGGCGAAGCATGCACCAGTTAGGGAGCCCTACCTCTACTTTCTCCCAGCAAAGCTAGCAGCCTTTAGATTTAAAATTAAATCTCAGACCCTACCGGTGGCGGCCTTCTTGGCAAAACAAGGAAAAGGGAGTGGGGAGTGTAGGATGTGTGGAGGTGAGGAGGACCTCCAGCACTTCCTACTGGTGTGTAGAGGGTTGGAGGAGGAGAGAGACAGATGTTTACAAGTTGCAGGGTTTGATGTAAGCCAGCAACTCTTTGATTGGCTGCTGAGGAGCGAAAATAAGGTGAACTGCTCTACCCCTGAGGTGGAGTGGAAGATATCAGAGGCAGTATACAGGATGTGGAAGGCAAGACTTCGAATAGTCTACCAGGGCCAGACAGGCCCACATATATCCCATGGGGAAACCCCCCAACCTACTAACCCCCACCACACAACTCCACACAACACAACACCCAGCTCAGTGCCACCACCAGGTTCAGCTAGTGCAAATAGTCCAGCCCCCTCTCCCCCAAACCAGGATATATCCAGCATACATACTAAAAACCGAGCACAGGCTACTGTGCCTAGAGTCAATGGGTCCTCTGGACCTAAGGCCGTGAACTAACCAAACATCTCTCTCTCTCCCTCCCTCCCTCTCTCCTCCTTTCTCTATCTTTTTCTTTTTTGGTTTCTTTTTTCTTTTTTCTTCTCTCTCTCTCTCTCTCTCTCTCTCCTTTTTCTCTTCCCTTTCGTTCTCATTTACTTACGAAGTCCAAAATTCCAGATCATCAAAATCAACGAATATTCCGTCAACGGAGTCCTCAAATTCTTGGAACTTGGGTACTCGAGTTTTGGCTTCACCCTTTTGTTTTTTTCTTTTTTTTTTTTGTTTT
>JAEZAS010000012.1 GCA_023430365.1 Planctomycetota bacterium
GTTCCTCGCCCGCAAGTACACCCGCTCCGCTCTCTCGGAGATCGGTCGCTACTTCGGCCGCCGCAGCCACACCACGGTGCTCTCGGCCAACGACAAGGTCGAGCAATGGCTGGCCGAAGGCAAGCAATTCCCGCTGGCCCACGGCAGCTGCAGCGTGGAAGACGCCCTCCGCCGCGTCGAAAGCCACCTGCGGTTGGCTTGATGTGCCTCGGTCAGTCCACTGAGGTATAATCGGGATGGTGCGACCATGAAAAAGCTATCCCGAATCACTCTCAATCCCAACCAGATGGGCGGCAAAGCCTGCATTCGTGGCCTGCGCGTCACGGTGAGTACGATTGTCGGCCTGCTTGCCGCCGGTAGAAGTCGCGAGGAAATTCTCACGGCCTATCCCTACCTTGAGTCTGCGGATATCGACGAGGCCCTGGCCTACGCCGCGTGGCGATTGGAGGAGCGCGAGGTGCCACTCGCCGCGCCATGACCCTCCAAATCGTCGTGGACATGAACCTCTCGCCGGGCTGGGTTCAATTGCTCAATGAGGCCGGAATTACTGCCGTTCACTGGTCGACGGTTGGAAATCCACAAGCGCTAGATGTCGAGATCATGAAGTGGGCGGCGGACAATAAACACGCCGTTTTCACGCTCGACCTCGACTTCGGCGCTATCCTGGCCCTGACGCACGAGAATGGCCCAAGCGTCGTGCAAGTTCGGGCGGACGACGTGTTGCCAGGGCCAGACTCCGAACCGATTGTCGCCGCCATCAAACGGCATGAATCGGAGCTCCTAGCCGGCGCGCTTGTCGTTATTGAACCGGAGCGGAGTCGAGTCCGAATTCTGCCCTTCTGATGGGCTCGACGCCTGACACCGTCTCCTACACCACCGCTCCCACATCCCCCTGCGACCACTGGCCGTCGATCAGACGCCAGGTTTTGCCAGTCGGGTTCTTGTCCTGCAAAATCGTTGGCAGCCGATGGGGGCGAACGCCGTCGTAGCTCTGCAGCATCGCGAAGCGATGAATGGCCGCTGGGATGCCCACCGCCGTGAAACCGGGATGCCCCGTCGCCGGGAACGGCCCGCCGTGGTTCATCGCCGGGCTGACCGCGACGCCCGTCGGCATCTTGTCGTTGAGCAGCCGGCCGACCTTGCGGCGCAGGATCGGTTCGAGTCGCTGATAGAGCGCCTCGTCGCTCCCCCCCGTGTCGCTGTAGATGCACCCGGTCAGGTTCCCCTCGAGATGTTCGAGCACCTGGGCCGCTTCTTCCACGTTCTCGGCCACGACAATCAGCGACGCGTTGCCAAACGCCTCGGTCTGCAGCGCCCGCGGGTTCTCGATAAACTGCTTGCCGCTGGCTCGCAGCAGCGTGTTGGCGTGGCTGTAGCCGCGTCCGCCGCCGCCACTGCCTCCGACGATCACCTGAGCTCCTGCCCAGGTCAATTCGGAGATGCCTCGCGTCAAAGCGTCAGCCACATTCTTGCTCAGCAGCGTCCCGACCGGCGCTTCCTGAAAGGCCAGCTTCAGCCGATCGACAAACGCCTCGGTCGAATCGCCACCGATGAGCACCACCAGCCCCGGATTGGTGCAGAACTGCCCCGTCCCCATGAGGCAGCTGGCGGTGAACTGGCTGACCAGATCGTTGCCACGCTCGGCGATCGCTCCCGGAAGGATCACGACCGGGTTTACGCTCGACAGTTCCAGGTAGATCGGCTTGCCCGCTTCGTCAGCGGCCTTCTTGAGCTTCAGCCCCGCCGAGCGGCTGCCGGTGTAGCCCGTCGCTCCAACGCGCTCGTCCGCAACCAATCGCTCGCCGTCCTCATGGCTGGTGCGATAGATCAACTGCACGCTCGCCGGCGGCAGGCCGGTGTCTTGCACCGCGGCGAACGCTTCTTCGGCCAGCAAACGCGTGGTGCCGGGATGGGACGTGTTGGCTTTGGCGATCACCGGATCGCCCGCCGCAACCGCCGCCACAAAATCGCCGCCCGCGGCGCTATTGAAAGCAAATGGAAAGTTGTTCGGGCCGAAAACGAGCACCGGTCCGATTGGGCCGTAGACCGACCGGATGTTTTGCTTGCTGTCGATCGTCGGCATCGACCACGAGCCCTCGCGCACCGCGGCAGCCGCCTGGCGCAGCTGGTTCGTCGTCCGCGGCAATTCTCCGTCGGCCAGGCGCGGCGAGATGGCCAGCGCCGTCTCCGCGTGAGCCATGTTCACGAGTTCGTCCTTGCGGGCCTCGATCCGCTCCGCGAAGCGTTCCAGGAACTGGGCGATCCGCTCGGCTGGCAAGGTTCGCAGTTGTTCCGCCGCCGCCACGGCTGCCGTCAGCGCCTCATCGCAATCCTGCCAGGTGCTCACCGGATACTCGTCCGGCAGCAGCTCCATCGCCACGGGATTGTCAGCCCGAAAAGAACCGGAAGCCTGGGAAGGACGCCACTGGCCGGCAATTAAGACATTCTGCATGGCGGCGAATTGCACCTCGGGAGAGTCGGAGGAAAATCAGCGAGCCGGACCGTGGATTCCGCGGCTCGCAAGGGACGTGGATTGTACCAAGCCGGACCAGCCGTCGCGCTCTCGTTGGCTGGTTCACCGGCAAGGCGATAGAATGCGGCCAGGGGACTCTTGGAGTGGAGACCGACACATGCGACGCCCATTCATGGTCGCTCTAACGATGCTGCCGCTGCTTTGCGGACTCGCGTCTCGCGCAGCGGGACAAGCTCCGCCGCCCCAGCCGCAGGCTCCGACGACCGTCCAACTGCCGACGTTCCGCTTTTTCACGGTGAACACTACTGTTTCAGTGCCCGATCGAGGCGCCGCCTATCTAGGCGGACTCTCGGGAGCGCGAGACACCAGCTCGACTCGCGGCCTGGGACCGCTCCGCAGCCGATCGACCAGCAGCGGGCGATCGGCCAGCATGATGAGCGTGCATGCCACGATCATCGATCACGCGGAACTCGACCGCGCTGTCCTCGCCGAAGCGGCAAGTCGCCGCGGTGCGACGGCGCCCGACGCTTCAGCCGCCGAAGCGGACTATCTTTCCGCGAACATCCGACGAGCCGCAGCCACTAGCGCCCCTGATGCGATGGCCGAAGCGAACACACCGTCACTTGGCAGCGTCGCCGAGATCCGCCGTCAGGCCGCGCTGCGCGCCGAGCAGCGCGACGCCGAAACCGCCATTTGGCTCGCCAAGGCGGAGTCGCTCGAAGCCGAAGGCAAACCGAATGTCGCCAAGATCTACTACCAGATGATCGCCCGCCGCGCGACCGGCGATCTCAAAGCCACGGCAGAAGCTCGCATCACCCTCATCAATACCACCGGCTCCTCAGCCACGGTCATCAGACCCCAAACCGGCAAGTAGCCACGGATGAAACACGGATCAAACACAGAGAAAGAAAAAAGGCACACGCCCCACCTCCCGATCTGTGTCACATCCGTGTCCCATCCGTGGCTAACCTCCCCCAACCTTCCGCTCTCCGCTTTCCGCCCTCCGCTTTCGCCTCACTCAATCTGATAAACCTGCCCTCGCAGCTTCACGAGCAACTGCTCGCCAGCCTCCTGCCGGGCCAGAATCTCGTTCTCGGTCTTCGTGTTGTCGCGCACCAGGGCGAAGTACTCGTCGCCGAATCGCTTGATCTTCTTGATCTTCTCCTGGTCCTTCTCCGGATCGACGTCCGTGGCGTTGGCCGCCACCCA
>JAEZAS010000013.1 GCA_023430365.1 Planctomycetota bacterium
TCGGCCGGACTCCGAATCCCTGCGTGCAGTGCAACAACTGGCTGAAGTTCGGCAAGCTGTTCGACTATGCCGATAGCGTCGGGGCCGAGTTCGTCGCCACCGGCCACTACGCCCGTCTGCTGCAGACTGCGGACGGCCCTGCCCTGTGCCGCGGCGTCGATGACGGCAAGGACCAGTCGTACGTCCTCTTCGGCATCGCCCGCGCACTGCTCCCGCGGATGCTCCTGCCCGTGGGCGAGTTTCGCAAGCCAGAAATCCGGGCGATGGCCGCCGAAATCGGCCTGCGAGTCGCCGAGAAAAAGGACAGCCAGGAAATCTGCTTCGTCACCTCCGGCAAGCACGACGAGTTCGTCCGCGCCCGCCGGCCGGGCGTCGACCTGTCGGGCGAGATCGTGACGACCGAAGGCAAAGTCGTCGGCACGCATCCTGGGATCGAACGCTTCACGATCGGCCAGCGACGCGGCCTCGGCGTGGCGATGGGGGAGCGCTACTTCGTCGTCCGCATCGAGCCCGAAACCCGCCGCGTGGTGATCGGTCATCACGACGACCTCGCCCGCCGCGAACTCACGGCAAACGCGTGCAACTGGCATGTCGATCCTCCTTCCGGTCCTTTCCGCTGCTCCGCCAAGATCCGCTACAACAGTCCCCCCAGCCCGGCGACCGCCGAAGCCCTGCCGGAGGGCCGCCTGAGCGTCGTCTTCGACGACCCCCGCCACGGCGGCGCCCCGGGCCAGGCCGTCGTCCTCTACGAAGCCGCCCAAGTCCTCGGCGGCGGCTGGATCGAGTGAGGGGGCGAGGGAGGGACAAGGGAAAAGAGACAAGGGACAAGAGAACAACCCTCTGACCTCCGCTCTCCGCCTTCCGCCTTCCGCTTTCCGGCGCGTCTGTTTCCCGCCCCATCCATCCGCTATCATCAATCCCGCCTGCCTCGGCAGGTTGCCGCATGGATTTGTTGCTGCGAGAGGGAACACTCGATGACCGCCGCTGGAACCGCTCTGAATCTCCTCACCTTGCCCAGCCTCGTTCTGCCGCTCGCCCAGAATGCGCCGCTCGACGAAGCCGGCTCGTTCGGTGTCGGCTGGATGATCGGCATCGGCATCGCGGCCTTCGCCGCCCTGTTCCTGTTCATCCTGGCCATCGCCTTCGCCGCCTACGGAAAGCTCTGGTTCCAGGCCTACATGTCGAGCGCCGACGTCAGCATGCTCAGCCTCATCGGCATGGGCTTTCGCCAGGTCAACAGCCGAATGATCGTGCAGGCCAAGATCATGCTCGCCCAGGCGGGCATGGACATCAGCCGCCGCTCGGGCGTCAGCACCAACCGTCTCGAGGCCCACTACCTCGCCGGCGGCAACGTGATGAACATCGTCCACGCCATCATCGCCGCCCACCGCGCCGGCATTCCGCTCGACTTCGACCAGGCCGCTGCCATCGACCTCGCCGGCCGCGATGTGCTCGACGCCGTCCGCACCAGCGTCTATCCCAAGGTGATCGACTGCCCCGACCCACGTCGCTCCGCCACCGTCACCCTGAGCGGCATCGCCCAGAACGGCGTCGAACTCCGCGTTCGTGCTCGCGTGACCGTTCGCACCAACATCCAGCGACTCATCGGCGGCGCGACCGAAGACACGGTCATCGCCCGCGTCGGCCAAGGCATCGTCTCGGCCATCGGTTCCTCGCAGACCCACTTCGAAGTGCTCGAAAACCCCGACCGCATCTCGCGCGCAGTGCTCGAGCGCGGCCTCGATGCCGAGACCGCCTTCCAGATCGTCTCGATCGATATCGCCGATATCGACGTCGGTGAAAACATCGGCGCCCGGCTCCAAGCCGACCAGGCCGAAGCCGACACCCGCGTCGCCCGCGCCAAGGCCGAACAGCGCCGGGCCGAAGCGATCGCCACCGAACAGGAGATGAAGGCCAAGGTGCTCGAAAACCGGGCTCGCCTCGTCGAAGCCGAAGCCACCGTCCCGCTCGCCATGGCCGACGCCTTCCGCCTCGGCCACCTCTCGACCGTCATCGCCAACAACGGCGAAACCAAGTAATGCAGTTGGAGCTGGTGGGTGCCACTGCTGGCTCGTCCAGCAGTGTGCCCCGGGTACACGCACACCCTTACGATCGAACCTCGTGACGACGCTCCGCGTCGCCACACCCCCACGGACGCTCTGCGTCCTCCGCACCCAGGAGTCCGCACCGTGATCATCACCGCCCTGCTCGCTCTCGCTCTCGCTGCCGATCCCGCCGCTCCAAGCTCTACCGATCGCGAGCTGCTCAAGACCTTCCGCGACGAGTTCGTCCGCATCACGCCTGGCCAAGGCGACTTTCCCGCCTCGTTCCTGATGGGTGGTCCCGAGGACGGACCTAAGTCGCAGCTCCCGCGGCACGAAGTGGCGCTCGGCTACTCGTTTAGCATCGCGAAATACGAGGTCCCTCAAAATCTCTGGCAGTCGGTCATGGGCGACAATCCCAGCCGCTGGAAGGGCAAGCGCAACGCTGTCGAAATGCTCACCTTCGCCGAGGCCGAAGCCTTCTGCCGCAAGGTGACCGACCGCCTCCGCGCCGCCAAACTGATCACCGACAAGCAACTCGTCCGCCTCCCCAGCGAAGCCGAATGGGAATACTGCTGCCGCGCCGGCGAGACCACGCTCTACAGCTTCGGCGACGACGCGACCAAGCTCGACACCTTCGCCTGGCACACCGGCAATGCCGCCGGCAACGACCCGCCGGTCGGAGCCAAGACCGCCAACGCCTGGGGCCTCTTCGACATGCATGGCTACCTCTGGGAATGGTGCTCCGACAACTGGCACGACTCGTATGTCGACGCCCCCACCGACGGCCGAGCGTGGCTGACCAAGGGGAGCAAGCAGCGAGTCCTTCGCGGCGGCAGTTGGAAGGACAAAGCCGACCAACTCACCTGCGCCGCCCGACGCGCCGGCGATGAAGACCTGAAGGACGACGTCGTCGGCCTTCGCTGCGTGCTCGTCGATGGCGAGGCAACCACGGCCGTCGCTGCCATCACCTTCACCGCCGCTGACCCTGGCGACATCGTCCCCGCCGACAGCAAGCTCGAACTCCTCTGGGGCGAAGGGGAATTCACCGAAGGCCCAGCCCTCGCGCCCGATGGCAGCATCTTCTTCTCCGACATCGGCAACGCGATCTATCGCTTCGACCCCAAGACGAAAAAGACCGAGCGCTTCCGCCACCCCAGCGGCCGCTCCAACGGCTTGATGTTCAACCAGCAAGGCCAACTGATCGCCTGTGAAGGAGCCAACACCGGCGGCAACCGCCGCATCTCGATCACCAGCGGAATCCAAGGCGGCAAGGAAGGCGAAGTCCGCACCCTCGCCGACAGCTACCAGGGCAAACGCTTCAACAGCCCCAACGACCTGGCGATCGACGCCCAGGGGAACGTCTACTTCACCGATCCCCGCTACGTCGGCGACCAGCCACGCCAGCTCGACTTCGAAGCGGTCTTCCGCGTCACGCCGGAAGGCAAAGTGTCGATCGCCACCCGCGACGTCGAAAAACCGAACGGCATCCTCGTTTCGCCCGACGGAAAACACGTCTACGTCGCCGATCACAACCCGCAAGGCGCCCGCCACCTGCTGCGGTTCGACGTCGCCGACGACGGCAGCTTGACCGGCAAAAAAACGCTCTATGATTTCAAGTCGGTGCGTGGCATCGACGGCATGACGCTCGACCGCGAAGGCCGCATCTACGCCACCGCCGGCAGCGGCGAACAAGGCGGCATCTGGGTCTTCAGCCCCGAGGGGCAAGTGCTGGCGCTCATTCCCACCCCAGGCGAACCGACCAACTGCGTCTTCGGCGGCGGCGAGGAAGCCAACTACCTCTACATCACCGCCGGCACGGGCAAGGACAACAAGTACGGCCTGTTCCGCATCCAACTCAAAACCACCGGCCACCACGCCGACGGCAAGTAAACAGTAGACAGTTCACAGTAAACAGTTCTTGCCCCTAGTAAGTCTCCCATAGCCGGCGAGTAACACTCGCCGGAAGCCCCGCAACAAGAGCCTGCGATCACCAAGGAAAGCTGCCGGAGGCGAACCGCCTCCGGGCCCGCCCCGCGCGAAGACCAAACTACCTCGCAAGCGCGCACCCTCCCCCAGCGACCAATTTCTCAGTCGCGATCAGGGCCAAGTCGCCCCTCAATCCGCCCGCGCAAACGCCCCGGCGAGTCCAACTCGCCGGCTAAGGGCGATCACCGCACCCTAGGTCGTCTGACAAGCCGCGCCGGCGGGGCATCATCCCACAACCCCTCCGCCGCCCGCCATTCGTCATGCCGCGGATGCCGCGGCACGAGCGAGTCCTCGTTGATAAACCCCTGCGCCTCGAGACTTAGCAAATCGCGCAAATACTCCCGATACTCCTCCCGGTTCATCGCACACACGTCCCGCGACAACACCTCGCGCGGCTGAGCCCCCGTAATCCACAAGGGCGTCGTATCCACCTCGCACCCGCCGCCGTAATCCGCCGGGTCCAAGCCATGCATCCGCAAGAACTCGGGCGTTTGCAGCACGGGCGTCGGGACCGGCTTGCCGGTCAGCTTGCTGATGGGAGGGGAGCGGCGCCGCTTCGCGGGTAATGCGGAATTCGGAATAGGGAATGCGGAATCGCGGCAGGTTGGAACCGGCTCGACGTTGGCAACGGGTGCGACGACCGGAGCCG
>JAEZAS010000056.1 GCA_023430365.1 Planctomycetota bacterium
CCGTAGGTGTGGGTCAGCACCAGATGTGGGCCGCCCAGTTCTACAAGTTCCGGCATCCGCGCACCTGGCTCTCGAGCAGCGGCCTCGGGACGATGGGCTTTGGCTTGCCTTCGGCGATGGGCGTGCAAGCGGCTCATCCCGACGCCTTGGTCATCGACATCGATGGCGACGGCAGTTTCCAGATGAACATCCAGGAAATGGCCACCTGCTACTGCGAGAAGCTTCCGGTGAAGGTGCTGCTGCTCGACAACCAGCACCTGGGCATGGTGGTGCAGTGGGAAGATCGTTTCCACGGCAAGAACCGGGCTCACACCTACCTCGGCCCGATTGATCATCCGGAGTACAGCGGCCAAGGCGGAGATCGCTACGCCAACGATCGCTATCCCGACTTCGTCACGATCGCCAAAGGCTACGGCTGGGGCGCGGCGACCATCTCGGACAAGGCGGACCTCGTGCCAGCCCTCGAAGAGATGATCAACAGCGACGGCCCGTACCTGTTGAACGTCGCGGTGCCCTACGTCGAGCACGTGCTGCCGATGATCCCCGGCGGCAAGACGGTGGACGACATCATCACCGAGTAAGCGTTCGCTGTTGATCAGGCAATCAGCCTGGTTGAACCGCATTCAACTTAGCGATCAGCTCCAGCGCGCGGCGAACGCAGCCGCGCGCATCGTCCACGGAAGGGGCACTGATCAACGGCGTCGGGTGGGCCGCCACGTTACGAATGATTCGAAGCGTCTCGAACGCAGCCCGGTCGCTCTCATCGAGCGCGTGCCGTCGGATCAAATCCGTCGCCAAGCCTGCACCGGTTTCGCGAGACGTTCCGCCAAGCCTCGCTAAAGTCTGATTGGCGGCTTCGAGCAGTTCTCCCCACGCCGCTAACACCGCGTTGGTCGGCGAAGTTTCGGCCAACGCATTCAACCGCTGAGCCAGGGACGGTGGGTTGCTCAGCATCGTTCCCAGCGGAACGGGTTCCGCGGACTCTTCCAGCGATTCGGTGAGCGCTTCGACCGCCGCCTTAAACTCGACCTTGTGCCCATACCCCTCGTACTTCACGAGCCTTCGCAGCAGCTCTTCGATCTGGCTCCGCAATAGATAGACCGAAGTCGTCACGGCGATCGGCCACGCGAGCGATGCGGCCAGCGACGTGATGAAGTGCTCGATCAAGGTCCAGTCCGGCTCGCGCCAGCGCAACAGACCTCCCAGCGCCAGACCGACGACAAACACCACGAGGCTGGCAACTCCGCCCGTCACTTGCATCGACTTTCGCGACAACATGTGAGCACTTCCGCAGCAGAGGGAGCGAGCAGTCCCCCCAATCATCCTTGCCTCGCGGAGGCGAATCAAGTCAAACGGCCGGCCGCTGGGGCACGGGAGGCTGTTTGCAGGCGCATCGCGGACGACTTACGATAGGGCACGAAACGATTGGCCTCTCCCGTATGACTCACCTCGAGGTATGCGCCGTGAAACGACTTGCTTGTTGTTCCGCTCTGATTGGTCTCCTGGTTTTCAGCCTTCCGCTGGCGGCTCAGGACGACGCGAAGAAACCGCTGCCGAAAACGATCGGCTCGATCGAGCGGCTCGATCCCTCGTTCGACAAGATCGTGTCGGCCGACGGCGAGATCGAGGTGCTCGGCGGGCTGTTCGATTGGTCGGAAGGGCCGGTCTGGGTCGAGAAGGGGAGCTACCTGCTGTTCAGCGACATTCCGCCGAACCGCATCATGAAGTGGGAAGCCGATAAGGGTGTCACGCTGTTTGCCGAAGCAGTCGGTTATTCAGGCGACAAGCCATACACCGGCAAGGAACCGGGCACCAATGGCCTGGCGCTCGATTCTCAGGGCCGGCTGGTGATGTGCTGCCACGGCGATCGGTCGATCAAGCGGATGACGCTGCCCGACGGCAAGCCGGAAACCATCGCCGACAAGTACGACGGCAAGCGTTTCAACAGCCCGAACGATCTGGTGTATCACTCGGGCGGCGATCTCTACTTCACCGATCCTCCGTACGGCCTGCCGAAGGGGGCCGACGATCCGGCCCGCGAGACCGAGTGGTTCGGCGTCTATCGCCTCGGCAAAGACGGCAAGGTGACGCTGCTCACCAAGGAAATGACTCGCCCCAATGGCATCGGCTTCTCGCCTGATGAGAAGACGCTCTACGTTGCCCAGTCCGATCCCGCGGCGGCTGTCGTCAAGGCTTTTCCGGTCAAGGAGGACGGCACGCTTGGCGATAGCCGCGTCTTCTTCGACGCCACGAAGTGGGTCAAGGATCGTCCCGGCCTGCCGGATGGTCTGGCCGTCGACAAGGAAGGGCGCGTGTGGGTCACCGGCCCCGGCGGCGTCTACTGCATCACCGCCGAAGGCAAAGTCCTCGGCCGGCTGAACACCGGTGTGCCCACCGCCAACTGCAAGTTCGGCGAAGATGGCAGCACGCTGTTCATCACGGCCGACATGTACCTGGCGAAGGTGAAGACCAACACCAAGGGCCTCGGCTTCTAAGCCCCGGCCCAATCAACCATCGGCGAGCGGGGACGATAGTCCCCCGAGGCAACCGACGTCGCCCTTCTCGCTACAACACAGTTTTCAAACGCATTGCTCTGGGGACTTTCGTCCCCCGCTCGCCTTTTTGGGCGCGGTATCATCAACGCTATGTCCATCGCACAAGCTCGCCCCGCGGTTGACGCGGTCTATCTCCATCCCGACGACAACATCTGCGTCGCCGCACGCACTTTGCCAGCCGGCACGGTGCTCGAAGCGGGGGGACGCGAAGTGGTCCTCGCCTCACCCATCAAAATCGGGCACAAGATCGCCGTGCGCCCGATCAGCCAAGGCGAGCACGTTCGCAAGTACGGCCAGATCATCGGCCAGGCGACGAGCGACGTTCAGCCGGGCGAGTGGGTCCACTCACACAACCTGATCAATGGCGACGTCGTCCGCGACTACGCCAGCGCCACGGCGATTCCTCCCGATCCGGCGCCCATCACCGACCGCACGTTCCTCGGCTATCGTCGTAAGGACGGCCGGGCCGGCACGCGAAACTATGTGGCGATCATTTCCACGGTCAATTGCTCCGCCTCGGTGAACAAGTACATCGCCCAGCGGTTCGATCCGGCGCTGCTGAAGCAGTTCCCCAACATCGACGGCATCCTGCCGATCACTCACACCAGCGGCTGCGGCATGCAGTACCGCGGCGTGCAGCACGAGTTGCTCAATCGCACACTCGCCGGCATGGCCCGGCATCCGAATATTGGCGGCTACCTGCTTGTCGGCCTCGGCTGCGAGCAAGGGGCGATGGGCTACCTGCTCGAATCGCAGCGACTCGTGCAGATTGACGGCAATGGCCGCTCTCCCGGCCCGCCGGTGCTCTCGATGCAGGATCTCGGCGGCACCCAGAAGACGGTCGAAGAAGGGCTGCGACAACTGGCCGCCCTGCTGCCGCGCTCAGGAGACGTTCGCCGCGAACCGATCCCCGCCAGCGAGATCCTCCTGGGCACCAACTGCGGCGGTTCGGACGGCAACAGCGGCGTGACCTGCAATCCGGCCCTCGGCGTGGCTTCGGACCTGCTCGTCGCCTGCGGCGGCACGTCGGCGCTCGCCGAAACCACCGAAATCTACGGCGCCGAGCATCTGCTCACCCGCCGGGCCCGCTCCACAGCGGTCGCCGACAAGCTGCTCGAGCGCATTAAGTGGTGGCTGCACTACACCTCGCGCGACGGCGTCGAGATCGACAACAACCCGTCGGTCGGCAACAAGGAAGGCGGCCTCACAACCATCGCCGAAAAATCGCTCGGCGCCGTCGCCAAAGCGGGAAGCACGGCGATGAACGAGGTCTATCAATACGCGGAGCAAATCACGGCTAAGGGGTTCGTCGTGATGGATACCCCCGGCTTCGATCCGCCGAGCGTGACCGGCCTGGTCGCGGGCGGCTGCAACATGGTGGTGTTCACGACCGGCCGAGGAAGCTGCTACGGCTGCAAGCCAGTGCCGACGATCAAGGTGGCTTCGAACACGCCCATGTACGAGCGGATGATCGACGACATGGACATCAACGCCGGCGAAATCCTGCAAGGTCGCAGCGTCGAAGAGGTCGGTCGCGAGATCTTCGAAAAAATCCTCTCCGTCGCCAGCGGCGAAAAGACCAAGAGCGAACTACACGGCATCGGCGAGGAAGAATTCGTCCCGTGGCAGATCGGCCCCACGCTCTAGCAGGTCTGTCGAGTTGACCGACGAACTCGCGCCAGCCTGTTCGTCGCTTAACCTCCCGCGCGCAAAGAAAAAGGCGACCCAGGAGCCGCCTCTTTCGCTCTGACCGAGAGCGCCCGACGTCGGTCCGATCGATGATCGATCCGATCCATCGTCGCGGCGCTTGTTGATTCGAATCCCGCCTAGCCGACGCACTCCAGTTCCCGTTCGCGGCTGGCCGGCGTCCCTCCCCAGCTCACGACCATATCGTTCTCGATGCGCAGCGGAGCAACCACGAGGCGAAGCGTTTCCTGGGCGATTTGCTTTTCGAAAAACGTTCCGACCGTCCCCTGCAGTCGGATGCAATCGCCATCGACTGTGACGCGTATTCTCTTGTTGATCAGGTGGGGACTACGGGCAATTGCGGATACAGCACGTTCAAGCACGTCGGCTTGATCGACCTTCATGGGAGAGACCTTTCCTCGGACGTGGGGGAGTAAAAACGGCGAACTACCGGTTCGCGGCCCGCGCTGAGTCGCCTGCGACTACAGACGCGAAGGCGACGTTTTCTAGCGCACTAGAGAACGTCGCCTTGCTGACAATAGGAGCTCGCAGCGCCTCAGGCCAATGGCCGAGACACTGCGGCTCGAATCAACTCTGGCAAGCGCCTAAGGCAGCGGTCGGCGAAGCCCACCGAACAGCAGGCTGACCAGGAACAGCACCAGGAACACAAAGAACAGAATCTGTGCGATTCCGCTCGCCGTGCCGGCGATGCCGCCAAAGCCAAGAGCCGCCGCAACCAACGCGATTACCAGAAACACCAAAGCCCAATACAACATGGTTCGCTCCTCTCTCTTTGAGTCAGACGACACAGGCAGCGAGGGCGACCCGGATCGTCGATTATTTCGTTCGTGGTTAGTCCATAAAGCATCTGGCGTGCCATGCCCCGGACACATTTGAAAAAGTCGTTTTCCGCCGGCTTTTCGCGGCAAAACGGGGCCCTGACCAGGACGTCACAGGCCACGCCAAGCCGAAATCGGCGGAGCCGGATTCGCTTTTGGTTGCCAGTACGCCAGAGCGTCCGTTAAGCAGCCAAAAACCAGAGAAAATGGGCAGGCTCCGCAAGTTCGCGGCGGACCGACTTTCGCTCGCTTGGCCCTAGCAGCACGACGAACGCCGCTGGAGGTCCAGACGAGCGGGCTGCGATGATTCAGCCCTGGCCGAATTGGTCGGCTTCAATAGCGGGCCAAGAACATCCGAGCGCAATAAAAAAGCCCTGCCGAGCAAGCGGCAGGGCAGGGCGTGTGAGTCTAGGAGTCGCCATGTTCGGCGGCCGGAGTGTTCCTAGAAGCCGGATGCGCTGCGAGCGTCTTCAGGCATCGGCTGAGGGCGTACGCTGCCGCGGAACCATTGCAGGTTGCGTTTCAACTCGGCCTGCGACTTCTCGAACGGCGAACCGATCTTCTTCAGTGCGAAGTAGCCAATCGCTCCGAGTATCCCAGCGAGCACCAAGCCCAGCGCGGCCGCCAGCAGAAAGGAGAGCCACTGCGAAAGCTCGGCGATCTCGATCAGAACATACGCGAAACAGACCAGCAGCAGCGGCACTGAGGCCAGGCCGATCACGCCCGCCAGGGCGAACAACACGATCGGCGGGACGACCTTCTTGCTCGCCGAATCGATCTCGGCTTTGAGCAGCTTCGTCTGTAACTCGCAGAGCACCGAAGCGTCGTGGGCCAGGTCGGCAATGCTATGAGCCACGGCCCGCTGGGGCGACCGTTTGGCTTCGTCCTGAAAGCGTGCATCGATCATGATCGCTTCACCATCCATCCCAGAAGAATGCCAAACGTAAAGGCGGCGCCCACGCAGGCGGCTGGATGCTCGGCCACGAAGGTGGTCACATCCTCGAGCCCGTCCTTGACCGTCTGCAGGTCAAGTTGTGGCTTCTCCGCGGTTGCAGTGCCGCCCGGCTTGTTATGGCCGTTCGAAAACATCTCAAAAATGCGGTTCTTCATGAGGTTGTCCCTGCGGCTGACGCGGCATCTTCATGCCGGGGATTTCGAGTTTGCCAGTCTCGAGGTAGTGAGTGAGCATATTCTTGGCGATGCCCGAGGCGCCTTGCAGGGCAGCCGACATCACCATGCCCATGACCATGCCCGCGAGACCCTTCTTGTTTTCTTTTTCCTTCTGCTCGCCGTGCGTCCGAGGCGCCGGTTCGTGCGAAGCAGGTGCGCGAGCGGCCACGGCAATTCGCGGCGGCACCAGCAGGTAACCGGCGAATGCAGCGGCGCCGAGACACGCCCACGGATAATTGCGAACGTAGTAGCGCCAGTCCGAGAGCGTCCGGGCGTTGGACACCAACGTTTGCATGTCGTGACGCATTTCGCCACGAATCTCGCTCATCTGCCGCTGGATTTCAGCGACGTCGATGGTCTCGCTCATCAGTCACCCCGATGTGGGCCGGCGTCCTGCACGCCGGCGGTCTCGCTTGTCCTAGTGGGTCGTTCGCACTCTGCTGGGCCCGTTACTGCCCGGCTCAACTAACGCGATCGGAGCAAGGCGCCGATCGTGAGGCCCGTCACCACGCCGGCGGCGAACATGACGGCGAGCGATTCAAACGGATGCTGCTTCACGGCGTCTTCGGCCTGCGAATAGGTCTCGGCCATCCGCTTCGAGTACTGCTCGTAGCTTTCCTGCATCCGCTGGCTGGCCTGTTCGTAGCCCTGGCGGATCTGATCGCCGGCTTGCGGGAAGGTTTCTTCCAGAGCCTTGGCGGCGCGGTTGGCGTACTGCTTGGCGGTCTCCGCAGCCTGGTTGATGCCGGAGGAACCCGAGGCGGTCATGTCGTTGAGGAATCGCTCGATCTGCTCCCGGCCTTCGCCGGTCTTGCGCTGAATCAGGCCGACCAACTGGTCGACGTTGCCGTCAAAGCGCTGCACGTCGTCGTCCGACAACTGGCCCCACTTGTCCTTCAGCTTTCCTTTGAGTTCGTTCCAGTTGCCTTGCAAAATCTCTTGATTGATCATGACTTTCATCTCCCGCGACTAGAGCAATTCGACGGCAAAGTATATACGCCATTTGCAACTGTCGTGCCGCCTGCGGCAGGCCCCGCCGGCTGCGATTTTCCAGGCGTTTGCAGCGGTTTTGACCGATAAACGGTCTCTTCCTGCCGTATGGGCTCATTTTTCTTCGCTCGGGCCATTTGACAGCCGCCCGGTCCTGATTGAACTCTGCCTGACCACCGAGGTTGCAGCCGCCCCAGTCGCACCGACGTTCTGCGAACGGTGCGGCTGCGGATCCCGGGCACACGATGTGCAATCGCTGCATAAGAGTCGTTGCAGACATCTTCTCTGCAACACCGCCGCAAACGACCTCTGAACGAATCGACCAACCAGCCGCACCGCAGCGGGAAGAACGAACATGCGACACGTCACGCTCACCTTGGCCGGATTGCTCGGGACCGGAATCCTCGCCGGCTGCAGCAACCGCGTCACCACCGAAGACATCGGCGACAAGAAACAATCGATCGAAGAGCTGGCCGAGGACATTCAGCAGCTCGAGACCGAAAAGGAGGATCGCGTCGCGCAGGCCGCCAAGGAGGAGCGAGAAGACATCAATGAAGAGCTTCAAGAGAAGCGCGAGAAGCTCGCCGAGGAGCAAAAAGAACTCGCGTCTTTGAAAGAGCGGCAGGCCTTTGAATCCGACATGCAGGCCAAGCTCGATTCGATCCAACAGCGAATCGACCAGCTCCAGGAAGAAGCCGAAGACGCCGAAGGCGAGCGCAAGGTGCAGCTCGAAATGCAGATCGCCGGCTTGGAAACCCGCCGCGATCAGATGCAGGATAAGCTCGACGAACTCCGCGCCTCATCCGGCGACGCCTGGTCCACCGTGAAGACGACGGTGGAAGACGCCTGGAAGTCGGCCCAGAGTTCGATGCGAGACGTGGTGCGCGACGCGGCGCCCTCCTCGCGCAACTCAGATCAGCCGCCGAACGAAGCCCCGCCAACGCAGCCGCCAACAGCCACCCCGAGCGAGACCGAGGCCGCTCCCGTGCCCGAGTCCACGGAAACCAAGTCAACCGAGACCGAGTCAGCCAGCGACCGTGAGTAGGCGGCCTGGCTCAGCAACCGTTCTAGTCCTACCTCAAACCAGAAAGTGAATTCCCATGAGTACTGAAACCAAACTAAGCCTGAGCCAGGAAACCCTCGAGAAGCTCCAGGAGCTGATCCAGGTGAACATCGACAGCCGCGATGGGTTCAACGAATCGGCTGCCCAGATTGACGACATGACGATCACCTCGATGTTCCGCCAATTCGCCGCCGAACGGGACGAACAAGCGGCGGAGCTGCGGACGATCGTCGCCGCCAATCGTGAGGCGCCGCAGGAAACCGGCAGCATGGCCGCCGCCGCTCACCGGATGCTGATTGACGTCCGGGCAGCCCTCGGGGGCGGAGTCCCAGCCATCCTGTCCGAGGCCGAACGGGGAGAAGACTACATCAAGGGCAAGTATGAAGATATTTTGAAAGACACGGCTGGCAGCGCCATGAACGACGTCCTGCACCGTCACTATGCAGCGGTGAAGGCTGCCCACGACCGCGTTCGCGACCTCCGGGACGCCTACAACGAAGGGTCGTAGCCCGGTCGAGCCCACGTCGTAAAGCCGATTTGCAACCAGGGAAGGAGTCGCAGGTGATTGGTTTCCAACCAACCGCCGTAGGCTCCTTCCCGGTTTTTTGGTCGCCACTCAACCATTTTGGTATTGCCGTAGCCAGAAATCCTGATCCGCTCATGATCGGCTATCGGCCGTTACGGCCTCCAATATTTCCGTAAACACTGCCATAAATGGCACTTGCGGAGCTGGCCCCAGGATCGGCACGCAGGTTGCTAACTACCCGCCTCACAATCGACCTGTCGACTGTGCGAGGTTAGTCGGTAGGGAAGGCCAAACAATCTGCAAGGAGTCGTACGATGCTGGTTCTCACTCGGAAAACGGGGCAATCGCTGCACATCGACAACAACATTGTCATCACGATCACCCGGATCGAAGGCAATCGCGTGAAAGTCGGCATTGAGGCTCCCATGGAGTGCTCGATCGTCCGCGGCGAACTCAAACAGCATCAAGAAGTGACCCTGGAAATGGCAGAAGCCCGCTAGGCCGACGCATTCCTGGTATCGCACGCTCCGGCCCGCTTCAGCGTTTTAATCCCCCGCTCCCGGCGCCGCAGCAAGGTCTTGCCTGAGTCGGCTTTGCATCGTTTCGATGCGGCCCCTCGTCGCGACATGCCCAGGACAGCTTTGGTCTTGAAGGTCTCGGCGCCAGATGATAAACGGTCGGAACTTTTCGGCTTTCCCGCCTCCAAGTTCGGCCGTCCATGTCGCCGCCACAACGGTCCATTTCCGTCGCAGAACTCCGCCAGCCCGCGCCGAGTAGCGCTCTGGCCATCGTCCTGCTCGGCGCATTGCTAGCCCTTTTTTTGGCTGGCTGCCAGGGCGGGCTGGCGGAGGGACTGCGAACCGCCGACGGCCGTGGCCTCCTCGGAGGCCGCCATTCCGATCCTCCGGCCCCAATCGGGCCCACTCTTCCGCAGCAGCCGCCACCGCAGCTCGGCGAGCCATGGCGTCCACCGCTGCTGGCCGACCTGGAAGCCTGGATGCCTCAACGTCCGGGCCAACCGCCGCTCGTTTTGCCGCCTCTGGCGCCTCCCAGGGACGTTGGGACAGGCTCGCCGTATCCCGTCATGCCCGTCGCCTATGCCGGGGACAAGCTTCAGCCCTCAAACGATCGCGATTGGGTTTCCGAGCACAAGCTGCTCGCCTGGGCGGAGCTGAATGGGGACAACCTGACGGTCCACAACGTCCGCAACTGCGAGTTTTACTCGTATCGCGATTGCCTTGTCGATCACTACGACCGCACCTATCGCCTCAGCGAGCTGCGTAGCGTCGATTTCCTCGTCGTTCCCTTCAACGGCGCCGAAGCGCTCGCCCACACGATGCTCAGCTTCGGCTTTGCCAACGGCGACTATCTGGGCGTATCGGTGGAAGTTCGGCTCGAGAAGGGGGAAGAGTATCACCCGGTCAACGGACTGCTGAAGCAGTTCGAGATCATCTACGTGGTGGCCGACGAGCGGGACCTGATTCGCGTCCGGACGGAGCACCGCGATTGCGATGTCCTCGCCTATCGCAGCAAGGCCACTCCAGCCCAGGCCAGGGCGCTGTTGCTCGACATTATGAACCGGGTGAACACGCTGCACGACAATCCCGAATTCTACGACACCCTGAGCAACAACTGCACGACCAACATCGTCCGCCACATCAATCGCCTGGCCCCGAACCGCGTTCCGTACGACTACCGGGTGCTGCTCCCTGGGTTCGCCGACCATCTGGCTTACGAGTTGGGGCTGATCGACAATAGCGTCCCGTTCGCGGAATTGCGGCGTCAAGCCCGGCTGAACGATCAGGTGGCCCGCTATCGCGATAGCGAACAGTTTTCGACGGCAATCCGCGGCGAAACGGTGCTGCGTTAGAGGGGTTTTCCGATGGATGTCCGCAACATCAACGATGCGCCGCCCTTCACCACGAAGGACGGGTCCGAGATCCGCGAACTGCTGGCCCACCGCAACTCGTGCATTCGCAACCAAAGCCTGGCAGAGGCGCGAGTCCTTCCCGGACAGTCGACCACGCCGCACTACCATCCCGTGACCGAAGAGATCTACTACGTTCTCGAAGGCGCCGGCGAGATGCGCATCGGCGACGAAGTGCGGTCCGTTGGCCCTGGCGACGCGATTGCGATTCCGCCGGGAGCCGTTCATCAGATCCGCAACAGCGGAAGCGCGACTCTGAAAATTCTCTGCTGCTGCGCGCCGGGTTACGAGCATGCTGATACGGTGTTGCTGGAAAGCTAGCAGCCCGCTCTCCGCCAATCCTGACTAACCCGCAAGGTTTCACTGCCACCCGCCCCACTTTGCAGCGGAGGGGGGTGTAAAGCTAGTTCGGTTACGAAGGCTGCCAAGTGGGCCACGTTCCGATTCCACTGTCCAGCCGCATCGTACCGATTCTTCCTCGGGAAGCGCTGCGTCGTCACCAGGCAAGGTGGACGACTGCTCGAGCCCGGGAGCATTGAATGACTCGTCTTGCCCAAGGTTTTCCGTGGAAGCTGCTCGGTGGCGTCTGCGTGCTATTCGTGTTGAGCTTGCTGGCCCCGAGCCTGTGGCGAGGCTGGAACACCGATTGGCTGCCCGAACTCAGCTTCAGCCACTGGGAAGCGGAACAGCCGCTTCCATCGCTGCGCGGGCGGTTGCCATCCTCGGAAGTTGCTGAGGTCGAAGAAGTTGCCCCGCGCGCCGCGATCCACATTGCGTCGCACGATGTCCTCCCCGCGCCAGCCGTCGCTCCCGCGAGCGATGAACCGATCCCTCAATTCGCTGAGGTCGAAGCTGCACCCAGCATTGCGGCCGCTCCAGCGCCGGAATTAGTTGCCGAACCCGCCGAGTTGCGCAGTGAAGCCCGGCCCGCGCCCGATTCTCTGGCCGATTACCAGGTCCCCAGCCAGGTCGCTCCCACCGGCCCCGTGGTCGCGGAGCGCATCGATCTCGATCCCTCGGTGACCGAGACGCCGAACCTGCCCCCGCATCGCCCGGGCATCGACGATATCAGCGATTCGGCCGATCCTGCGCCTCAACCGCTGTCGTTGCCGGAAGATCATCCCCTGCCGCCAACGCCCGAGCCGCCTCACGCTCAGCCGCCGGCCGTCGCGGGCCAGTGGGCTTACCCGACGGGACTCGTTGAACAACTGCAAGCGCTCGCCCAAGCCGAGCCCGCCGCGGCCGACTGGACCCGGCGCGTGATCGCAACGATCGATATGCTGGCCCAGGTTCCGACGCTGGCCGATCCCTCGGCCGCCGTACTGCTCGGCCATTTGAAGCAGCAGGCCGACGAGGGCCGCACTCTGGCGCTGCAATTTGAGGACGAGGACCGCCGTTCGGGCATTCTCCGCGCCGGCTATGCGATCGTCCGCCGACTGAGCATCTGGGAACCAGTGCACCAACTGGCGATGCGCGGCGACGTCGGTGAACGTCGCATTCCCACTCCGATGGAGTGGAAGAAAACGATGGCCGATGTCTACGGCCGCTTGAACAGCACCGCCCAAGCTGCGGCCGTGTGGCGGGAGTACCTGCTCCTGGAGAAAGCTCGGTCCCACTTCGGCTACTCCGGCGTGCCGGCGGCCCAGCAGCGACAATTGGCCCGCGAGATTCTCTATCGCATGCAAAGCCCCTCGCTGAGCTACGTGCAGGCGAACTTCCTCGAGAGCGCTCCTTTCGATCGCTTCGCCGAAATGCTGCGACTGTGGGCTGACGAACCGAGCCAGCTGACCGAGTTGCTCGCGGCGATCGAAGCCTACGAGCACCTGGAACACTCGGCCCAGAGCATCGCCCTGGCCCGGATGTACGACGATCTGCGCTGGTCGAACGACCCCGCCGTGCAGGAACTGGCCGAGACCGTCAACGCCTACTACCGCAACGCCAATGTTCGCGTCGCCGTGTCGGCGGAACTGGTCAATCGCCTGCTCCCCAAGCAGGCGTACACGCAGGAGCCGGTGCGCGACATGATCCAAGGGGCCTATGTCGAAGGCTCGAGCGCCACCTTCACGCGGGTGCGCCTCGTCCTGCTGCCAGACGAGCAGAGCTGGAAACTCGGTCTCGATGCCCGCGGCTCCGTGACCTCGACCACGGCCTCCTCCAAAGGTCCCGCCACGTTCTATCAAGACGGCCTGTCGCACTACCATGCTCGCAAACTGCTGACGGTCGATCGTCGCGGCGTGCGGATGTATTCCGCGCAGGCTCAAGCCGACGCGAACACGCAGATGACCGATTTCGAAACCGACTTCGACGGCATCCCGTTCCTCGGGGGATTGGCCCGCAGCATCGCCCGCAAGCAATACGACGAAACCTCCCCGCTCGCCAAACAGGAAGTGGAAGGCAAGATCGTCGACCGCGCGAGCAACCAGCTCGATCGCGAGGTGTCGCTCAAGCTGCAGGAAGGTCAGCGAAACTTCCAGGTGAAGCTGCTCGATCCGCTGCGTGAACTGAAGGTCGAGCCGACGGCTGTCAGCATGCAGACGACGCTCGAACGGCTCATCGCCCGCTATCGGCTAGCCGGCCGCGATCAGGTGGCGGCCCACACGCCCCGGCCGCAGGCGCCCGGCGACAGCCTCCTCAGCGTGCAGATTCACGAGTCGGCGATGAATAACGTGATGGAGCACCTTGAGCTGCAGGGACGCCGCGTCGAGCTGCGTGAGCTCTACAAAGAAATCACCGCCCGCTTCTCCCAAGGCAAAGCCCTGACACCGCCGGACGATCTGCCCGAGGACGTCTACGTGACCTTTGCCGACGAGGACCCGGTCCGCGTCGACTGCCAGGACGGTCGCGTGATGCTCACGATCCGTCTGAAAGAGCTATCGCAAGGGGACCGACACCAGTGGAACGATTTCATGATCCGGGCCTACTACGCTCCTGACTCCGATCAGCTCGACGCCAACCTGGTGCGCGACGGCGCCATTGAACTCGGGGGCAAGCGGCTGCGGTTCGGCGACCAGGTGGCTCTGCGCGGCATCTTCAGTCGAGTCCTGTCACGCAATCGCAAGCTCGAACTGGTGAACAAGCAGATCGCTCAGTCGCCGGAGCTGCGCGACCAGCAGGTAACGCAGTTCGTCATCCACGACGGCTGGATCGGTGTCGCCCTGGGACCAAAATTGCCCGATCGCACGACGACGCTGACGCCGGTCCCCGCCGCCGCGCGAAAGAGCCGCTAGAAGCGGGCGGCGACGGACCGCTCAACGGGAGGCAGCCCCATAGACTTCCTCCCAACGGGCGCGCACCTGATCGGGCGTCGCCGTGCCGGTCGTGCCGAGTTGCTGCACGGTGATCGACGCCACGAGGTTGCCGAAAGCCGCTGCCTCCGTCGGAGTCGCCCCCGCCAGGAGCGCCGCCACGATGCCGCTGGTGGCCGCATCGCCGGCGCCGACGATGTCGACCGGCCCGTCGATCGGGCAGCCGGGAACGAGCTGGGCGTCTGGCGGTGCATGGGTCACCAGGATGCCCTGTTCCCCTTGCGTGCAAAAAACGGTTCGGCCGGTCCGCTCCGCGAGGCGTCGGGCCGACGCTTCCGCCGATGGCTCGCCCGTCGCTCCTCCGAGCGCTTGACCGGCACGGATGATCTCGGCGTTGTTTCCCTTCAACACGCCGAAGGCGAACTGGCTGAGCCGCTGCCGGCTGTCGACAAACACCAGCTTGTCGGGCCGCTTTCGCTGTAATTCGGCGAGCGTCTCGCGCACCGCCTGGTTCACGACCCCTTCCTCCTCCTCGACGACCTGATCGAGCACGATCACGCCGTCGGAGGACCGAAAGACGTGCGCCACGCGTCCACACAGTTCCACAATCGCTTCGATGCTGAGCGGCTCGCGAGTGCGAAAGTCGAGCCGGTTGAGCTCCTGCCAGCCGCCGTCGGCGAGCGGACGCATCGGCTTGGTGTAGGTCGGCGTCAGACGGTCGCGTAAGCACATGAGCTGAGAAGCGTCGACCGGCAACTTTCGCACCTCGCGCAGCAGGTCGTAGCCGTTTCCGTCGTCGCCGATCACCGTCGCCGGCGTCAACAGCCCCACTCCCAGCGCCGCCAGGTTGTTCATCACCGTGCCCAGCGCGCCGGGCGAATTGCGCACGCGCTCCACCTGCCACGCTTCGACGCCGGTTTCAATCGACAGCTCTTCGGCCCCCGGAACCAACTCCAGATAACGATCCAAGAACAGATCGCCGACCAGCCCAATCGTGAGGCGGGGCAGGGTGCTGAGAATCGAATTGACCCGCTCTCGCGAAATCATGTTCTGGCTTTCGCTGCTGTTGAACCCAGTTGCCGAATCCCAATCCGCTACAGACCGATGAGCTGCAGCAGCTCATCGCTGTGACGGTAGTCGCCAATGATGATGTGAGCTCCCGCCTCGATCAGCCAGCGGCGTTTCTCGGCGTCGATCCCTTCGCGAGTCGCTTCGTTGCTGGCAACTCCGATCGCCAGCCCGCCCGCCTTGGCGATGGCGGCAATCTCCACGAAGCCATCGCCGATTCCCACGATCTGCCGGCCGGTCAGGTTGTGCTCCTGGAGCATCTGCTGAATGACGGCAGCCTTCGAGAAGACTCCGGGAGGAGGCACGGAGCCAAACACGCAGCGGCCAAACCAGGCGTGCAGTCCAAGCACTTCCAATTCGCGCACCACACAGTCGTGCGCCGTTCCCGACGCCCGCCACCGGGCCCCGTTGCG
>JAEZAS010000131.1 GCA_023430365.1 Planctomycetota bacterium
GCCGAGTACAAGGCGGGGCTGCGACTCGATCACTTGTACTCGCTCGCCCTCGAAGCCTTCCGCCGCTCGCAGGGGCCGGACATGGTCAGCGAGCAAACGGCGGGTGGCAACAGCGTGGTGACGACGCGCATCACGCAAGGAAACACGCGCTACCTGCAAATGGCGATGCGCATCGCCGCCCAGCAGAGCCGGATTCCGACCGTAACGCTCGTTGAGGAAGAGCCGGGGGACGCCAGCGATGCGAACACGGTCGATGGCGAGGTGGTGACGGCCGACGAATCGCCGGCAACGACCGCCGCTGCGGGCGCCGCCCCCTCGGAAGAGGACTGTTCACCTGAGGCTGCTCAGCAATCCTCGAACGCGAATGCGACCGGCCAACCGTCGGACGCAAACGCCGTCGCGACCGAAAATTCGGACAAGGATGGCGACGCTGCAGTGGGTGCAAGTGACAATTTCGCCGCTGATTTTCTCCCTGTTCACGCGGTGCTCCAGGTCGCGGAAGAAGCCTCGCTCGCCGAGCGACCGTTGACGCGCAAGGAACGAAAACGGCGGGCTCGCTTGCTTGCTCAGAAGCGCCAGGCTGTTCGCAGCTAAGCGGCGAACCCGCAGGACGAGTCACGCACGATCAAGAAACGCGAACAGCGACCGCTTGGGAGCGGCCGCCGCTGGATGGTCGTGGACGAAGGGAAACTCGGAGCGCTTAGAAGTCGCCGAGCACCTGGCCGTCGTCGCGGAGCATCAGGTTCAAGAACACGTCCAGCGAAATCGTCTGGCTGATGAACCGGGCCGAGCCGTCGCAGAGGCTCACGCCAACCACGCCGCTGTGGAAGCTGAACGGCTGGGAGGCGTTCGTGTGGTTGATGAACACAAAGCTGCCGGCCGGATTGTCGACGGCGCATTCCCAGGCGGCAGCCGAGTTCGGATCGGTTGACGACGACGGCCCGCTCGGTCCGCCGATGCCGCTGCTTGTGGGAGAGGTTTCGGCGGTCAGGTTGTCGCTGCGGTAGGCCCGCATCTTCACGCCGTCACCCGCTCCGGCCCAGGCGATGAGGGCCGACTTGCCGGCGACCGGCTTGCGGCGGACGAAGAGCGTCGGCGAGCCGGCGCACTCGTAGTACATGAGCGTATTGCTGAAGCCGTCGGTGATTTGACCCGCCGTGGCGCCGCGGCGGGTGGGATCGGTGCTCCGCGAGTCGGGCGGGCTCATCGCGGTGTTGAAGTTCATTTGGGGTTCGCCCGACTGGTACCAGAGCGGATGGCCAACGGGACGCAGGGCGGGAATACGCGGGGTGGTGTAGTCGGCCGACTGGACCTTGAACGTGCCCGCCGAATCGGTTTGTTCGAAGGAGCGATCGCCGGTCGCGGCGCTCGGGCACTGGAACACTTTGAGCTGGGTGTTCATTGCGGCCCTCAACTCGGGGCTCCAACCGGCGGTGAGCTGGCCGTTGAAGCCGTACGGCTGGGAGGGATGTTTGGCGGCCTCGAACATCTCGGCGAGCGTCACTTGCTCGACGTAGGGAAGGGCCCGCCAGAGGGAACCGGTTCGCGAGTAGGGGAAGTAGCCGTGGGTGTGCTCGAAGGTCATCATCGCCAGAGCGCCCTGCTTCAGGTTGTTGGCGCAACTGCTGCGGCGGGCGGCTTCGCGGGCGGCCTGCACGGCGGGGAGCAGCAGGGCGACCAGGACGCCGATGATGGCGATGACGACGAGCAGTTCGACCAAGGTGAAGGCGGTCCGAAGTTTTCGATTCATCCGAGTTTTTCTCGCAAAGGGAGGCAAACGGGCGGGAATGAAGGAGCCGGAATGCGGAGGCCGCAAGGCGAGCAATCCTGGCTGTCGGAGGCCGTCACTAGGCGTCATGGGCCGTGGCTAAGGCGTTTTGGGCGGGTAATTGGGGTTTGGCGGGTCATGTCGCAATTGAGATTCAGTCTCAACTGGATGCAAACAGTTTCGTTCTCTGAGCCGCGTCTGTCAAGGAGTCGGGGGCCGATTTTTCGGGCGGCGCTCCGCGGAGCGGTTAGCGCTTCCTCGTGGCGAAATCTGAGTGGGCACTCGGTTCGTACCGCGGGCGAGGGGGAAGCTGGGTTTATCTGAATTCTGGCGAATTCAGCTACGTTTTGAACTTTGTGGGGCTGCGGGATATTCTGGCGTGAGCCTGGACGCCCCTCGGGGCAGGCGACCGTTGGCAGGAACCCGTTTTCGGATCTGGCCGGCGCTCGGATTTTCTTTTGGGCACCTGGATCGAACGCGGACCGCCATGCCACTCGAACGACTCGGCCCCTTCAAGCTCGAAAAAGTGATTGGCCGAGGCGGGATGGGGGCCGTCTATGTGGGCGTCCATGAGAAGGACGGCCAGCGGGCGGCGGTCAAAGTGCTTTCGCCTCACCTGTCGGACGATTTCAACTTTCGTGAGCGGTTCAAGTCGGAAGTCGAGACGCTCAAGAAGCTGCTCCATCCGAACATCGTCCGGCTGTTCGGCTACGGCGAGGAAGACGGCCACCTCTATTACGTGATGGAACTCGTCGAAGGGCACAGCCTGCAGGATGAGTTGGCGGCTGGGCGACGGTTTACCTGGCGGGAGGTGGTGCGGATCGGGGTCGATGTGGCCAAGGCGCTCAAGCACGCGCACGACCGGGGTGTGATCCATCGCGACCTGAAGCCGGCCAACCTGCTGATCGATGCGAAGGATCACACGAAGCTGACCGACTTTGGCATCGCCAAGCTGTACGGCGGCACGAGCATCACGTCGGACGGCGGCGTGATCGGGACGGCCGACTACATGGCGCCCGAGCAGGCTGAGGGAAAGCAAATCACCAGCCGCTGCGATCTCTATAGCCTCGGCAGCGTGCTGCACGCCCTGCTGACGGGCAAACCGCCGTTCACCGGCAAGACGGTGCTCGACGTGATGCAGCAGTTGCGCAGCGAGAAGCCGATTCCCGTGCGGCGGCTTTGCCCGGAGGCGCCGGAGGAACTGGAAACGATCATCCTTCAGCTTCTGGAGAAAGACCCGCAGAAGCGCATTCCGACAGCCATCGCCTTGGCCAATCGCTTGAAGGCGATGGAACACGCGCTGTCGCTGGAAACGCGAATTGGCCTGACGCCGGAGGAGGACGAGCTTCGGCTGAGCGAGGACCGGAAGACCAATCCGTCTCGCGGGCCGACGCCGTCGAGCGTGGCGTTTGCCCAGCAGGCAACGGCGGAGTTGCCCGCCGATGAGGAGTATCGCCTGTCGGGCGAGATGCCGACGATTGTGACCGGGCCGGGGATCGAAAGTCTCTCGCCGGCGCCTGAAGGATCGCTGGTCGAACTGCCGGCTGCGAGTCCCAGTCGGGCCGCAGGGAACCAAACGGCGCGGAACGACTTGGAGCGGGCCGCCCATTTCACGACGGTGAGCGAGGCGGAGCTGCGCCATGCGGGGGCTTCGTCCGCGTCGGACGAAGGGGGAGTAGGGCAGTGGATCAAAATCGGGCTGATCTGCTTCGGCGCCATCCTGCTGCTCGGCGGCGTGGTGTTCTACGCCACGCTCGACCCGTCAGCCGATACGCTCTATGCCCGCGTGCAGCGAGTGGCCGAGGAAGGCGATCCGCAGGAGCTGGTGGCGGCGGACGGCGACATCACGAGCTTTCTGTCGCTTTATCCGGACGATCCGCGCGGCGAGCAGTTGCGGGGCTATCAGGACGAAATTGAGCTGTATCGCCTGCAACGACGCTTCGAGGTGCGGGCCCGGCGAACCAGCCAGGCGGAATTGCTGTCCCCGGTGGAGCGGGCGTATCTCGACGCGCTACGGTTTGCGACGAGTGATCCGCTCGAGGCCCAGCAGCGGTTTCAGGCGATCGTGGATGTGTATGGCGGGGCGAAGACGACCGGCGATTCGCTCGTCCAGCGCCGGCTGAACGAGCAGTGCATCGAGCTGGCGAAGAAGCAGGTCGCTCGGCTGAAGGAGATGACGCCCGAACTGGAGAAAGAGCAGAAGGCGCTGCTGCAAGAGCAACTCGGCCGGGCGGCGAAGCTGGCCGAAAGCGATCCGGCGGCGGCCCGCGGAATCTGGCAGGGGATTGTGACGCTGTATGGCGACAAGCAATGGGCGGCGGAGCCGGTGCAGCAGGCTCGCGAGCGGTTGCAGGAGTAACGCTGGAGTAACGCGAAGGGGTCGGGATCATTTTTCGGCCAAGCCGGGTACCACTTGGTCAACCTCTCAGCCGAAAAATGATCCCGACCCCTTGGGCTTGACGCTTCTTGCAGTCGCTGGACGCAGAGCGTCCGGGTGGGCGTTACGACGCAGAGCGTCGTAACGAGTGGACGAGAAGATCTGGCGGTTGGCTTAAGAACGGAGGCGTGATGAGCAGGTACTTTGTTTCGCCGGACGAGTGCTCGCGACGGGACATCTTCCCGGGAGTCGGGATTGCCACGATGGCGGGCGAGCAGGTGATGCTCTCGCTGGTGACGTTCGAACCCGGGGCCGTCGTGCAGCCGCACAGCCATCCGCACGAGCAGATCGGCATCCTGCTCGAAGGGGAACTGACCTTCACGATCGGCGGCGAGACTCGCACGCTGCGCGCGGGAGAGATGTGGCGGATTCCGGGAGGCGTCGAGCATAGCGCCGTGGCCGGCAGTGCTCCGGTCAAGGCGCTCGATGTGTTTCAGCCGGTGCGCGAGGACTATCGCTGAGCGATCAATCGGCCAGCAACTGGGCCTGCTGCTCCAGGGACGCTGCGGCGCGACGATTCAGCCAGATCACGCCGGCGATGACGACCGCAAAGCTTCCGGCAACCATGGCAAAGGGGATCAGATCGTAGCTCTCGGTAGGGGCGACGCAGAGGAGTCCGCCCATACCCAGCGGAGCGCAGTACCAGAAGGGAACCAGCCGCAGCAGCCTGGCCTGCGCCTGGAACGCGTCTCGCCAGAACGTGGTGTCACTGGCGGGGTGGCGTCGCAGCGCCTGGTAGGTGAACGCGTAGGACCAGACGACCCCGATGATCGCTCCCGTGCTGATCAGGACTAGCAGACAGCCGTAGTAGCGGGGGGCGCCAGGCTCGCTATGGTGCAGCATGGTTGCAAACGCAACGATGACCAGGATCGCCGCGATCGTTTCCTGGATGGCTCGCTGAAGCGAACCCTTGATGAGCTGGCGGACGAGTTTTTCGTTGCTCATGATCGGTCCCTATGTAGCAGTTGTGAAAAATTCGTTCAGCAACAAGCCAGGGCAACCGGAAGCCATTCTAGAGCGTCCTGTAGTTGCCTGTCACGCATTTTTCCGTCGAGAAAGGCCGCTATACCGATTCGACGGGGGCGTCGAAGGCCGCCTTCACTTCAGGGCGGAGCAGGACCGAAAGGGCCCAGATGCCCATCGGAAAGCCGAGTAGCCACATCGGTGAGCAGGGGATGCAGGCGAGAATGGCGGCGGACATTGCGAGGCCGTAGGACTCGAGTTTCCGCATTTTCACCGCGCCGATGACCAGCAGGAGCGAGATCGGTATCGTCATCATGCCGGAAAGGAGGGCAGGCATGGCGATCTTCATCCAACTGGCGTGGGCTTCCTGTGGGGAGATGTGTCTCCGAGAGAATTGCTGGGCCAGACGAAATGGGTGGCGTAGCGGCAGCCGCCGCACGACGTCTGAAGCCGCCCCTAGCGCGGCAGGGTCGCGGCAAGCGATCGCGGCCCAGGCGAGCTGCCGCGAATGGCAGGCTGGCCGATACGAGGTCGAGGTAGCGGTGGGAGTGAGCACCATGCTCAAGAGCAAGGCCAGGCCCGTGAGCGACAGCCCAAGCAAACCCGTGATGAGCAGGCCGGTTGCCGGTCCGCGCACTTGTGCCAGCGCCGCCTCGCGGGCGCGACCACCCGGCGCAGCAAACGCAGCCGGTTTGGCGGGAACCGGGTCAGCTTCATACGGGACGGGACCCGCAGAGTCGAACGGATGGGGAGCGGTTTGACTGTCCCAGCTGAGCCCGCTCAGGCCGAGGAAGATGGCGCCAAGCGAGGTCGCCAGCAGGGCGAAAAAGCCGAGCGACGGCCGGACAGTAATCACTTCGGCGAGCGGTTTCGACCATTCCGCCAGGTCGGGAGCGCCGGCCTGCATCGAGCGGTGGAATTCGTTGATTCCTTGCAGCGTGCGGGCATCGAGGAAGAACCTTGCGGGTTGGTCCGCCATGTCGTGAAGCGTCTGAATCGCGCAGGCGAGCAGCACGAGCCCCGCCACGAGTGAGACAAGGGAACGGATCTTCTGCGAAACGCTGCCCGAAAGCAGCGCAAGACCCGCGAGGACCAGGCAAAGGGTCGCGGCGATGGCGATCCGCACCGCGACGACTTCGCGCGAGGCAAAGCGATATCGCCCAGCGAGTCCCGCGAGCTTGGGCATGTCAATGCTGGCCACATCTCGCTCGATCCGTCGCTCCGTCATCTGGATTGTGATCGTATGGTCGGCGACATGCTGGATTTTGACCCAGGGAAAGATGAGCGACGAAAGACCCAGGATGGCGACTGCGAGCAGCCAGCCCGGATGCTCGAACGGATAGGAGACAGTTCGTGCTATGCCGGTTCTCGCACGCAGGCCGAGCGACCAGCACGACGCCAGGATGGCAAAGCAGACCGGAATCAAGGCAATGCCGATCGCCCAGTTAAGAACCTGCCAGCGCTGGTAGAAGAGATAGGTCATCCACTCGGCGGTGCGATGGTCGGCGGCGACGGCTGGGGTGGCGTAGAAAACGTCGAGGATGACGGCGAACCAAAGGAGCGTCAGCACTGTCGTAGTGACGCCCGCGGCGCGCCAGAGGCTGGGCTTTGCCGGTTCTCCATTGTCGGGGCCAAATTGGCTGTCGGCGGAGCGGGTGGGAAGAAGGGAGCGGATGAGGGCGAAGAGCGAACCTTGAAAGAGCATCACGCTGCCGATGACGAGCAACGTTGGATACGCGATCGCTGTGGAACTGTTCTGCGGCATCACGAGGAACGCGGCGGCAACCAGGAGACCGCCGAGCACGAGATAGCCGCGCATCGTCCAGTCGAACCAGGTCGTGCGCGGAGTGCGGAGCAAGTCTTCCGCCCCGGCGAGTTGCCGGTAGCTGTTGTAGCTGCCGAC
>JAEZAS010000132.1 GCA_023430365.1 Planctomycetota bacterium
CGGCGGATTGTACCTCTACTTGTGGCCAGCTAAGTTCTTGGTTGTTCGGCATTCTGCGCCGAACTGCTCGGAAGGCGTGCTGCCCGGTTGGAGGTCTCTTGCATGCGTTTGCTTAGACGATTCCTCGCGATCTTCGCATTCTGTGCCCTGTTTTCCGTCGGGGCGATTCCACTTTGCGACGCTGCCGAACCACGACTGCCGAATATCGTGTTCATCCTGGCCGACGACCTCGGCTACGGCGATCTAAGCTCCTTCGGTCAGCGGCGTTTTCAAACGCCGAACATCGACCGAATCGCCAAGGAAGGGATGCGTTTCACCCAGCATTACAGCGGCAGCCCGGTATGTGCTCCGTCGCGCTGCGTGCTGATGACCGGCCTCCATCCGGGGCACTCGGCGGTGCGAAACAATCGCGAGCTAAAGCCCGAAGGGCAATTCCCGCTTCCGCCCGAGACAATCACTTTGCCCGAGCAACTTCGCGAGGCGGGGTACGTGACGGGCGCTTTCGGCAAATGGGGCCTGGGTGGCCCAGGTAGCACGGGGGATCCGCTAAAGCAGGGTATCGATCGCTTCTTCGGCTACAACTGCCAACGCGTCGCTCATAACTACTATCCGACCTACCTGTGGGACAATGACCAACGACGAACGCTCGACAATCCGGAGTTCGCGGCACATCAAAAACTACCACCGGCTGCCGATCCCAACGATCGGAGTTCGTACACCGGCTACACAGGTAAGCAGTATGCCCCTGATCTGATTGCGGATGAGGCGATCAAGTTCATAGAGCAGCATCGGGCTCGGCCGTTCTTTCTGTATTTCCCCTCGACGATTCCTCACCTGGCGCTGCAAGTGCCTGAGGACGCTCTGCGACCGTTCGAGGGGCGCTTCGACGACGAGCCGTATGTCGGCGGCAATGGATATCTGCCGCATCGAACGCCGCGGGCCGCCTATGCGGCCATGGTTAGCCGACTCGACGCGGACGTCGGCCGTCTGCTCGACAAGTTGGCGGAACTCGGCCTCGCCGAGAACACGATCGTCGTCTTCACCTCCGACAATGGCCCGCTCTACAACCGACTCGGCGGTACCGACACCGACTACTTCCAATCAGCGGCGAACCTCCGCGGTCGCAAGGGATCGGTCTACGAGGGTGGCATTCGCGTCCCGATGGCGATCCGCTGGCCAGGCCGGATCAAGCCAGGTAGCGAGAGCGACCGTGTGACCGGATTCGAAGATTGGTTCGCCACATTCTGCAACCTGATCGAACGGCACGAACTGATCCCGGCAAAGACGGATGGCGTGAGCTTCGCTCCTACTCTTCTGGGGAAAGACCAGCCGCCACGAGAATTTCTGTATCGTGAGTTTCCGGCGTACGGTGGCCAGCAGTCGCTACGTCTGGGCGACTGGAAGGGAGTGCGACAGAAGCTGCTGTCCCAGGGTCCGGGCAAAGGGAAGGGCAAGAAAGCAAACAACGCGTCGGCAAACGCCCGCAATAAGTCGCCCAACTTGCGCATCGAGCTTTACAATCTGAAATCCGACCCGGGCGAAACCACCGATGTGGCGGACGAACACCCCGAGGTAGTCGAGAAGATCAAGCGAGTGCTCCGCGAGCAGCACACCCGAAGCGAAGATTTTCCCTTTCCCGCGCTGGACGAAATGCAATGAGCCTGAACAACATGTGCCGACCACTACTTGGGGCAGTCTTGTTAGCGCTGCTTCCAGCGCTGGTGGTCGCTCAAGAGAAGCCTAAGCCGAATTTTCTCTGGATCACGCTCGAAGACATTTCGCCGAACCTCGGTTGTTACGGCGACAAGTATGCCCACACGCCCAGCATGGACGCTCTAGCGGCCCGCGGGGTGCGGTATACAAGCGCGTTTGCGACGATCGGCGTCTGCGCACCGAGTCGATCGACACTCATTACCGGTGTGTACGCCCCCTCACTCGGCACCCATCCGATGCGGTGCCAGGGGGATCTCCCCGATGGCGTCCAGTGCTTCAGCCGATATTTGCGCGAGGCAGGCTACTACTGCACGAACAACGTAAAGACCGACTACAACTTCAAGCATCCCAGGGAATCGTGGGATGAGAACAGCAAGAACGCCCACTACAAGAATCGCGACAAAGACCAGCCGTTTTTTGCCATATTCAACCTGACGACTTGCCACGAGAGCCAGATTCGTCTGCCCGAGCCCGAGCATCAACGACGGATGGCGACGCTACCTGCCGAAGCCCGGCACGATCCTGCGAAGGCTGAGTTGCCCCCATACCATCCCGACACTCCCGAAGTGCGTCAGGACTGGGCCCGGTACGCCGATATGATCTCTTTCACCGATCGCCGGGTCGGTGAACTGCTCCACGAACTGGAAGAGGCTGGCCTGGCCGAGAATACGATCGTCTTTGTGTTTTCAGACCACGGCGCGGGCATCCCACGTTCGAAACGCTGGCTGTACGACAGCAGCCTGCGTGTGCCATTTATCGTGCACGTACCCCAGAACTTTCAGCACCTCGCTCCCGCCGAAGCGGGTGGAACGGTGGATCGCCTGATCAGCCTGGTCGACGTCGCTCCCACCATGCTGAGCCTCGCCCAAATCCAGCCGCCGGCTCACATGCAAGGTGTCGCCTTTCTCGGGCAGCACGCGGCCGCTCCGCGAGAACACGTCTTCGGTCACCGCGACCGCATGGATGAACGGACCGACATGATTCGCGCGGTTCGCGACGGGCGATACAAGTACATCCGCAACTACTACCCGCAGCGGCCTTACTTCCACGAGCAATTCCTGAACTATGCCAATGAAATGCCATCGCTTCGCGTCTGGCAGAAACTGTCACGAGAAGGAAAGCTCGAGGGACCATCGACCTTGTACATGGGTCACGATAAGCCGACCGAAGAGTTGTACGACACCGAGGCCGATCCGCACGAAATCAACAACCTCGCAAGCGCCCCCGAGCATCAAAAAACGCTCGAACGGCTCCGTAGCGAACTCGATCATTGGCAATCGCAGATCATCGACCTGGGCCTGCTCCCCGAAGCGGATCTGCGAACGCGTTTTGGGGATCGCCCAGCCTACAACGCGGTCCGCGAGAAGCACGAAACCTATCCGCTGGCTCGGATCAGTGCTGCTGCCTCCCTCGCGATCCAGCGAGACGCCCGCAACCTGACGCAGCTTGTCCGACTGTTGGACGACAGCGATCCCAGCGTGCGGTTCTGGGCCGCGAGCGGCGTGGCGGCGATCCCGCCGCGACAAGGCGAAGCCACTGCGATCGGCGAAGCCTTGCAAAAGGCGGCCCGTGATTCGGCCGCCTGGGTCCGCGTGGCCGCCGCCGAGGGGCTGTGCGTCCATGGCGACACGGCGAGCGGTCAGCCAATTCTGGAAGCGGGCCTATCGGACGCCAATCCTTGGGTTCGGCTACAGGCCATCGAAGCCATCGATCGGCTTGGCTTAAAGGGGGACAGCCTTACGCCCAAGCTCGCGGCAGCTCATTCCGACAGCAATGAGTACGTCGTTCGGGTCGCCGAGCACGCACAGCCCCAGCCCGACCCGAACCGCCCCAAAGCCAACCGACCCAAAGCGAAGAAAGGCAAGAACGGGTAGGCGCCTCGAGGCGGAAGCTTCCGGACGTAGGGCCACCAGTCGGAGAGGGACATTTAACCTATAATGTCCCATTGCGACACCCGCCCAGCCACACTTCCGCTCATGCCTCTTTCGACCGATATCCGCCAGGCCGCCGACATTCTTCGCCAAGGCGGGCTGGTGGCCATTCCTACCGAAACCGTCTACGGACTGGCCGCGGACGCCGAGAACCCGACGGCCGTGTTGCGGATATTTGCCGCCAAAGGGCGGCCGTCATTTCACCCGCTCATCGTTCACATCGCCGGGGCGGATCAGTTATCCCTATGGGCGGCCGAGGTGCCCGAAGCCGCCCGGCGTCTAGCCGAGCGGTTTTGGCCAGGACCGCTCACGATGATCCTGCAACGGAGCGAGCGAGTTCCGAGCGTGGTCACCGGCGATCTGCCAACCGTCGGCTTGCGAGTGCCGGCCCATCCGATGGCCCGAGAACTCCTGAAATCTTTCGGGGGCGGCCTCGCTGCGCCATCGGCTAATCGCTTTGGACGTGTCAGCCCAACCACCGCTCAGCATGTGGACGAAGAGTTGGGAGACCAGATCGAGTTGATTCTCGACGGCGGCCCGTGCGAAGTGGGCCTGGAATCGACGATCGTCGACCTGTCTGGGCCGGTTCCTGCGCTGCTTCGGCCGGGCGCCATTACGGCGGAGCAACTGCGAGAATTTTTGCCTAATTTGGCCACCGATCCAGGAGTATCCACCACGCACTGCTCCGGACGATTGGACAGCCACTATGCCCCGGAGGCGTTGGTTGAGATTGTGGCAGGCGACGCCTTGGAGAAAAAACTGCAGACTCGTCCCGAGGAGCGGGTCGCGGTTCTCTCCGCAATCCGTCCGCCGAATGCGGCCAACGTGCAGTGGCTACGCATGCCCGACGATCCACTCGCATACGCGCAGCAACTCTATGCCCGGCTGCGCGAAATCGATGCGCTGAACATCGCACGTGCCCTAGTCGTTCTACCTGAGGAAGCTGGCATCGGTCAGGCCATTGCCGACCGCGTGCGCAAGGCGTCTGCACCCCGCCCTCCATCGGCTTAGCGCCGTTTTCAGGTACCCTGCTTGCAACATCCCCCATGCATTCCATAGGCGTTATATCCTATGAGATGTGTCCTGAGCATTTTCATGCTTCTAGCGCGCTGATATGGTAGGAGCGTGCCAAACAGACGCACAGGTGGGTCTTGAGCAACACACAGCATTCGTGCCATGCACCGACGCGGTTTTACGCTTGTCGAATTGCTTGTCGTGATCGCCATTATCGGCGTGCTCGTGGCTTTGTTGCTTCCTGCCGTACAAGCCGCTCGGGAAGCTGCCCGCCGAATCAAGTGTTCGAGCCAACTACGCCAGGTCGGTCTGGCGATGCACAATTTTCACGACACGC
>JAEZAS010000164.1 GCA_023430365.1 Planctomycetota bacterium
CAGCATCCCGATTTTCCCGGCAAGGCCTCCGTCGGTGGCTTCAAGCCGCTCGCAGGCTTCAATCCGCTCGCCGACGAACTCGACGGCCTGGCCGACAAGCATCTGAAATTCGTCCTGAGCCTGCCCGACTATCTGCCCACGATCGCTGTGGTCGACGCCAAGGCCGAGTCGCTCGGCAGCGGCATTTATCGGGTTTCGGGAAAAGTGCTCAATCGCGGATACCTGCCGACCGTGTCGGAAATGGGGAGCACGAACGAGCAGCCCTACCCGCTGCAATTCGGCATCGAGTTGCCCAAAGGGACTCAGCTCATTCAGGGGAGCGCGCGCGAACGTCTGAAGCGACTCGAAAGCGGCAAGCACCTCGAAAAGATCTGGATCGTCCGCTTTCCCGACGAGAGGCCGGAACAAATTCGGCTGCGAGCTTGGGCGCCAGCCGTCGGCGAAAGCTCCGCCGACATCCCGCTAAACCGGTAACCTCGCCCAAATAGCCAATCGCTGCTCTTAACGCCCCGGTGCCGAGCCCTGATACAGACACTCCCTGAGAAAACGATATGCATCGTCCCCTTTTGCTTCTGACCGCGGTCTGCCTGACGCTATCCGCTCAAACCGCATCGCTGGCAGATGAAGCCTCCGACACTTCGGAGACCAAACGGCCTTACCAGGCCCAAGGGGCTCCTTCGAATCCGAAGGTCGAAGTCCACTGGAATCGCTACCACGACTACGACGAAGCGACGAAGCTGCTCAAGCAACTCGCCGAGACGTTTCCCGAATACGCGAAGCTGCAATCGCTCGGCAAGTCCCACGGCGGCCGCGAAATGTGGCAAATGACGATCACCAATTTCGCGAAGGGGGACGACAAGGACCGACCCGCCATCTGGATCGACGGTGGCATTCACGCGAACGAAATCCAATCGGTTGAGGTCGTGCTCTACACCGCCTGGTACCTGCTCGAATCGCGGGCCGACAACAAGTTCGTTCAGCAACTGCTCGACGAGCGGGTGTTCTACCTGCTGCCGATGATGAGCCCCGACTCGCGTGACGCTCATTTCTATGAGCCGAACACCACGCACGGCCCGCGCTCCGGCCAGGTTCCCGTGGACGACGACAAAGACGGCCTGGTCGACGAGGACGACTACGACGACCTCGACGGCGATGGTCACATCACACAAATGCGGATTCGCGACAAGAACGGCCGGTACAAGTCGCATCCCGACTTTCCGCTGCTGATGGTTCAGGTGAAGGAGGGAGAAAAGGGGGAGTTCACGCTCCTAGGCCAGGAGGGAAAGGATGACGATGGGGACGGCGTCGTGAACGAAGACCCCGACGGCTATTACGACCCCAACCGCGACTGGCCCTGGAACTGGCAGCCCGATTACGTGCAGAACGGAGCCCACCGCTATCCGCTCTCGCTCGGCGAAAACAAGCTGGTGGCCGATTTCATTAAGGACCATCCCAACATCGCGGCAGCCCAGTCGTATCACAACGCGGGCGGAATGATCCTCCGCGGCCCGGGAGCCAAGGACGACGCCTTCGCCCCCGCCGACTTGCGCGTGTACGACGCATTGGGCAAGCACGGCGAAAAGTTGCTCCCCGGCTATCGCTACATGAACATCGCGAACGACCTGTACGAGGTCTATGGCGGCGAGATCGACTGGCTGCATCAGGCCCGGGGCGTCTTTGTGTTCACCAACGAGCTCTTCACACCCTTCAACTTCTTCCGCACGAAGGAACACGAAGGATTCTTCGGCAGCGACGAGGTTCGCTATCAGTTCGATCGGTACCTGCTGCTGGGCGAAGGCGTTTCCCCCTGGAAAGAGGTCGATCATCCGCAGTACGGGAAGATCGAAGTGGGCGGGGTGCGAAAGAACTGGGTTCGTCAGCCGCCGTCGTTCCTGCTCGAGGAAGAGCTGCACCGCAACATGGCGTTCTCGCTCTACCACGCCGACCAGATGCCGCGAGCTCGCATCCAATCGGTCGACGTCAAAGACCTCCGCGGCGACCTGCTGCAGATCACCGCGATTGTCGAAAACGACCGGCTGATGCCGACGCACTCGGCCGCCGACCTGAAAAACAAACTCACCCCGCCGGATCTCGTCGAATTGACGAGCCCGGAGGGAGAGCTGAAGGTCGTTCTCGGTCTGACCTCCACCGAACCGCTCTTTCGCAACCCCGAGGAACAGAAGCGGAAGCCAGCCGCTCTGCGGATCGACTCGATCCCCGGCCACAGCGTCCGCTACGTCCGCTGGCTCGTGCAAGGCAAAGGCCCCTTCGAGGTTCGCTTGAAGTCGATCAAAGGGGGCAACGATACGAAGCAAGCCAACAACCCGTAGCCGGGAGCTAACGGCTCCCGGAGAACGACGCGCGGTTCGAGCTACTCCAGATAATCTCCCGCCTGCATAACGCTGTGTAATAGCCAGATCCACCGGTGTTTCTCCGGCGACTGTTAGTCGCCGGCTACTTACCGACGAACATCGGCAACCCGGGTTGACCAAACGTCCTCGCCGCGCGACGCTACACGTACACCTCTGGCGACACTCTCGCGTGTGCAGGAAGTAGCGCTCATGGACTCGCTCATCGCCGCACGGCTCCAAATGGCGCTGTCGCTGGCGTTCCACATGATCTTCGCAGCCGTGGGCATCGGCTTGCCGTTGCTGCTGGTCATCGTCGAAGGTCTCTGGCTTCGGACCGGCAAACCCCACTATCGCGATCTCGCCCAAAAATGGGCCAAAGCGACCGGCATTCTCTTCGCCGTCGGCGCCGTCTCCGGAACAGCCCTGGCCTTTGAGCTTGGTTTGCTCTGGCCGAAGTACATGGAGATTACCGGCGCCGTCGTGGGGCATATTTTCGGCCTCGAAGGCTACGCCTTCTTCACCGAAGCCATCTTCATCGGCCTTTACCTCTACGGCTGGGACCGCCTCAGCCCGCGAGCCCATTGGCTTTGCGGTGTGATGATCGCGGTCAGCGGGGCACTCTCCGGCATCTTGGTCGTGGGAGTGAATGCCTGGATGCAGTTGCCGGTCGGGTTCACGCTCGAAAACGGCCGAGTCGAGGTGAGCGATCCCATCGCGATCTTCAAGCAACCCGCCTGGGCCTACATGGCGGTGCATTCGACGCTGAGTTGCTTCATCGCCGTGGCCTACGCCGTGGCGGGCCTGTACGCCCGTTCCCGGCTGAAGGGTGACCGCAGCGAATACACGCGAACGGCGATCGTCGTCGCTCTGGCGGTCGGGGCCATTTCGATGGTCCTCCAGATGGGCAGCGGCGATCTACTGGCGAAGTTTGTCTTTCAAACGCAGAAAGCCAAGTTCGCCGCCATGGAGGGGCAGTTCAAGACCGAAACGTACGCCCCGCTGCGAATCGGCGGCTGGGCCGATGAGCAGGCCGAAGCGACGAAGTACGCCATCGAGATTCCCGGTGGGCTCAGCTTCCTGGCGACGCACGATCCTGCCGCCGAAGTGCAGGGCCTGTCCGACATTCCGCGGGAAAACTGGCCGCCCGTCGATTTGGTTCATCTGTCGTTTGATGTGATGGTGGGGGCCGGAACCATCCTCATGATCGTTTCGCTCTGGTTTTGGTTCGCCTACTGGCGCGGAGCGGAGCGGGCCCTGGTGAGTCGTCCGCTGCTGTGGGCGATTGCCCTTTGTGGACCGCTCGGCTTTATCGCACTCGAAGCCGGCTGGATGGTTACCGAGCTCGGCCGCCAACCGTGGATCATCCATGAGGTGATGCGGGTCAAAGACGCCGTCACCCCAGCCGAAGACGTGCAGGCGGTCTTCTGGGGCTTCGCCATGCTCTACCTGCTGCTCGGCACGACCGTGGTTACGCTCCTCTGGCGGCTGCGCTCGAAACCGGACAAACCGAGCGGCACGGAGGCCTCGACATGAGCGACGAATTGCTCGTCAATCTCGCCGCGGCCACCGCGCTGGTTGCCCTGATGGCCTACGCCGTTTTTGGCGGAGCCGACTTCGGCGGCGGCGTCTGGGACTTGCTCGCCAGCGGCCCGCGCAAGCGTCAGCAGCGAGACGCCATCGCCCACGCCATGGGCCCCGTCTGGGAAGCCAACCACGTATGGCTCATTCTGCTGCTCGTGGTGCTCTTCACCTGCTTTCCCTACGGCTATGGTCCTCTGGCGATCGCCCTGTTCGTCCCGTTCCACCTGGCGCTCTTGGGGATCATGCTCCGCGGAGCGTCGTTCGTGTTTCGCAACTACAGTCGCAAGGCCAAGACCAGCCAGACCGACGCCGGCGAACCACTCGCCAACCTGTGGGGGACGGTTTTCGGCGTGGCGTCGATGATTTCGCCCCTGCTGCTCGGCATGGCGTTCGGTGTTCTCACGCAAGGCGAGGTGCGGATCGACAAAGACGGCAGCGTTCATCATGAGACGACGCTCCCCTGGCTCAGCTTCTACTCGATCGGCTGCGGTCTGCTCGCGCTCTCCACCTGTGCCTACCTGGCCGCCGTGTTCTTGACGGTAGAAACGGATGGCGACTTGCGCGAGGACTTCCGCCGCCGGGCGATTCTGGCCGGCACCACGACCGCACTGCTCGCCGGGGCCGTCTTCGCCTCGACCTACTTCGAAGCCAGGTGGTTCTTCGGTCAGCTGACGAGCCCGCGCTGTCTGCCGGTGCTGCTCGTCGGTCTGTTCTTCTTCGCCGCTTCGGCTTGGGCCGTGTATGGAAGAAAGTACTGGCTCAGCCGGGTCTTCGCCGCGGGCGAGATCGTGGTCCTGCTGCTCGGCTGGGGGCTCGCGCAGCTTCCCTACCTCGTCTACCCCGACATGACGCTCATGGACGCGGCCGCTCCGCGCGCAACGATCGCCTTCATGCTCGCCACGCTCCCATTCGGAGCCCTCATCCTCGGCCCCAGCCTCTGGCTGCTGATGAAGGTGTTCAAATCGCAGCGGGGCAATGAGCGACACGAGCAGAACTGAGGGACAAGGGGTAAGGGACAAGGGATAAGGGACAAGGGATAAGGGAACGGATCAAAACTTCAGCTCTTCCCTGTTCTCTTGTCCCTTGTCTCTGCCCGCTCAGTTCGCCTCCGGAACCGGCGCTTGCAGATTGCCGTCCGGCTGCAGGCCTTCGTCGAGGCTCATCACGTACACAGCCATGCCGACGAGCATGAGCGCCACAGCGACCCAGAACACCCAGTTGCGGTGCACGGTCGTGTACCAAGGGGTGTGATGGGCGTGTCCGCCGTGCGAGTGGCCGTGATTGTCGTGACTGTGCTTCTCGGAGTGCGAATTCATCGGTAGGTCCTATGCGGATTCGTCCGATTGTGAGGAGTCCAATCGCGACGATCCCTTAAACATACCCCACAATTCGCCCCCAAGCCGACGGCTCCGCCGTCGCCTCGCCACACAGACCTCAGCCCACCACGTTTCCACCCGCACCGTAGCTGAATTCGCCAGAATTCAGACAACCAGTAGCGTGACACAACCCGCAGCACGTGTGGCACGCCTGAGGCGTGTGCCACGCCCTGGAGCGCAGCGAAGGGCGTGGCGAGTGTGCGTAGGCAAAGCGTCGTGAAGCGCTTCCACGCCCATCGCTGCGCTCCTGGG
>JAEZAS010000174.1 GCA_023430365.1 Planctomycetota bacterium
ACGAATGCACCGGCCAGATGTTCTCCTCCGGCACTCTCACGTACGGAGCAAAACAACCGTCGCAGTCGATGCCCAGGATATCGACCTTTTCGCAGATGTGGCCGTTGCCGGTGCGACACGGCTGGCACACGCCACAGCCGATGTGTCCTTCGGCGGACACTCGCTGCCCAGCGCTCACTCGGTTCACGGCGCTGCCCACGGCGATGACTCGGCCGACGAATTCATGACCGGTCGTGATGCCCAGCTTGACCCGGCTGCGGCTCCAGGCGTCCCACTCGTAAATATGGCGGTCAGTGCCGCAGATGCCGGCGTGCGTGACGTTCACCAGCACGTCGCGCGGGCCGATCTGTGGCGTCGGCGCATCGTCGACGAGCCACAGCCCCGGTTCGTTGTGCAACTTCCGCAAAGCGGGCATTTTCGCAGGTAGCTTCACCATCGAACAAACCTCATTGCCCGGTACGATTCCTGGAAACTGGAACGTCTGTCTGGTATGGTAGAGTTACTGGTTCCGCCTTACAAGACATCAGTCCAATATTTTGGAATCCATGCCGCAGTCCTCCAAGTCCCGAGTCCGCCCGAATCCACCCCCTGCCGAGCCGCTGAATCAGGTTGTCTGCGAGCGTGTTCGCGCCATGCGCCGCGATCGCGGCTGGACCCTGGAGCAACTTGCGTCCCTGAGCGGCGTCAGCCGGTCGATGCTCAGCGAAATCGAGCGTGGGGCGGCCAATCCGACGCTGGGCGTCGCCTTCCGCATTGCCCAGGCCTTCGGCCTGTCGCTCGGCGATCTGGTGGAGTCCCCCGCTCCGAAGGCGAAAATCGACGTCATTCGGGCGGGCGACCGCGGCTTGCTGTTCCGAGATGACGAGCAGTGCCGGATTCGCACGCTATCGCCGCTGCATCTGGAGAAAGACGTCGAATTCTACGAAGTCACCCTGCGAACTGGGGGTAAGCTCGAGAGTTCCCCGCATTACTCCGGCACCCGGGAGTTTCTGACCGTCGAAAGGGGAACCGTCCGCCTGCAGGCGGGGGACGAAACGACCGATCTGGACCGCGGCGACTCGGCCCACTATCCCGCCGACATTCCCCACTCGATCGCGAACATCGGCCGGGGAGAAGCGCTCCTGTTCTTGGTGGACATTTACGGCCGCCCACGAACGTAGGTTAGGCTTCCGGCCTGACCGGGAAAGAACGTCGCCATTAGGCACTGTGTCGCTCAAGGCAGAGCCTCGGAGCGAACCGCTAGGTTTGGTCAGTGGGATTTGGTCATTGGTCCTTCTTGAGCGGACGGTCAGGCCGGAAGCCTAACCTACGGTCGCCCCTTCCGACTCGCGGAACAACTGACCACAATAGACCGTTTCCCGCTTTTGCACCCCCTCCCAGGATGGGCCGTCCTAGGTCCGGTTTGATGTCAGGCGAATTCTCGATCCAGCGCATCGACAGTCGGCAGGCCGACGTCACCGCTTCCCTCAAGACCCTCCTGCAGAAGCTCAGCCCCAGCGGTCACGTCGTCAGCGAGGCCAGCCGGCAGCGGACAATCGACGTTTTCGGCGAACCGCTCACTCCGCAGCAGGTGGTCGAGCGGATCTGCGACGACGTTCGCACCCGCGGTCGGGCTGCCGTGCTCGACTACTCGCTCAAGCTCGATCGGGCTCAACTCGATCCAGCGACGCTCCGCGTCTCGGCCGAGGAGATGGCCGCCGCACATGCCGCCGCCGATCCCGAGTTTCTCGCCACGATCCGTCGCATCCGCGACAACGTCCACGAGTTCCAGTCCGCCCTGCTGCAAAAGGACGTCGAAGTGCGGCGCGACGGCGTTGTGCTGCGGCAGCGCTACCTGCCGTTGTCGCGCGTTGGGATCTGCGTGCCGGGTGGCGCCGCCGCCTATCCTTCGACCGTGCTCATGACGGCGGTTCCGGCGCTCGCCGCCGGAGTCAAAGAAATTGCCATCATCTCCCCCGCGACCAAGTTCGGGGCGAACAATCCGGATGTCCTCGCGACCTGCCAGGAGCTCGGCATCCGCGAGGTGTATCGCATCGGTGGAGCCCATGCCGTCGCGGCGCTCGCCTATGGCGTCGAGGGGATCGAGAAGGTCGACAAGATCGTGGGTCCCGGCAACCTGTTCGTCGCCCTGGCCAAGCGGCAGGTTTACGGCGAAGTCGATATCGACTCGATCGCCGGCCCGAGCGAAGTGGTTGTGATCGCCGATGAGACGACTCGGCCCGATTTCACGGCCGCCGACCTGCTCGCCCAAGCCGAACACGCTCCCGGAGCAAGCATCCTGATCACCTGGAGCGAGAAAACGCTCGAAGCCACTGCCGCCGAACTCCAGAAACAATGCGCGACGCTCTCGCGCGGCGACCTCGCACTGCAATCGCTGCGAGATTTTGGCTGCCTGGTGTTCGTGCGCGACGCGGAAGAGGCCTGCCGGATTAGCAACCTGATTGCTCCCGAGCATCTGCATGTTGCCGTCGACAACGCCGAACGGTTGCTGCCGAAATTGACGCACGCCGGCGCGATTTTCCTCGGCAACTACACGCCGGTCGCGCTGGGCGACTATGCCGCAGGACCCTCGCACGTCCTCCCCACCGGTGGTACCGCCCGCTGGGCGGCTGGCCTGACCGCCAACGACTTCGTCCGCGGCGGCAGCGTCATCCAATTTTCCGCCGAGGCTTTGCAGCGAATCGCTCCCGACGTCCAGCGGATGGCCGACAAAGAGGGACTGACGGCGCATCGACTTAGTGTGGACGTCCGCCTCTAGGCGAGCGGGGGACGAAATTCCCCCGAGGCAATCGACAGCGTCCCGACCACGCGGCGACGGCAAAAACGTGAACAATTAAGTGGTTAATCAGCTCCGGCGCTCCTCGGGGGACTATCGTCCCC
>JAEZAS010000183.1 GCA_023430365.1 Planctomycetota bacterium
GCCCAGTAGGGCCGCTTGCGAGATGATGTGCCGCCAGGCGTCTTGGGCCTTCGCGCCCGCGTCGGCGAAGTACGGCGCCACCAGCAGGTTCTCGAGCTTCGGGTTCGCGTCGAACGCTTCCTTGTTGCGATCGAGGAACACGGCGCGGATGATGCAGCCGCCACGCCATAGCATCGCGCAGTCGCCGTAGTTGAGCGGCCAGTCGTGTTCCGCCGCCGCCGCTTGGAGCTGTACGAAACCCTGCGCGTAGCTGACGATCTTTGAGGCGTAGAGCGCTTGGCGGACCTGCTCGATGAACTGCTTCTTGTCGCCCGAGTACTTCGGGTTGGGTCCCTTGAGGACCTTCCTGGCGCGGACGCGTTCGTCCTTGCGGGCCGACACACAGCGGGCGTAGACCGCTTACGTCACTAGGGTGCTGGGGACGCCGAGGTCGAGCGCCAGTTGGCTCATCCACTTGCCGGTGCCCTTGGCGCCGGCCGTGTCGAGCACCAGATCGACCATCGCCTTACCGGTCTCGGGGTCCTTCACGCTGAAGATGTCGCGCGTGATCTCGATCAGATAGCTGTCGAGCTCGCCCTTGTTCCACTCGGTGAAGACGTCGTACAGCTCGTCGTTGCTGAGGCCGAGGCCCTCCTTGAGCATCGAGTAGGCTTCGCAGATGAGCTGCATGTCGCCGTACTCGATGCCGTTATGCACCATCTTCACGTAGTGGCCGGCGCCGCGCGGGCCGACCCACTCGCAGCAAGGAATGTCGTTTTTCGGGCCCACCTTCGCGGCGATCGCTTGGAAGATCGGCTTCACCAGCGGCCAGGCCTTTTCGCTGCCGCCCGGCATCATGCTCGGTCCCTTCAGGGCCCCTTCCTCGCCGCCGGAGACGCCGGTGCCAATGTACTGGAGCCCCTTGCTCTCGATGTACTTGGTCCGCCGTTCGGTGTTGGCATAGAACTCGTTGCCGCCGTCGATCAGCACGTCGCCGGGCGACATGTGCGGCAGCAACTGCTCGATGAGGGCGTCGACCGCTTCGCCCGCCTTCACCATCATCATCACCTTGCGCGGCGTCTTCAGGTTCTTCACCAGCTCTTCGACCGAGTGACAGCCGACGACCTTCTTTCCCTTCGCCCGGCCGTTGATGAACTCGTCCACCTTCTCGGTCGTGCGGTTGAACACGGCCACGCTATAGCCGCGGCTCTCCACGTTCAGAGCCAGGTTCTCGCCCATGACGGCGAGGCCAATCAAACCAAAGTCGCAAAGCTTGGCCATTTTTCCAGTCCTTCGTGTAAAAGTTGGGAAAGTGTTTTCGATGGCGACGGCCTTAGGCCAATCGCTCCCACGTAGGTGTTTCGGGTAACGAGCGCTCGAAGGCCTCGAGCAACTGCTGCTGATACTCGCCCGCAAATCGGCCCGTCAAGAATCGGTCCACGGCTTCGTCGTGCAGCCGCTTCCAGCTGGCTTCTTCATCGCCCGGGATGATCGGGAAAAACAGACAGTGGGTCGCGGCAGCGGCGGCGTAGTCGCCAGGGGCGTCGCCGACCATCAGCGTTTTTTGCGGAGCGTATTTGCTCGCGACGGTCAGGACCTCTTTCTTGGTACCGACTTCTTGTCCACAGATATCGACGACGTATTGGTCCAGCTCATGCTCGCGCCACTCGGCCCGTAGCGCCTCACAAGGCGTCGCCGAACAGACCAGGATGTCGGCCGAACCATGCAACCGCTGCATCACCTCGCGCACCAGCGGAAATGGCGGCACGCCGCGCACCATGGCTGCGATCGACTGGTTGACCGCCTTGGACCACTGCAATGCCCGCGTCAACTGCGCGTCGCCAGTCGCAGCAACCTTTGCTTCCAGGGCCGGATTGCCGAGTTTCGTCTCGGTCGCGATCCAGCTGACGAGCGACTCGGGAATCTCCACGCGCACCCCGCGGCCAGCGACTTCCGGACGCTGCTTGAGCAGTCGCAACGACTCGATGAGAGTCGCGAAGCGATTGGCTCCGCGACTCTTCGAATACAGATTGGCAAATTCCCAGCACTCGCGCGCGTACTTGCTGACCGCCTGCAGCTCGTAGTGGTTGATGAACTCCGGAATGAAGCACTCCTTGTGCTTCAATTCCATCGTGTCAAACACACACCCATCCGAGTCGATGGCAACCAGAAAATCGTGCTGCGGACTGATCGCGAACATGCGCCCAAGGCCTGCCTACCGCTGAATTCGCGCCGAGCCACCCTTGGCAAAGGCTTGAACTTGTTCGAGCGTCGCCATCGTGGTGTCGCCCGGGAAGGTGGTCAGCAGAGCGCCGTGCGCCCAGCCCAGTCGGAGGGCGTCTTCCGGCGAAGCTCCGCTCAGCAGGCCATAGATGAAGCCGGAGGCAAAACCGTCGCCGCCGCCGACGCGGTCGAGCACGTCGAGCTCGCAGGTCGGAGCCTGGTAGGTCTTGCCGTTGATCCAGGCAACCGCGCTCCAGTCGTGACGGTTGGTCGTGTGCACTTCACGCAGCGTGGTCGCAACCACCTTCACCTGCGGGAACTCTTTGCCCACCTGGTCCATCATCGCAAAAAAGGCGCTCGGATCGATCTTCGACTTCGCTTCGACGTCCGGTCCCTTCAAGCCGAGGCCCTTTTGCAGGTCTTCTTCGTTGCCGACCAGGACGTCGACATTGGCGACGATCCGACGCAGCGTTTCCTGAGCCGTCGAGAGGCCGCCGAAAATCTGCCACAGCTTGGCGCGGAAGTTCAAATCGAACGAAACAATGGCGCCGGCAGCCTTGGCCGCCTGCATGCCTTCGATGATCAGGTCCGGCGTGGTCTTGGAGAGTGCGGCGAAGATGCCGCCGCTGTGGAACCAGCGGAGCCCGCCCGCCATGATCGACTTCCAATCGAAGTCGCCAGCCTTCAGTTGGGCGGCCGCCTCGTTACAGCGGTTGTAGAACACCACCGGCGCCCGCACACCCTTGCCCTGGTCGCTGTAAACCGTGGCCATGTTCGGCCCGGTGACGCCGTCGTGCTCGAACCGCTTGTAGAACGGCCGGACGCCCATCGCCCGCACGCGCTCGGCGATCAGGTCGCCGATCGGGTAGTCGACCATGGCCGTCGCGACGCCGGTCTTCAGCCGGAAGCAGTCAGCGAGGTTGGCCGATACGTTGAACTCACCACCGCTGACATGGATCGCACATTCCGTCGCCTTGCGAAAGGGAATGATGCCCGGATCGAGCCGATTGACCAGCGCCCCCAGAGACAACAGATCGAGTTCGGCGTTTTGACGGATGTTCAAGCCAGTAGCAGACATGCGATTAGACCGACAGCCAAAGGTGGAGAGACGAACGGCATCGCCAGGAAACGAAGCCACATCGGCAGCCAGCCATTGGCCGCCAGCAAACCGACGATTCTAACGCCACTGCCGAAGACCAGCAATGAGCCGAGAAAAGAGCGCATGGGCCGAAAATCCGGCAAAAACCGCTGCCCTGACATTCCCTCTCCCCCTGGGAGAAGGCCGGGCTGAGGGTAGCCGACCGGTTGACCGCTGAATCCGATCAAACGCCGGGGTCGAAAGCGATCTCAAACGCAGTCGCGCTTACTTCCGCACCAGCTTCAGCGCCACCTCACGGTAGACAAAGTCCCGCCGTTCGGCCGCCACCTCGAAATGGCTATGGATGAAGTGCCAGAAGTAGCTCGTGTCGTCGATTCCGGGATGACCGTCCCCCCCTTCCTCGAAGTCCGTCCCGAGGCAGACGAGAGCACCAGGCTTCGCGTAGGCCCGGATGTTTTCCAGAATCGCCCGCCAATCGTAGGTGTGGTCCAGCACATTCCAGCAATTGACGAAATCGCACTGCCCTTCGAGCGGCACGATGAATTGCTCCGCGGGCAGCGAATAGAGGCATTCCTTGGGCTTATTCCGCCAATAATCCCGCATCGCGTCGATTTTACAGTACTCGTCGAGCAGCGGGTCGACGAAACACTTTCGGCCCTCGTGGAACCAGTCCAGGCACGGCCGAGACCCGCAGCCAACGTCAATCAGCGTCTGATGCGAGCGGAACGAATCGGGCGATAGCCCCATTAGCTGCCCGTACACCTCGTTCCACTGCCAGGCGAAAACCGACTCGTCCCAGCGGTAGTTGCGTTGCTGGTGGAACTTCAGCTCAAACGGCTGGTGAACCGCCCGCCATTCCGCCCGCCGCTGTTCCAACGTTTGTGGACCACGCAGCAGTCGCGCCATCTTCCGTGTCAGCCGCTTCAACGCGCCCATCGGTTGCTCCTTGCCGCTCGCTCCGACGCCCGAAAAAAGTGGCGCCCGATTCCATCCGTGACCGCGGATGTTAGTCCGCCAGCCGCATTGGGAACAAGAGAAGAACGCCGGCGCCGCCACACGGCCCTAAAATCCGCCCGTAGTTGGCCGATCTTCCCCCAAAATCCGAATTGGGTTTCAGCCAGCGACCACCGACAGCTTCCTGTTGGATAGCCGCGTTTTCCCGCTCGCCCGCCGCCTCTGCCAGCATTTTGCCGCACAGGACGGCTCCAGCCCAAAGACCGCCCTTGCCATCCCCCATGGTTTCGCTAAACTGGTTGCTCTCAACTGATTTCAGTTGCACCCGTAGCTCAATTGGATAGAGCATCGGTCTACGGAACCGAAGGTTGCAGGTTCGAGCCCTGCCGGGTGTACTTTCTCTAACTCTCGCCGAATCCTTGCTTTCGGATACCTGCCGGCGGTCGGCAGTGCGGCTCTCAAGACGTTGACAAAGTAGTACCGGTACTATTTTGCCCGGCTTGATTTCCCGCCATGGATACGACCGCTCGTTTTCGCGTTCCGAAGTACCGTCATTTCAAGCCCAAAGATCTGGCCGTTGTCCGCCTTAACGGGCGGGACTTCTATCTGGGCAAGTACGGGTCCTCGGAAAGCAAGGAGGCCTACGATCGCTTGATTGCGGAGTGGCTCGCTTGTGGACGCCAATCGCCACGCGTCAAGCCGCCAGAGCCAGTCCGAGCCCCGATCAGCGTCGAAGAGGTCCTCTCCGCTTTCTTGCGGTACGGCGAGACCTACTACGTTAAGGACGGACAGCCGACGAAGGAGCTGACTGCGTTCAAGTATGCGATCGAACCAGTC
>JAEZAS010000230.1 GCA_023430365.1 Planctomycetota bacterium
CTCGTCGGCAGCGTGCTGATGTTGATCGCCATCCTGATGCTCTACTTCACCAGCGACGTCCGCCATCTGGCCGAGACCTACATCGCCAACACCCAAAAGACCGATCGGCCGATCCGCTGGAACGAACTGCGCCTGGGCGAGGATGTGCTCGCCGACGCTGGGCTCGGGGTTTTGCCGGCGAGCGGCAATACGGAATCGGGCATCGTGCTGCTCCGTAAGGATGCTGCGGCAGCTCGTCCGCTGCATGTCAAAGTGAGCGAAGGGTCGAGTACCGCTGCCAGCTTCGACGAGCGGTCCGCGACGCTCAACATCACCGTGCCAGCCGAAGGGAGCAAGGCGAGCGAAGTGGCCGAAGCCATCCAGAACGGTGGCGAGGCGGTCACCTCGGCGGTCGCGGCCAAAATCGCCGACGATGAGGGTTCGGCCCTCGTCACACCGGCCGACAAGGTGACGATCCCAGCCTACACCGCCGGCGAATCGGTCCACAGCTTCAACCTGCTCGCGCTCGCGGCCATGGGACAGCACACCGAGCTATTCGACGGCGTCATTTGGGGCCGTTCGCTGCAGTGGTGGGCATTTGTGCTGCTGTTCATTGGCTTCATCATCAAGGTGCCTTCCGTTCCCCTGCACACTTGGCTGCCGGACGCTCACGTAGAGGCCCCGACGCCGATCTCCATGATCCTGGCCGGCGTGCTCCTCAAGATGGGCGGCTACGGCATCATTCGCATCTGCTATCCGATCTGTCCAAGCGGCGGATATGAGCTGGCCTATGTGGTCTGCCTGCTGGGCGTCGTCAGCATTATCTACGGCGCTCTCGCGGCGCTCGCCCAAAAGGACTTCAAGCGGTTGGTCGCCTACAGTTCGGTCAGCCACATGGGCTATGTGGTCCTTGGCCTGGGTGTCTGGTCCGCAACGTCGCGAATCGTCCCCGCCTTCGACCCGGAATACTGGATGATGGGCATCAACGGCGCCATGTTCCAGATGATCGGCCACGGCATCAGTTCGGCCGGTATGTTCTTCATGGTCGGCATCATCTACGACCGCGTGCATCACCGAAACCTCGACGAGTTCGGCGGCCTCTTCGGCCGGATGCCGGTCTACACCGCGATGGCGATGGGCCTGTTTTTCGCCGGCCTGGGTCTGCCAGGGCTCTGCGGGTTCATCGGCGAGGTGTTTGTAGTGCTGTCGGTGTGGAAGTACAGCATGCTGCTCGCCGTGATTGCCGCCAGCGCCGTGGTGCTGACGGCCGGCTACATCCTGTGGGCCATCCAACGGGTGTATCTGGGCGCGGAGTACAAGGGTCCGCACGGCGACCATCTCACGCCGACGACTTTTCGCGAGAACCTGATCGGCATGACGTTGCTGGTGCTAGCGATCCTGTTCGGCGTGTTTCCGTACCACACGGTCTTCCGCTACATGGACCAGACCATTGCCCGTCAGACCCGCGATCTGGCCGCCTGGACCCGCGACGTGAAGGAAGCGGACGTCCGCGTACCGGCGTCGGCGACGGCCAGCGACGTTCCGTCGGCGAAAGCGGGCGAGCCCGTCTCGCTTCGTGTGCCGGCCGGCAGCAACCAGGACTAGATTGGATCGTAAGACGATCGAAGCGAGCGAATTTCCCAAGTGGCTCTGCGGAGCCTGCCAAGCGAGAACGCAGCGGTGAATTTTCACGAACTAGTCAGCCAACTGCTCGTCGACACGAAGGGCACTCCGGCATCGAGTTTTGCCGCCATCACGGCCGACTCGAGCCTGCGGGCCTTTTTGCCCGAGTTGATTCTCTGCGCTACCGTGCTGCTCCTGCTCGTCGTGCGGCTGTTTGAATTCGGTCGCCGGATCCACGGGGCCTACATCGCCCTGGTCGGTTCGCTTGCTGCTCTCTATTTCGCCGCTCCCTGGGAGCACTTGCAATCGCTGCTCACCGCGGCGCAGGCGACCGAGGCGTCGGCAGTCACACGGATGGAAATCTTCACCGGCATGCTGGTGTACGACACGTTCTCGGTCTACATCCGCTCGGTGCTGCTCGTCTTTGCGGTTCTGTTCATCCTACTGACGCGCCTGACCGGAATTCCGGACCTCGAGGACGGCGCCGATATCTACTCGCTGTTCCTCGGCGCCACGCTGGGCATGTGCCTGATGGCGTCGGCCAATCACCTTCTGACGATCTTCCTGGCGGTCGAAATGGCCAGCGTGCCGTCGTATGTGCTGGCTGGGCTGATGAAGGGTCGGCGGAGAGCGAGCGAAGCGGCGCTCAAATACGCCATCTACGGCGCTGGCGCCGCCGGCGTGATGCTCTATGGCATCAGCTTGCTCGGCGGGCTCCTGAACTCGTGTCATTTGCCAACGATGGCCGCGGAACTCGCCGCCCGGCTGCCAGGCATGAACGGCTCCGAGATCATGGTGCTCGTGCTCGCCGGTCTGATGGTGTCCGTCGGCCTGGCGTTCAAGCTCTCGGCGGTTCCGTTCCATTTCTGGTGCCCCGATGTGTTTGAGGGAGCCACGGCGGAGATTGCCGCCTTCCTGAGCGTGGCTTCCAAGGCCGCGGCGCTCGCCCTGCTCGTGCGCGTGGCCCTGGGCGTGAGCACGCTGCCGCCGGAAGGTTTCGAGCCTGGGCAGCGCACCGCGATGGCCGCCCAGCGAGGCAACGAACCCACGACAGAACCCGGCAACACCGAGATTGAAGCCCCGACATCATTCGTGGCGCCAGCCGCCTTCAACGTGGCCGATGAACTGGTCGCCGCCGCGGAGCCAGCCGAAACGGACGACGCCAACGTCGCCGCTGCTGCGAGCGGCGGCGCTATCCCGCCGGACGAAACGGCTGTCGCGGCCACATCCGCCTCACTGGAAGGAGTGCGATCCTTCCTGGCGAAGTTCATCGCCTTCATGGCGGTCGTCACGTGCACTTTCGGCAACCTGGCCGCCTACGGCCAGCGAAACATCAAGCGCATGCTCGCCTACTCCACGATCGCCCACGCCGGCTACATGCTGATGGCCGTCTCCGCCATCGTCGCCGTGGCAGGTGTCGCCCCGCTGGTCGCGGAGCGGGCCGTCGCTTCGCTGAACATCTACATCGCCGTGTATCTGTTCATGAATCTCGGCGCATTCGCCGTGGTTGCCTTCCTCCGCAATGTCCTGCACAGCGAGGAAATCGCCGACTACGCGGGCCTGATTCGCCGCGCTCCCCTCACCGTCGTGTGCTTCTGCTTGATCCTGTTCAGCCTCATCGGCCTGCCGCCCCTTTCGGGCTTCATCGGCAAATTTGCGATCTTTGCCTCGCTGGTGGAAGCCTATCGGGCCCTGGAAGCGAGCGGAGCGTCCGGAAACTTCCTGCTTGTGCTGCTGGTCATCGGCGGCGTCAACACGGCCATCAGCCTGTTCTACTATCTGAATGTGGCGAAGGTCATGACCATCGACAGCGAGCCCAGCCACCGCCGGCCGTTTGTGTTCTCCGACGTGTCGCTGGCTGGCGCTTATTTGTGGCTCATTACGCTGCCGACAATTGGCTTGATCATCAACTGGAACGGCCTCAACCAGGTCGCCCAGGCGGCCGCCCGCTACCTGTTCCTCTAACAGCACCCACGCGAAATGACGACCTCGGAAACGAACGACCTGCTGAATCGCATCCTGGTGCTGCACGCGCGCTCGCTCCCGATGTATCTCGGCTATGCCCAGCCCGACCAGCTGTGGAAGAACCCAAAGGCCGCGGCCGTTCTCAACCAGATCGTCGAAGACCACAAGCGAACCGTCGACCGACTGGCCGCTCTGATCCTGGACAACCACGGAACGGTCGATCATGGCGAGTTCCCCATGTCGTTCACCGGTCTCCACGATTTGTCGGTAGACTACTTGTTCAAGCAGCTCATCGAGCGGCAGAAGCGTTTTATCGCGGTGATTGAAAAGCTGGCGGAGCAGCTCAAGCTTGCCCCTTACGCCCAGGCCGCCGCCCGAGAGGCGGTCGGCGAAGCGCGCGGCCACCTGGAAAACCTCGAAGAGTTGGCCGCTGATCGCGCCCATCACGCCGCCTAGCGCCCACCGCCCGCCACGAGCACGCCCGGCGTGCCCGCCGATATGGAATTGTTCGACACGCACGCTCATCTGGACGATCCCCAGCTCGCCGCGCAAACCGCCGCGGTGCTCGACCGCGCTCGCGCGGCCGGAGTGCGGTATGTGATGGCGATTGGAACCACGCTGGGCTCCAGTCAGCGGTGTTGTGAAATCGCCGGCGCCAACGCCGACGTGTGGTCCTCGGCCGGCATCCATCCCAACCACGTTGCGGAAGCTGCGCCGGGGGACTGGGATGCCATCGTGGAATCGGCCGACCAGCCGAAGGTCGTCGCCCTGGGCGAAACGGGGCTCGATTTGTACTGGAAAGATACGCCGCTCCCCGCCCAGCAGGACTATTTCGATCGCCACATCCGGCTATCCCAGCAGTTGGAGCTGCCGCTGGTGATCCACCAGCGGGAAAGCGCCGCCGAAATTCTTGCCATGCTCCGCGAAGCCCGTCAGCGCGGCCCCCTGAGCGGCATCATGCACTCGTTCACGGGGGACGAGGCCATGGCGGCCGAATGCGTCGACCTGGGCCTCCACATCAGCTTCGCCGGCATGGTCACGTTCAAGAAGTCGGACGACTTGCGGCAAGTCGCGGCCGCTGTGCCGCTCGACCGCCTGCTCGTGGAAACCGATTCCCCCTACCTCACGCCCCACCCCCACCGCGGCCACCGCCCGAACGAACCGGCGATGGTCGTGCACACCGCAACGTGCGTCGCCGAGGCCCGAGGAATGACGCTCGCCGACTTCGCCGCTGCAACCACCCAAAACGCCCTTACCCTGCTCCGCCGGCCCGCAAGTTAGCCCGTGCGAAGCCCGGTTCGCGAACCGGCGTTTACCCCTTTCCGGGCATCCCTATAATCAATCGTCCACATCAACCAATCCACCCGATTTGTGCGGTCTGCCGCGATCATCGGAGCTTTCGGTTCCCAGGCAAGTCGTTCTTAGAGGAAGCCATCAGTGCCCGAACATGTTGTCATCATCGGCAGCGGTCCCGCCGGTTTTGCCGCCGCCATTTACGCCGCCCGTGCGAATCTGCATCCGCTGTTGTTCGAGGGAGCCGAGACGGAAGAGAATCGGATCGCAGGCACCCTGCCACTCGGCCAGCTTTCCTGGACGACCGAGGTCGAAAACTATCCCGGGTTCCCCTCGGGCGTGCTGCACCAGTACATCCGCAGCGCTCTCCCGAAGGACAAGCTCGACATCTACCTGGAACCGCTCGAGGAACACCCGCACGCCGTAACTGGGCCGGAGTTGATGAACCTCATGCGTCAGCAGGCGCTGAACTTCGGCACCCGAATCATCACCGACGATATCGTCGACGTCGACTTCTCGTCGAAGCCCTACAAGCTTCACTCGCTCAGCGGCGAGACCTATGAGACGCACACGGTCATCCTGGCGACCGGCGCCCGCGCCAACTACCTCGGCCTGCCGTCGGAAAGCCGGTATAAGAACCGCGGCGTGAGCGCTTGTGCGGTCTGCGACGGCGCCTTGCCGCGCTTTCGCAACAAGCCCCTCGTCGTGGTCGGTGGCGGCGACTCGGCCGTCGAAGAAGCGACCTATCTCTCGAAGTATGCCTCGACCGTGCACATGGTCCTGCGACGCGACGTCTTCCGGGCGTCGAAGATCATGCAGGAGCGGGCGCTGACCAATCCGAAGATCCAGATGCACTACTTCCGCGAAGTGGAAGAGGTGCTCGGCTCGGACAAGGAAGGGGTCACCGCCGTTCGCCTCAAGAGCACCAAGGATGACGAACGCCAGGAGCTGCCCGCCAGCGGCCTATTCCTCGCGATCGGGCACACGCCCAATACCGCCTTCCTGAAAGGCAAGGTAGAGACGAACCCGGCCGGCTACATTAAGTACGTCCAGCCGTTCCGCACCTACACGAGCGTCGAAGGCGTTTTCGCTGCCGGCGACGTGGCCGACGACTACTATCGCCAGGCGATCACCTCGGCGGGCACCGGCTGCATGGCCGCTCTCGATGCGGAGCGTTACCTGGCTGCCCAAGGCATCTAGCCAGAAGAAGCCGCCGCGCGGCTGATTGCCGGCGGAAGCGCATTCAGAAAAACAAATCAAGGGCATACGAAGCCAGAGCTCGTGTGCCCTTTTTCTATGCGCACAACTTCGAAGATTCGGCAACGCGACGAGCTGTGGCTCAGTTCGAATCGGCCACCGGCTGCGGGGGATGCTTGCGAATCCAGCGTTCCATTACATACTCGATGACGGCTGGCAGAATCGAAAGCACGACGATCGCGATGACGACCAGTTCGAAGTTCTCTTTAACGATGGGAATGTTTCCAAGCCAGTAGCCGGCCCAGGTCATGCTCAATACCCAGACCACAGCGCCAATCAGGTTGTACAAAAAGAACTTGCGATACTCCATCTGGCCGATGCCTGCGACGAACGGAGCAAACGTTCGGACGATCGGCACGAAGCGGGCGAGCACGATTGTCTTGGCGCCATACTTCGCAAAGAAGAGCTGCGTGCGCTCGATATGCTTGGGATTGATCCACCTCGACAACCGTCCGGTCGAAACGCGTGGTCCCGTCCAGCGCCCGATGTGGTAATTCACCGCATCCCCCAGCACGCCGGCGATGATCAGCAGCGCGCACAGCACCCAGATATCGAGCGAACTCCCCTCCAGCGTCGTCGCCCAACCGGCGGCGAAAAGCAGCGAATCGCCCGGCAGAAACGGCGTCACGACGAGGCCGGTCTCGCAGAAGATAATCGCAAAGAGCACGACATACGCCCACAGCCCGAATTCCGGACTGGTGGCGAGCGTTTTGATGTGCTCGTCAATGTGCAACAGGCCTTCGAACCACTGCATGAGGTCGCCCATGCCCATCCTTTCGTCTGCGTACCAGCGGACGCTCGAAATCGCGGTCCGCTTAGACGTAGTCTAGCTCGTACGTAACGTCGGGATTGTGGCGACTGCAACGATTATGGCAAGGCGACTTACTCTGGCAGCGGCTTGCCGCGAGTCTCCGGCACAAACCAAATCAACACCATCCCGACCACATACACCAGGCTCATCGTCGAGCAGGCGAGCGGATAGCCGTGCGGAATGGTAAAACCGCCCAAATTCAGGTCGGCATCGAACAAGCCCATCAGGTTGCCGGTCTGCAGCACGCCGATGGCTGCCAGAATGCGGCCAAAATTGAAGCTGAACCCCTGTCCCGTCGCCCGCATGCTGGTCGGGAACAGTTCCGGCAAGTACAGCGGCAGCCAGCCATAGAACGAGGCCGTAAACGTTCCGGCAATGAACGCCCAGAACAGGAACGAGGCGCCGTACTGATTCTGTCCGAGGTAGAAGATATACACCGAAGCCAGCGATAGCGCGCACAGTGTGAAGTAAGCGGCCCGCCGCCCCATCCAATCCCCCATGGCCGCGGCCAGCAGCGTGCCGACGATGGCGCCGATCGAAATCCAGATCAGCGTCCATTCCCGCGCCCGGCGCGACTCGGCCTTCACCGCTTCCGCCCCTTCGAGGTCGCCCGCTTCCGCGAGTGCGGCCGCCCGGCTCAAGCGTTCGCCTTCGGCGAGCTTGTCGGCAAAGGTCGGCGCCCACTGGGTCGAACCCCAGGTGCCTAGCAGCGCCACACCGCTCAGGCAGGCTCCCATGAGCATGCGGTTGAGCGTCGGCCGCCAATCCTTGGTCTTTACGTTGGCTGCGGCTTGTCGCTGGAAGAAGCGAATCACCGGATAGGTATAGCCAATCGTGGCAATCGCCAGCCCTAGAACCGTGGCTGCCACGCGTAAAGGCAGCGAATGCTCGATACGCCCCGTTTGCTCGAAGGCCCAGGCGTATACGATCAGCGCCGGCCCAATCACGCCAACCAGCACCGCCAGCAAGTCCTGCGTGGCCCAGTGAGACGTGGTCCCCTTGTCCTGTTCCTGCTGCCACTTTTCCGATTCGGGCACAAACATCCGGATAAAGAACGTCAGAATGGCCGGCAACGTGCCGAGCATCATCATCAGCCGCCAGCCTTTGTAGGCGACCAACATATCGACAGTGCTCTCCGCCATACCGGCCGAAAGCATCCAACCCTCCACATTCTTGAGCCAGTCAGCCAGCACAAGCCCCACGAAGCCAACCACCATGTAACCGACGTTGGCGGCCGCTCCGATCAGCCCCGCCATGAACGCCCGCGATCGGTTCGGCCAGACTTCCATCACCAGCGCCACGCCGAGCGACCATTCGCCCCCCATTCCGAGGGCCGCGATAAAGCGAAGCACGCCGACCTGCCAGGCTTCCGCCGCAAAGCCGCAAAGCCCGGTGAACAAGGCATACGTGAGCACGCTGAGCGTCATCGCACGCACCCGGCCGATTCGGTCGCCGAGCCAGCCGAACACCACACCGCCCGTCGCCGCGCCGACCAGGAACCCCGCGGTAATCACCCCGAACCAGAGCCCAATCAGCCCTTCTCGCTGCGAAGGCTCGAGCTGGCTCAGACCGCTCTGCATCAGGTCCTGCACCGCCGACCGGCCGACCATCGAGAAGATGCCCATCTCAGCGCCGTCGAACATCCAGCCGAGCAGCGCCGCCGTGAGCGCCATCCAGGCCCCTCTGCCAACCTTGGTTTCCTGTTCACCGGCGATTTGCGGAGGTGGACCAAGACGCTGCTGAACTTCGGACATGGGGAGCCCCAGAGAGGAGTTGTCAGGCGGGAGAAAACGGCTGATTTTAAGCCCATTTTCCCCAAAGTGGCAACCGAAAAGCGGCTTTTGACCGGCAATTCAGGCGGAAGAATCGGCCCGCAAGCCGCCTGATGCATAGAATTGCAACAGTTCAGCAGCCGATCGCCGCTTGATGGCAGCGTTTTCTCTCGCATATCTCGCGTCCCCGGTCCAACGAAGGAGTCGGAGTGGAACCGCTCAGCACGTTCGACATATTCAAAATTGGAATTGGTCCCTCGAGTTCTCACACCATGGGCCCCTGGCGCGCGGCCCAACGTTTCCTCGACGAATGCCGCACCCGCGGGCAATTCTCTTCGATCAAAAAATTACAGTGCGATCTTTTCGGCTCCTTGGCGAAGACCGGCAAAGGACATGGCACTGACGTTGCCGTTGTGTTGGGGTTGCTAGGCGAAGATCCCGTTACATGCGATACCGCCAGCGTTCATCCGCTCTACCAGAAAGTCGTTGCCCGCGGATCGCTCAACCTCGCGGGAGAGAACGCGATCGAGTTCGTCCCGGCGCGAGACATCCGCTTTCATTTTGATCAGTCGCTTCCCTTCCATCCCAACGGCCTCAGTTTCACCGCCACGACCGAAGCGGGAGAAACGTTCTCGGAAACTTACTTTTCCGTCGGCGGCGGCTTCGTCGTTCGCGAAGAGGACGAAAACCAGGCGCAGTCGGCCCCAACTTCTATTCCCTTCACGATCGAAACCGCCGCTGATGTGCTAAGGCATTGCCACGAGCAGCGTCTGTCAATTCCCGAGGTTGTTTGGACCAACGAAACGCGGCTGCACAGAGAGTCTGAAATCCATGCCGGGCTCGCGGCAATCTGGCAAACGATGCAGGAGTGTATCTTCCGTGGTTGCACGACGCCCGGCGTACTGCCTGGCGGGCTCGGTGTGGTCCGGCGAGCGCCGAAACTGAGTGTCCAAGCCCTCGGCCAGAGCACCTTCAACTCGCCCGAGGAATGGCTGGAAGCCGTTCGTGACCACGAGGGAGAATTCCGCGACATGCTGAAATGGGTCAGTTGCTTCGCACTCGCGGTGAACGAGGAGAATGCGGCCTTCGGCCGAGTGGTTACTGCCCCCACCAACGGCGCCGCGGGCGTGGTGCCAGCCGTTCTACTTTTTCACGAGTGCTTCAATTCGACGCCAGCGCGGTCGACCAAGCGCAAACCGTTCGAAGACTTCCTGCTTACGGCAGCCGTGATAGGCATGCTCTTCAAGAAGCGTGCGACCCTTTCGGCGGCGATGGGGGGCTGTCAGGCGGAAATCGGTGTCTCCAGCGCCATGGCTGCCGCAGGACTGACCCAGGTGCAAGGCGGCTCTGCCGAACAGGTCTTGATGGCTGCGGAAATCGCCATGGAGCACCATCTCGGTCTCACGTGCGATCCGGTGGCCGGTCTGGTTCAGATTCCCTGCATCGAGCGCAATACGATGGGCGCCGTGAAAGCGATCACCGCCAGCAACCTGGCGCTCGCCAGCGACCCGGGCCACGCCAAGGTTTCCCTCGACGCGGTCATTGCCACAATGTGGTCGACGGCCCGCGACATGAACGCCAAGTACAAGGAAACTTCCGAAGGCGGGTTGGCCCTGCAAATACCCGTCAACGTGAGTGAGTGCTGAGCCGCGTTAATTGAGCAGCGAGAGCAGGGCGTCGAAGTCCACCGGTTTCGTCAGGTGATGATCGAAACCTGCGTCATGCGACTTGTGCCGATCCTCGTCCTGGCCATAGCCGGAAACGGCTACGATGAGCGCTGTCTTGCACGCTGGCTCTTTTCGCAGGCATCGGGCTACCTGATATCCGTCGATGCCAGGCAGGCCGATATCGAGCAGCACGATTTCCGGCTTGAATTCGAGCGCAACCTCAATCGCCCGCTCGCCGTCGTGCACCATTTCGACGTGATGGCCGAGGAGACGTAGCAGTTTCGTGAGCCCTCCGGCGGTGTCAATGTTGTCGTCCACCACGAGGATCCGGGAATGCTGCCGGGCCATTCGCGGCAAATATTCCGCTGCCGGAGGACGTTTCTCGACAGCTGGCGTAATAGCTGGAAAGCGGAGCGTAAAGACGCTCCCTTTCCCGATTCCTTCACTTTCCGCGGCCACAGTTCCGCCGTGAAGCTCGGTGAGTCGCTTCACGAGCGTCAAGCCGATTCCCAGTCCGCCTTCCGAACGAGCAATCGAGCGATCTCCCTGAACAAACAGCTCGAAAAGATTCGGAACCAAATCAGGCGCGATCCCAATCCCCGTATCTTGCACGCGGACGACGATCTGACCGTCGTCGCGGGAGGCGGTCAACGTGATCTTTCCGCCCCCCTCGGTATACTTCGCCGCGTTGGTGAGCAGGTTGATGAGGATCTGTTCCAGCCGCACCGGATCGGCACTTAAGCGCAACGTACCCGGGGCGAGCGAAACCACCAGTTGATGCTTGCGGTCTTCAATCAACGGGCGAACCGCCTCGACGGCGCTGCTCACGACTGGCGAAAGATCGATGGTTTCCCGCCGCAGACTGATCTTTCCCCGCGTAATGCGTGAGACGTCGAGCAGATCGTCAATGAGCCGCGAAAGATGCTTCACCTGTCGATGGACTATCTCCTTTGCCCACTCCAAGTCAGCTTCCGTTTCCAACCGTCCGAATAATTGCACCGCGCTGCTGATCGAGGCCAGCGGATTTCTAAGCTCGTGGGCGAGCATGGCCAGGAACTCGTCTTTCCTCCGATCTGCCTCCTGACGCTCCGCCTCGAGCTGCTTCTGCTGCGTGATATCGCGCCCGATCTTGGATGCTCCGACGATGCGCCCCGTCCCATCCCGCACCGGCGAAACCGTAAGCGACACATCGATGATTCTTCCATCTTTCCGACGGCGCTTGGTTTCGTAGTGTTCGACCGTTTCGCCGTGCCGGATCTTCCCGAGGATCTTGTACATGTCCTCGACCAGCTCGGGTGGCATGAGCATCGACACATGCTTGCCGACCACTTCCTCGGCCCGGTAGCCGAGAACCCGCTCGGCGCCCCGATTCCAACTAGTGATGACGCCATTCAAATCCTTGGAAACAATGATGTCGTCCGACGACTCAACGATCGCAGCCAGTCGGTCCCTCAGTATTTCCGCCTGGCGGACTTCGGAGATGTCCCGCCCAACTTTGGCCGCACCGACGATCACCCCATCCGCATCGCGGATCGGTGACACGCTGAGCGAAACGTCGACAATGTGCCCGTCCTTGTGACGGCGCTGGGTGATATAGTGGTCGACCTTCTCGCCCCGTCTCACCTTGCTCAGAATCTTTTCCGTGTCCTCCGCGGCTTCGGGGGGCATGAGCATCGAAATAGGCTGACCGATGACCTCGTCGGCTCGGTAGCCCAGAACTTTTTCCGCGCCTTGATTCCAGCTGGTGATGGTGCCGTTGAGCGTTTTCGAGACGATCATATCGTCGGACGATTCGACGATCGCAGCCATTCGCTCGTTCAGCTCGCTAAGCCCGCGCAGGTGGCTTACATCGCGAATGACGAGCACACACCCCAGAAGCCGTTTGTGCTCATCGCGAATGGATGAAGCGCTCACATCGACGGGGATCTGCGTACCGTCCTTCTGGCGGAGATCTCCGTGAACCTTACCCGCTGAGGGGAGCTTTTCCCGGAGCACTTGCTCGGCAAGCCGTTCGACTTCCTGGATGCCGTTCTTCGTGACGACCTGTACGACGTGATGCGCGGGCTTTCCCTGGGCGTCCAATTCCGACCAACCGCTGAGCTTCTCCGCGGTCGGATTGAGGTAGGTCACATTCCCGAGATGGTCGGTAATGATGACAGCGTCACCGATGCTTTCTAAGGCGACCCGCCAATACTCGGAATGCTGCATGAAGCCCTCGCGCTGGCAACAACCTGGGTAGCAGGCTCACTGCCAGCCACCCCTGGGGCGGCGAGCGAACCCGACTACACTACTAGCAACCCAGGGCAAAACAGGAAAGAGTACAGCTTACCGGCGAATCGTGCGCCTTGTGCGTACATTCTCCACTTAATCAGTTTATCCCTGAAGCAAAGCTTCAGCTGAGACAGCCGTCGCCGAACCAACAGGGACGACTGGGACTGGATCACTCAGCCTGACTCGACGTCAGCCAGTCTACAAGCGCTTAGGGGGCTGGTTCCATATTGAGCGTCTGCAGTTCCAGCGTGCGGATTCGCCCATTGCGCTCCACAAGCAGTTTGATTGGACCGCGTATCCTGAGCAGTTCCGTGAACTGGTCCGCGTTGCTGAAGGGCTGGTCGTTCACTGCGTAAATCCGATCCTTGATCTTGATGCCCGCCTGATCGGCCGCCGATCCGCCAATGACCTGGCTAACGATGGCTGCCCGGGGCTCCGCGTCATCCTGTCGCCAGGTGAATCCGATCCGAACCGGCATTCCGGCCGGAGTGATCGTAATCTCGCGAGGCTCGGTCTCATCCTTACCCTGGACCTTGAAGATTCCAGGGCCGCCAGCCGCCAGAAGCTGCAGGTGGAAGTGCGACAGGTCGTCGACCGCTTCGCCGTTATAGCTGACGAGTTTGTCGCCGAGGCGGATTCCGCTTCGCTCCGCAGGCGAGCCTGGCACGATGTGGACGACGTAGTACTGACCATCGTCGGCGTTCTGCTTCCAACCGATGCCAAAGCGCGACGGCGGCGATTGCGCCGGGGCTTCTAGTTTGGCCTGGGTCAGCACGTTCTCTTGCCGCGAGGTCAGGCGAAACGCTTTTCGCTCCGACGCGTCGGCCAACTGCTCCAGTGTGAGAAAGCAAAGCCGAGCCACGCGAGCGACACCTTCGTTGTCGATCAAATGGGCATCGTCGCTCGGGCGGTGATAGTCCTTGTGCAATCCCGTGTGAAACATCAGCGTCGGGATGGCCCGCTCGAAAAAGGGATAGTGGTCGCTGTCCCCTTTCATCTTCCAACTGAAATCGAGTTCCAGCGAATCTTCGGCGTTGGCCCTGCTGATCAACTGCCGGAGGTTGGTGCTTGTTCGCGTACCGAACACCTCGACGCGGTCATTGGTCAGCCGGCCGATCATGTCCATGTTGATCTTCAACATCACACGCTCGAGCGGGATCGTGGGATAAGCGAGCCAGTGCCTCGAACCTAGAAGACCGGCTTCTTCTCCGTCCCACAGGGCGAACAGAATCGACCGCTTCGGCGCCCGCGGAAGCCGCTTGAACGCGTCGACCACCTCAAGCAGCCCCGCCACGCCACTGGCGTTGTCGTCCGCTCCATTATGGATGTAGCCAAAGGGGCCGAAGCTGTTGTTGGCACGTCCATAGCCGACGTGATCGTAGTGGGCGCCCAGAATGATGACTTCGTTCTTCAGCTGGGGATCGCTCCCCTCGAGCATTCCCAGAATGTTCCGGGAACGACCGTTGAAGACCTGAAAATAGCTCCCCTGATCGCCGGCCGGCTTCAGGCCATAGTCTTCAAAAGCCTTCGCCAGGTAGTTGCCGGCCGCATGCCCACCGCGGCTACCGACCTCGCGCCCTTCGAACGTGTCGTCGGCGAGGACATCAACGTACCGCTTGACCTCATCCTTCGTGATCGAATTCGCAGCGGATTGGACGTCCGCGGCATCGAACGCCGATGTTGGCGCAAGCGGCAGCGTGGAGACAACGACGAGCGCCAGCAACGTGGTCCGCATGCGGCAACCCTTAAAGTTTGGAACTGGCACGGCGGAGCAAAGACCTGCTTGCCCGCTCGCCGATGTTTGAAATCGAAACTTCGTCGCGAACCGCCTGTGGGATTCACCTGTCCCATGGGAAGCGAACGAATCGAGCCCGATTTACTCAAGCATCGGCCCCCGGATGGGTAATCTTTGTCGATTTACCCCCCCGTGCCCAGTCGAAACCGCAGTCTCCGCCGACTTTGAGGCGCGATCCTGCCGAATAGACCGAAGGCGCTTGGCCCCGGAGAACGGATCGGCGGGGAAGTTGCCGAAAGACCGCTTGTCAGCGGGGCTCCGATCCGCAAAAATTGGCGATTCACCCGTGACCGAGTGGCGAACCTAAACAGGCGTCGCTCGCGACCTTGGAGAGGTGGCTGAGTGGTCGAAAGCGCCGGTTTGCTAAACCGGTGTAGGGGTCAAACCCTACCGCAGGTTCGAATCCTGTCCTCTCCGCTCAAATCACTACGGCTCGTCTTAAATGGTTTCAAAACAGCCATTTGCGACGAGCCGTTTTTGATTGACACAGTGACTGTGTCAATCACTGTGTCAAAGTCGGAGAGGGCGGGACTCTCCGACCGGACGTTTTCGGGCTGCCGAAACTTCCATCTTCCGCGCCGATGACAAAGCTGATGTTCTTCATCTGCCGCTGCGCTTCCGCGTCGTGCGCGTGGTAATAATGGCGCACCATTTTGCTTTCTTGGTGTCCCAGCCAGTGCATCACCATCTGTTCCGGCACCCCGCTGTTTGCACAGGTCGAGCAGAAGTAATGCCGAAATGAGTGCAGGCGTCCGTGCATGAATCCGATGTCCCCGGCGGCTGTTGGAAACCTATCGGACAACGGCTCAAGCACGTCCCGGATTAGCGCTCGCCGAACGATGTCTGGACTGAGCACTCCCCCCAGCGGGCCGCGAAACACCGTGGCCCCTGCCCTTCCCACCAACCGCTCCAGGAGCGGCTTCAGTTCCGGGTGCACCGGGAAGCTACGACTTCGACGCCCCTTCGTTTGACGAGCCGGCTCGGACTGAGAGCGGCGTTTCTTCGCCGTCTCATCCTTGATTGCGATCATGCTTTTAGCTAAGTCAACATCTGATGCCCGCAAGGCGGCCAATTCCGAAATGCGAACGCCGGTGTATGCGAGAGCCATCAGAACGTCACCCAACCAAGCGGTCTTGGGATCGGAGCTACAGTGGTTGAGGATCGCGGTGACCTCTTCGGGCTTCCAGCAGTAAGTATCCGTTCCAGTGGGCTTAGACAATCGGAGGTCGATCCGATTTGCGGCTGGGAGATGCCCCTCGCGGATCATCCAATTGATCGTCTGCTTAATTGTGGTGAGTTCAAGGTACTCCGTACGCGGAGCGTAGCCTTCGTCATCGAGCCACGCGGCATACGCGAGTACGTGTGCCTTATCAACCTGTTCCCAGTTCAGCACATGTCGACGCTTCAAAAACGGTAGCAGCTTGCCGTACACCGCCCCGTAGCGTTTTGCAGTTTCCGGAGAGGCGCCGCCAGCAATCGCTGGACGCTCGACATAGCGCTGGTAAAGTGCAACGCCATCTTCCAGTGAAAGGGAGTTAGGGCTGGTTGGTTTCAAGATCGACTCGTCGGCCATTCCGAGCTCGACAGCCCGAATCGCGTCGAGTTGCCGGAGGCCTTCAAGCGCTTCCTCCCGCTCCCGAGTTCCGAGTGAATGTCGTCCTGCGGGTCGCGGATTAGAACGACCGTCGGCCCAATAGATACCATCCCGGATGCATAATTTCCACTTGAAGAACTTACCGTGTACGAGTGTGGACTTCCGTTTTCGTGGCATAGACCCTCGCTAGTTAACTTTGGTTTTGTTTGGAATTTCGGGCCAGTTTGCTCTTCCAGCGCGGCTTGGGACCTGCCGGCGGCTTTGAAGCCCGCTGATGACCGCGTTCGTCGGTGGTAGCGACGCTGTCGGCTAGGGTTGTGAGCGGGCAGGTTTGGGGTCGCTGGAGAACGTCGGCCGGAAACAACAGGCGTTTGCGGCGCCCGCCCGGCTGAAAAGCCGGCAATGAACCGTCCTTCACGCGCCGTCGAATGGTGCTCTCAGAAAGACCGCTCTGTTCGCACAGCTCCGCCAAAGTGAGATAGGCGCGAGCCGTGTTTTGGCACCGTTGGCTTGGACCGTTGACCGCACCTGGCAAAGCCGTAGCCAGGTTTCTGACAGCTGCAGGTGCAGCCGATGATTCGCGTTGCATTACAAAAGTTCCCGTGGCCTTTTGGCCCCATTGCCAAATCGCCACGGGAAGAATTGTTGCGCAACGACTCGTTCGCTGCTAACCGAGATGCGCGATAGATGCGCGATAGCTCAGTTGGCGACTCGCCAGCAAATGCCGCTGCCGCTTCCATCAGCTACAAACTGAATTGTTTCCGGCTCGATCTTAGAGTTTAGCGATCGAATTGCTGCAGCTCGCACGACAGAATCGCGAAGCTCCGGAGGATTCTCGATCCGCTCAGGCCATCCGCGCTCGGCAAACGTTTGGACTATGGCCACGCAGTGCTTGGCCACCCTCTTGCCGCGGAATTTGCGAACGACCTTCCCTCGAAACATGATCTCGCAAGTCGACTCATTCCAAATCGGCGTCGAGCGACTGCGTTCGACTGTCGACTCTGCTGGCACCTGCCCGAGTTCCCTGCGGAGCCAAGCCATCTTTTGGGGAGCCAGCGTTCCGAGTGATTCATGAATTCGTACGATCGCCTCCTGCTCGCTGCAGTTCCAGACAGCCCTCGCCATCTTCACCGCACCCCCTGTTTTCCTTGCGGCGAAGACGGAGTTGTGATCGCCGCCAAGGGAATGCCGTTCTTCCTCAGTTAAAACTTCCTCCCAGACTTTCCGAGAAGCTGGGAAAGAAACCAACGCTTCCGCGAGTCTTTGCAGTAAATCTAGTGCAGATGACGAAGGTTTGGCTGGGCCCACCGGATTCCTCGCACGCGAAAGCAAGATTGTCTTGAAGTAGTCAGGTGACGCCGAACGGTGGCTAAGCTGATGTCGACATTCGCAGAGCGTCGGCCTCCGACTTAACTGTCAGCCGAACGTCGGCTGGCAAGCTAAATCATTGCATCATGTGATTATGACGCATTTCAGGGCGGATTTTAGCCACAGATGGCTCTAATGAACGAAGGGAGGCCGCTGACTGCCGCGGTCATGAAGACACGAAAACTAATCACTTTCACCATCTATCATGACTCTTTTTCGTCCCGAATTTAGCTACGCCGGGGGAGAACAGGTTGGCTCGGGACCCGAAGGCTCATTTCAGTCGGCGCTGTCGTCTTGCGCCGTATTGCATCATCTGAGGCAGACTGCGGTACGGCGTTTGGTTCTAGCGAAGTCGGTGGCGACGACTCCACAGCGATCGACCGGACCGGCTTGAGTTGAGCCCAGATACAAATTAGCTGCCCGGTTCTTCGCCAGCGTGTCGGTATTAGATCCGAACTTACGTCACCAGGCAAAGTCCAAAGCACCGTGCCGAGCCGGCGGAACCAACTCACAACCTGCTTCGGTGTGTCGCACCGAAGCGCCCATCCTGCTCGAACGTGTGGTCGCTGGTATCAGCGTGGGTTTTCGTGCTGCTTCAGGAACTGTTCTGTCAGGGGCCCCAAACAGATTTTGCAACTTGACTAGGGCTATTACACGGCGTCAACC
>JAEZAS010000265.1 GCA_023430365.1 Planctomycetota bacterium
TCCAACCAGCGTTCGCGTTCCATAAACAATCTCCTTGGAAGGGGTTTCAAGGAATTGTAGAAGGACGCGAACGCCTTTCTTTTTAGGCCGCTAGCGAGTGCATAATCCTGAAACCTGCCTCCGGGCCCGCCCCGCGCGTGGACGCTCCAACTGCACTTCGCCCGGAGGCAGGTTTGCCTCCGGCTGCTTACCGTAGCGGTGGAAAGTCCTGCTCAGGGGCTTATTGCGGTGGTCTTCTCTTGAACCGCCGCCGCAGGATCGTCGGGTCCGACTTCGTCGCCAGTCGTGGCCCCAGAAACCACAGCCCGATGAGAATCGGGATCACGACCAGCGCCAGCCACGGCCGGACGACAATTACGACCAGGCCAATCCCCAGCGCAACGAGCAACCAGCGGGGCGTGGTGGCGAGCATGCGGTTGATTTGCGGCAGCGCCAGCCACATCGCCCCCAGCACCAGCCCGACGCGCAGACAGCCGGCCGCAAAGCTGGTCGACGTGATGTCGTTCTGTCCGCGGGCAAGCGTGATTCCCCCCGCCACGAGCAAGACGAGAGCGCAGATTCCCAGCAGCGTTCGATTCATAACACTCAAATCATAGCCGGAGGCCAAGCGGCCTCCGGAGAGTTTTCAACCGGACGCTGCTGCACGTCAGGCCTGCTTGGGGCCTACTTGCCGATCGCGTAGAGCGCGTCGAACGTGCGGACATAGATCCGGCCGTTCGCGATGGCCAGCGACGACGAGATCGACTCTTCCATGTTGTTCTGCGAAAGCAGCTCGAACTCCGGCCCCGCCTTGATGACGCTGACGATGCCGTTGCGGGCCGCGGTGTAGATCCGGCCGTCGGCAAACACGGGCGAAGCGCGGTGGCGGTCGCGCGTCGTCGGCTTCTGGTAGAGTTCGCTGCCGGTCTTGCCATCGACACAGATCACCACGCCGCTCTCGCGGCAGAGATAGACCAGGCCATTGGCGATCAGCGGCGAGGGAACGTCGGGCGTATCGCGCGGCCGCTTCCAGTAGAACGCCGCTTCATTGTCGGTGATGTCCCCCTTCGCGTCCGGCTTGATGCAAACGACCGAGCCACCCTTGGCAGTCGGCACCACGATCAGCCCCTCGGCACAGACGGGCGAAGCCACGAAGCGGAGCGTCGGGTTGTACTTGCCTTTCGGATTGAGGTCGCCGCAGCGCCAGATTTCCTTGCCGTCTTCGAGGTTGTGCGCCACGACATAGTCGGCGCCGTGAGTGAGCAGGAAAGCGCGCTCCTTGTCACGATAGATGACCGGCGAGGCGTACGAATGCTCGCATTCGTCGCGGGCGTCGCTCGGGCGGTCGACCTTCCAGATTTCTTTGCCATCGGCGGCGTTCAGGCACACAACGACGGCTTCTCGCGTTTCCGGGTTGCCTTCGCCGTGGATGAGCTGCACATACAGCCGGCCGTTGTCGAGCACCGGCGTGGCGGTCATGCCGAACGCAATCTCGAACTTGCCGTAGCGGTCCTGGAGGTTGAATTTCCAGACCTCATCGCCGTCGACCGTGTAGCATCCCAGGGCGCCGTTGCCCATGAACGCCCAAACGTGCTTGCCGTCGGTCGAGGGGGAGGGCGAAGCCGAGTTGCCTTCGTCGCCGCGGACGTCCTTGTTGCCTTCACCGACCACTTTGCGCCACAGCTGCTTGCCGTCGGTGCTCACGCAGAGCAGCACCAGCTCGTTGCCGTCGACGCTCGTGAGAAAAATCCGGTCGCCCCAGATCACGGGCGTGGCGCCCGCGGGCCCGGGCAGCGGCAGCCGCCAGAGCACATTCTCGTTCTTGCTCCACTCGACCGGAACGTCCTTCTCGTGACTCACCCCGTCGAGCTTGGCGCCTCGCCACTGCGGCCAGTTGTCGGCCGACAGGCGCGAAACGCAGACGAGAGAGAACACCAGGAGGCAGGCAAACAGACCAAGCGACCGCAGGCGGGCAGTGGATTTCATTTCACACCGAGCGGAGGTATCGATTCGGAAAGGTGGGTAAACGATGGACCGTCCAGCATAACCGACAGCCGATGCGAACTAAAGCATCGGCTGACCGATGCAAAGCTTCTCCTGTAGCTGAATTCGCCAGAATTCAGCCGCCCTTCGAGTAAACGCTGGGTTTGTGTGAATTCTGGCGAATTCAGCTACGGGGATTCGGCCGGCTTCGTTGGTGGGCGCTACGGCCGGAAGTCGTCGCTTTCGCTCAGGCTCATGACGAACTCCGCGAGCAGGTCTGCGGCCCGATCGATATCGGTGAGCGAAATCATCTCGACCGCGCTGTGCATGTAGCGGTTCGGGATCGCAACGAGCCCGGTAGCCACTCCCGCGCGGCTGATCTGCAGCACGTTGGCGTCATTCGACACGGCCCGGCCGGAAGCGGCCAGTTGATAGCCGATTTCCTTTTGCTTGGCCGTCGCGATGAGCCGCTCGGTGACGACGGGATTCATGTTCGGCCCGCGCACGACCACGGGGCCGTTGCCCAGGGCGATTTCGCCGTTCTGTCGCTTGTCGATCGTCGGACAATCGGTCGCGTGCGTTACGTCGACCGCGATGCCCACCTGCGGATCGATGCCATAGGCGCTTGTGCGAGCGCCGCGAAGGCCAATCTCTTCGGCCACCGTCGACACCGCATACACGCCGCACTTCAGCGAGGCTTTGCTCGCCCGCCGCAGGGCTTCGATCACCACCCACAGGCCGCACTTGTTGTCCATCGCCGGCGAGCTGGCCAGGCCGTTGCGCATCTCCTGATATTGGAGCTGCAACGTGATCGGATCGCCGATCCGCACCAGTTCGGCCGCCTCAGCCTTGCTCTTGGCGCCGATATCAAGCCACAAATCGTCGAGCTTGACGACTTGCTTCCGCTCCTCGTCGGTGAGCAGGTGAAACGGTTTGCGACTTATCACGGCGGGGAACGGTCCCCCTTCGGCCCAGATCACCATCCGCTGGCCGATGAGCTGCTGCGGGTCCCAGCCGCCGATTGTCTGGCCATAGATGAAGCCGCTGTCGTGAATGTGCGTGACCAGCATGCCGATCTGGTCGCAGTGGCCGGAGAACATGACTCGCAGATTCGCCGCGGGGTTTTTTATGGCGATGACGTTGCCGTGCAAGTCGGTGCGCACCTCATCGGCGAAATCGCTGGCGTACTTGCGCACCACGTCCTGAATCGGCCGTTCGTAGCCTGACGGGCTGGGGGTGGCGAGCAAGGTTTTGAGAAAATCGAGACTGGCGGACTCCATCGAGCGTTTCCTTCCATGCCTTAAGGACCTAGGACCGCTGTAGTATCGGCAAGTTGACCGCGGTAGCAAAGCGGGCACCGTAGGGCAGGCTTCCAGCCTGCCCG
>JAEZAS010000273.1 GCA_023430365.1 Planctomycetota bacterium
TCCAACCAGCGTTCGCGTTCCATAAACAATCTCCTTGGAAGGGGTTTCAAGGAATTGTAGAAGGACGCGAACGCCTTTCTTTTTAGGCCGCTAGCGAGTGCATAATCCTGAAACCTGCCTCCGGGCCAGCCCCGCGCGAGGACTATCCAAGTAGCAACGTCCCTCTGCGGTTCTCCGGCAGGTGTTACCTGCCGGCTACGGTGCTCGCAGGAACATCCCTTGGCCATGGATGTTCAAGCTCTCAATCAGCACGCGATCTGCCTGACCGCTCGCATCGATCAGGAAGCGAACGCCGGACAGCCCGCCCGCCGATTCGCCCGTCGGCTGGAACGAAAAGACATCGCGATCCCAGTGTCGCAACTCGAACTCAATCGGTTGCGGGCCCATGCGCAGCACGAGCTTCCCCTGGCGTTCCACCAGTTCGATTTCACCGAAGAAGTCGTTCTTGTACTTTGCCGAATAGGCCGCGAGCTTGAGCGGCGGTGCTGGAGTGGATGGGGGATGGCTGAAGTCCGTCTCGGCGCCTAACTCCTTCTGCACTTCCTCGTCGAACATCCGGTTCGCGAATTCGACCCAGTCTCGCTGAAGCTTGCCATCGAGCACCAGGTCGAAGAAGCTTTCCGTCAGCCCTTCGGGTACTCCGGTGGGGGCCGCATTGGAAAGGACCGCGATGCCGAGGTCCTCGGACGGAAGCAGTGCCACTTCCGACCGCATGCCCAAGGCAAAAGCCCCGGAGTGTTTGTAGAACGTCCGGCCGCCGCGCTCGACGCTCACAATCCAGCCCAGGCCGTACGAAACCACATGGCCGCGCTCGGGCGCGAATCCGGTGACGATTTGCGGCGTTTGCGTTTCGGCGAGGGCAGTGGAGGCAACCACCTGGCGACCTTCGAACTTGCCCTCGTCGAGCTGCAACCGTAGCCAGCGGGCGAGGTCGCTGAGCGTCGTGCTCGCGCCACCGGCCGGCGCCTGGGCGTCCGGCTGACGGGTGTACTTGGCGACCCATTTCCCATCGACGGGCACATGCAGCCGAGCGCGATTCTTCGCCTTCGCGTAGTCGGCGAAGCGGTAGCTCGTGGATGTCATCCCCAGCGGCGCAAAGAGTTTCTCCTTCGCCAGATCGTCCCATGACTTGCCCTGCGCCATGGCTGCCGCGTAGGCGGCCTCGCTGTAGCCGAAGTTCGTGTAGGCGTATTGCGAGCGGAAGCTGCTCGCCGGCGGTTGATACCGCAACCGCCGCAGGATCTCTTGCGGTTCGTAGCCCATGTCTTCGAGCAGGTCGCCGCAATGTTCGGGCAGGCCGCTGCGGTGGCAGAGCAAGTCGCGAAGTGTCAGTTCCCGAGTGACATACGGATCGTACATGCGAAAGCTGGGATCGTAGTCGATCACGCGGTCGTCCCAACCGACGTGCCCCTCGCCCACGACAGCAGCCAGCACCGTTGAAGCGATCGGCTTGGATACCGAAGCCACTTGAAAGACGGTGTTCGCATCGATTCGCTCCGGCTTACCAGCTTCACGAACGCCGAAGCCCTTGATGTAGATCACCTGATCGCGGTGGACGACTACGATCCCGATGCCGGGAACGTCTGTGTCGTCGAGCGTCTTGTTCGTCAGCTTCTCGAGCTCTCCCACGGCGGTTTGAATCCGCTCGGGCGAAACTCGATCGCTGGGCCGGTCTTGGGCGCAAGCTGCTGCGGGCAACCAGCGGAGTGCAAGGGCGAAGCAAATGACCGTTGCGGCTAGTTTTGAACCCGACTTAGGGAAGGGCGTCATGGGGACCTGGACTCGGGGCTTTAGCGAAAAGGGCGGAGTTAACGATCGGGCCACTCAAGAATAGCACGCGATTCGTAACCCTTTTTGGGCCGCACGTGTGCTGACCCCGCCGGAGGACTATGGCCCGTTCTTGCTGGTCGCCGGCGTCTTTGCCGTTTGCGGAATCACGCGGCGGAAGTGGCGTGAGGCGATGAAGATCGAACTGGTTGCGGTGCAGCTGGAGGCTGCGTGGTAGGATCGCGTTGCAGTTCTCCGGCAGGTGTTACCTGCCGACTATAGAGGTGGTTAGAGGCTCTGCAGGACGTGGCTGGTTTGATCGCAGAGTTCTTTCGCTTCGTCCAGCGTTGGGGCTTCGGCGATCACGCGGACGATGGGCTCGGTGTTGCTGCCTCGAACGATGAGCCAGCGATCGGGCCAGTCGAGGCGTAGGCCGTCGAGTCGATCGGCCTTGGCTTTCGGAAATCGCGACTCGACTGCAGCGAAGGCGTCAGGGAGCTTTCGAGCGTCGAGTTGCAGCGTCACCTTGTGGATCTCGTACTTCGGCAGGCTGGCAACCCATCGGCTGAGCGACTCGCCGCGTTCGGCGAGACCCGCGAGCACGAGCGCCATGCCGACGAAGCTGTCGCGCACCAGGCCGACACGCGGATCGATCGGTCCACCGCTTCCTTCGCCGCCGAAAACGGCTTTCTGCCGCAACATCTCGTCGACGACGTTGGCTTCGCCGACCGCGGAACGCGAGAAGGGCACTCCATACTCTTCGGCCAGGTCGAGCGTCATTCGGCTGGTGGCGCAGTTGGCCACCACTGGCCCGCGGTCGTGTCGGAGGACGTGATCGACGCACATCGCCAGCGTGTATTCCTCGCCGATGTACTGGCCCCGCTCGTCGATGATCGCCAGGCGGTCGGCGTCGGGGTCCTGGCAAAAGCCAATCGCCGCTCCATGCTCGACGACCTTCGCGCCGACCGATTGCAGGTTGGCGGCTGTCGGTTCCGGCGGATGCAGGAACTGACCCGTGGGCTGATCACCGATCGCGATCACGTCGCAATCGAGCTCTTCGAGCAGTTTGCGGCCGAGGATGCTGCCGGAGCCGGCATTGCTGTCGAGCAGCACGCGGAACCGTCGGCGGGCGACGTTGTCGGCATTGACGATGGACGACAGCAGCCGCAGGTGGTTCGAGGTTGTATCGGTGAGCGGGCGAACCTGGCCGACGCGATCGAACGGGGCCCAGCGGAACGTGCCGCTGCGATAGCGTTCGAGCACCGGTTGGCCGGCGGCTGCGGTAAGGATGCGTCCCTCGCCGCTGAACAGCTTCAGGCCGTTGTAGGGAGGCGGATTGTGGCTGGCCGTGATCTGCACGCCGCCGGCGGCCTGCTTGGCTCGCACGAGCACGCCGAGCGTGGGGGTCGCTGCAATGTCGGCGTAGAGCACGTCGCGCCCCATCGCCGCCAAGCTGCTTTGCACGGCGAGCGCGAGCATCGGCCCGGTCGTTCGTCCGTCCCGCCCGACGATGACTGGCCCAGGGGGCAAGGTTTCGGCGAAGGCGGCGACGTAGCGGGCGGCGACGTCCGGCGTGAGGCTTTCGCCGACAATTCCCCGCAGGCCCGAGACGCTGATGATGGGTTCGGCCATGGAGGGCGCCTTCGGCGGTTGCAGGTTACAAGTGGCAGGTCACGGAGATGGTGTTATCGTCGATGGAACTTGTGACCTGCAACTCCTTCTAGCTCATGCGGCTACGGCAGTGCGGGTGGCCGGCACTACGGTAACGCCCTCGCCCCAGTGGAGCACTTCCTGGGCAAGCTGGCGGTAGTCGTCGGCCCCATGCGACTGCGGGGCGTATTGGAAAATCGATTGTCCGAAGCTGGGCGCCTCGGCGACGCGGATATTGCGGCGAATACGGGTCTGGAACGTCCGGGCGTTGGCCCACACGCAATCGGGGGTTTTGCCGTGCGTGAAATACTCGGTCACGTCGTTGCTGACTTCGGCGGCGAGCCGCGTGCCCGTATCGTACATGCACAGCAGCACCCCGCTGAGCTTCAGGTCGCGATTCAGTCGCTTGCTGACGATTTCGATCGTCCGCAGCAGCTTGCTGAGGCCGTGCAGGGCCAAGAAGTGCGGCTGAAGCGGTAGGAAGATTTCTTTGACCATCGTCAGGGCGTTGATCGTGAGCACGCCGAGCGACGGCGGGCAGTCGCAGATCAGGTAGTCGAACTGCATGTTGTCCTGGGCGAGCTTGTCGCGAAGGATGACTTCCCGGCCGACTTCGCCGGCAAGCTCAACTTCCGCGGCTGCCAGGTCGATGTGAGCGGGAACGAGCCAGAGGTTTTCGGAAATTTGCCGGCGGACGTCCTGCAGCAGATGCTCACCGGTGAGGCAGTCGTACACCGACGACTCACCGTCGCGGAGCGTCACCCCCAGGTGCAGCGAGGCGTGGGCCTGAGGGTCCATGTCGATCACGCACACCCGCTTGCCGGCCTCGGCCAATGCGGCGCTCAGGTTGACGGCAGTCGTCGTCTTACCGACGCCCCCTTTTTGGTTCATGATGGCGATCGACCGCATGGCAAACTCCGTTTCGCTGGGTATTCCTCGGTGCGTCGCGCCGCGGCGTAACGCAACAACGGACGCTCCGCGTCCTTGGGGCATAGCGGGGCGGATTATAGGAATGCCCTTTGCCAGCGACCAGACAGATTGACCCAACTTATGGCGTTTAGGTGTGAAGATAGGTTAAGTGGGTCGGTTGGTTTGGGCTTTATCGTCCTAGCGGTTCTAGACCCATTCTTGCGACCGATCCGACAATCGCCCTATCGTAGGACACGTTTCGTAGTGAAAGTCTGAAGTCTGGCGGCCGATGTACCATCGCAGCACCGATCCCGCTCAACAGCTCGGCAGCGCCAGCGGCCGGTATCAGCTCGCGCGCCCCTGGCGACCGGTCCCGCCCTCGCCCCCGATGGTGGTCGCGCGGCAGGCGACCAAGGCAGTCGCCCCAGAGGCGGCCGCGGAGGGCCTGCGCGATGAACGGATGCGTCGCCTGGAGGCGGTCTTGCTGCTGGCTCGCGAGCCGCTCAGCAGCCGCAAGCTGGCCCAGTACGCCAACTTGGCGGACGGAACCGAAGCGCGTACACTAATCCGCCGGTTGAACGAGCTTTACGACACCGTCGGCCGGGCCTTCCGCGTGGAGGAAGTGGCTGGCGGTTTTCAGCTGCTGACGCGCCGCAAGTTTGCGGCCTGGCTGAGGCGGCTGGAGCATGTACCAGCCGAGACGCGATTGAGCGCACCCGCCCTGGAAACACTGGCGGTAATTGCATATCGTCAACCAGTGCCGCGGGCCGATATAGAGGCCATTCGCGGCGTAAATTGCGGCGAGATTTTGCGGCAGTTGATGGAACGCGACCTGGTTCGCATCGGGTCGCGCAGCGAAGAACTCGGACGACCTTTCCTTTACGCAACCACCAAACGATTCCTGCAAGTTTTCGGACTGGTCAGCCTCGAAGATCTACCTCAAGCCGCAGCGATTCGCGCTCTGCCCGTGACGGCGATGCCGCCGCTCCCGACCGAGCCGGAAGAAACGGCCGAGGAAGAGACTTCAGACGATCAGGACGAACTCGAATACACCGGCGATCAAGCTTGATTTACCCCAGAAGGAGTTCGACGTGAGCGTCAGCAAATTCCGTTTCCTCGAAGCAGCTCGGGCGCAGGCGACTGTGGCGCACTGGGCCGTTGCCGAATCACGCCGTGCCTTGCGCGTCGCTGATCCTCGCCTGGAGGACGACGATGACGACATGGACGACGAGGATGAGGACGAAGACCTCGACGACGACGAGGACTACGACGATGAAGACGAGGACCTCGAAGACGAAGGCGACGAGGAAGAACTAGACGAGGATGAAGACCTCGACGACGAGTGGGAAGAAGTCGACGACGAGGATGAAGACCTCGATGAAGACGAGGACGAAGACCTCGACGACGAAGACGATGATTGGGACGACGAAGACGAGGATGAAGACGCCGAAGAGGACGAGGACTGGGAGTAGTCCCGCTCGCCTGGACGGACCCTTACGCTGAACTTTGTCCCAGGCATGTTCTGGGACGCTCGACGCAATGAAAGACCCGCGGTACGAAGCCGCGGGTTTTTTATGCGCCTGCTTAATCGACGAGCTTGAACAAGCGCCGGAGAGCGTCGAGCAGGCCGTGCGGCGTGCCCTGGGCGGCTTCATCTCGGAGGCTTTCCAGCGGAGGGTGGAGCAGCTTGTTCACCAGCCGGTCGAAGGCGGCAGTGATTTCCGCCTTGGTTTTTGGGTCGGCTGTGGTTCCCAGCTTGTTCAGCAGTCGACTCAGCTCCTCGCTCTTTACCTCGTCCGCCCGAGCCTTCAGCCGCTTGATGGTCGGGGCCGTGGCGCGATGATGCAGGTCGGCCATGAAGCGGGCCGTTTCCTCTTCGATGATCCGCTCCGCCTTGGGCCATTCCTTCTCCCGCTCGCGCTTGTTCTGTGCACACGCGGCGGCGAGATCGTCGACCGAATACAGGTATACGCCCGAATAGTCGCCGATGGCGGGATCGAAATCGCGCGGGATGGCGAGGTCGAGAATCATCAAGGGGCGCTGATAGCGCTGCTGGTCGATTTCGCGATAGGTCTCCGCCGTGAAAAGGGGTTCTGTCGCCCCGGTGGCGCTGATGACGAGATCGGCTTCGACCATCAGCTTCGGCAGTTCCTCCCACTTCCGCGGCTGGCCGGAGGCGAGCAGCTTCGACAGGTCGCAAGCCCGCTCGAAGCTGCGATTCACCAGCGCGATCCGCTGGGCCCCTTTGTCGAGCAGGTAGCGGACGGCTTCTTCCCCCATCTCCCCCGCGCCGATCACGACGACCTGCTTGTCGTCGAACCGCTCAAAAAACTGGCTCGCAAAGTCGGCGATCGCCACGCTCGGAATGCTGACCCGCTTCTGGTTGATCGCAGTTTCCGTGGCGACGCGCTTGGCCACCCGCAGCGCCGCCTGGAAGGCCGAGTTGGTCAGGGGGCCGACACTGCTCGCCGTCGTGGCCAGTTCGTATGCCTGCTTCACCTGGCCGAGGATTTGCGCCTCGCCGACGACCATGCTGTCGAGACTGGCGGCCACCGTGAACAAGTGACGGACAAAGTCCTCGCCGGTGCGCTCGAACAGGTCGTTGAACAGGTCAACAGGTTCCAGCCCGTGGAAATCGGCCAGGAAGCTGATGACGTCGTGATGGGTCGGGCAGCGTTCCGGCTCTTCCGACGCGACGTACAACTCGACCCGATTGCACGTCGAGAGGAGCACCGCCTCTGTGCCAGGAAATCGTTGCCGCAAGCGCACGAGGGCCTCGACCGCCTGGTGCTTCGAGAAGGCCAGTCGCTCGCGAATCTGCACGCCCGCCGTGTGATGGCTGCAGCCGACCATTTGCAGTTTCATCACGCGGGCTCCTTGTACTGAAAGGAGACACCGGAGCCGTCGAGCTGAGGGCCGGCATGCTCGGTCTTTCCGAGCAGGAGCATGGCCATCACGACGGCCAGAAAGATGAAACTGGCGACCGTCAGATAGGCCACCTTCCGTCCCTGCTGGGCCGGCTTATACACCAACTCGAACGCTGAGGCCGAAATGAGCCACACGAGCAGCAGGAACGAGGTGACAATCACCGGATCGGACCACGGCACCCGCGACTGGCCCGAGCGGATCACGTTCAAGACCACTCCAGCCACCAACCCCAGGGCCACGCAGAACGCCGAGTAGCCGAGAGCCTGCTTATTCACGCTCTGCAGCCACTCCAGGCTCGGCAATTTCAGACCGGGCCGCGGCGGCAGCTTGTGCTTCAGGCGGTACGATTGCACCAGGTACATCAGGCCCGCGATGAAACCGAGCGACACGCTCACCGTGCCCAGCAAGAGCATGAAACCGTGCGCCATGCCCCAGATCTGCACCGCCTGGCTCCGCTGAAACGGCTCATAGTCGCGAAACAGGTACGCGAGTCCGATCAGCACTTCAACAAGCGGAAGCATGAACGTGCCGACATTCGTTTGCGGCTTGCGAAGCACGATGGCCAGGTAGGAGGCAGCCATGATCCAAGCCGCCATCAAGTACCAGTCGTACCAAGTCGACAGCGGAAGCCCGACGACCCCCTCCTGCGCTCGGACGATCAGATACAGCGTATGAGCAAACAGCCCCGCGACCGTGAACCCAAGAATGAAGATCAGCCGCACCGGCATCCGAAAGAACAGCCGGGAAACCTCCAGCGCAAGCGCCACCGCATAACTGGCGGAGAAGCAAACGAGGCCGATTCCGGATAGCATTTTGGATTTGTGATTTCGGATTTATGATTTGGAGGATGCCGATCTTGGACTCGTTCCGTACTCTGCGTGGGAACGCAAACCTCGACGCTCAGCGTCGCGTGACCACTCGTGCGGCTTGGAATCGGGGGCGGGCACTGGACGCGGAGCGTCCGTTTGGGAATTCCCACACAGAGCGTGGGAATGAGTTCATTATTCTTCTTTCGCTTCGAGATTGTATTCCTGCAGCTTGCTGCGGAGCGTGTTGCGGTTAATTCCGAGCCGGGTGGCCGCTTTGGTTTGCACGCTGTTGCAGGCCTGCATCACTTGGGCGATCAGTTCCTTTTCCACGCGGTTGACGATCTTCTCGTGCAGGTTGATCTCGTCCGCCGCGGAGGAACTGATGCCTTGCTGTACGACTTCGAAGACCAACGTATCGAGGTCCACCCCTTTGATACGGCCGCCGCGGCGCTCGGTCCGGCCGAGGACCGCGTCGGGGAGCAGCTCGACCGTTAGCTCGTCCCCCTCGGCCATCGCCACGGCGCGCTCGACGTAGTTCTGCAGCTCGCGCACGTTCCCTGGCCAGTGATAGTCCTGCAAAGCCTCGATCGCTTCGCGCTGGATGTGCACGACGTGCTTGTCGTTGGCTTCGCTGTAGACGTTGAGGAAGTGGGCGACGAGCGCCGGAACGTCTTCTCGCCGCATCCGCAGCGGCGGAATGACGATCGGCACCACGTTCAAACGCCAGTACAAGTCCTCGCGGAAACGCTCGGCTTCCACTTCGTCGCGCAGGTTGCGGTTCGACGCGGCGATCACGCGCGTATCGACGCGAATCGTGCTCACATCGCCGACGCGCTCGAACTCGCGCTCCTGGAGAACGCGGAGCAGCTTGACCTGCAACAGCAGCGACGTGCTGTTGATTTCGTCGAGAAAGATCGTGCCGGTGTGAGCGGCTTCGAATCGACCGGTGCGGTTGTTCACGGCGCCGGTGAAGGCTCCGCGGACGTGGCCGAACAGTTCGCTCTCGAGCAGGCTTTCGCTGAGGGCGCCGCAGTTGACCCGCACGAACGGTCCTTGCGAGCGATGGCTCAGGCGGTGGATGGCGCTGGCGATCACTTCCTTGCCCGCGCCGGTTTCACCGAGCAGCAGCACCGAAGCGTTCGTGCGCGCCACCTTGCGGGTGAGGTGGTAGACAGCCTGCATCGCGGGGCTGGTGCCGATGATGCCAGGAATGGCCAGGTTCGGGTCACCAATCGGGCTGGAACGGTAGTTCGACATGCGGTGGGATTTTGTATCCATACGAGGCGGGCGATGCGCGGGTATTCCGTGCGCAGATTGAGGGGTGATGCTCACCCGCAAGTGCCGCCGCCTAAGGCATGGTTGCGGGGGAAGTTTTCAGTTATCAGCAGTCAGTTTTCAGTGGGAGCAAGCTAACAGTAGACAGTAAACAGTTCACAGGGAGAGACGGGGGGCTTTCATAATCCGCTTTCCGCCTTCCGCTCTCCGCTTTCCTCTCATCTTGGTCCGATCGCCGCGCCGGTGGTGCGCTGCGATTCGATCGTGTCGAGCAGGCTGCCCAGGATTCGCTGGGTATTCGCATCGAGTGTTTCGCTCGCGTTGTAAGCGTCGTACTGACGTCGGATCTGGTCGGTGGTCAGTAGCACGCCGCGGAGCGCGACGGCGTCGGCAAAGGCCTTGGCCGCGATCTCGCGATCCTCGAGCGGTCGCGGCGTCTGGCTGGCGATTTCGATCATGGCCGTTTGGGCCTTCGGCGAGGCGATCAGCGCCAGGAGCTTGCCGGCCGAAGGGGCCAGCGGCGAGATGCCAAGCGCCGAAATGGCGGCGGACTCGGCTCGCAGCAGGTCGTAGCGGTTGAACGTTTCCCGATTGCTGGCCAGCGTCACGAGCGCCTCGAGGGCGGCAATGCCACGCTCAATGCGTTCGTCTCGTTGCTGGAAACCGGCGCCGGGAGAGAGCAGGGGAGGCACGACGCTGGGCGTGAGCTTTTCGATCAGCGGTGCGCTGCCGGGAGCGTACTCCAGCGGAGTGGAGATTCTCTCGGCGATCCGATTGGCGGCAAAGCCAGCGGTCTCGGGGCCAATGATCTTGGGAACCACGATCGTTCGCGGATCGTTCTGCATCAGAAACCGGCTGCGGTCGAGGTTCTCGTCGGTGGCCATGATGCCGATCGGAATGCCGGCGGTGCGGTAATCCTTACGGAGCGCCTGCACCAGTTCATGAACCGTCGGGCGATCGATCGCATCGCTGACGATGATCATTTCCAGGTCGGGATCGAGCACCGCCGCCTTGAGCAGCGCTTGGCCGGTGAGATATACCTGGCCTTCGAAGCCCTGATCGGCGAGGAAGCTGATGACGTTCTGGGCTTCGGCGAGGCGAGGATGAGCGATCATCATGCTCCGGACGCCCCGTGTGGCGGCGGCATTGGCGAGCACGTCGGTCACCCGGCTGGCGCCGGCGAAGCTGGGCGGACTGAGTTTTACCACGGCCAGAGCTGCCGCCACGCGAATCCGCTGGTCGGGATGGAGCATGGCCTTCGAAAGCGAAGCGTCCGCACCCGGAGTATTCAGCATCAGCGGCTCGCCGATGTCGGCGAACACTTCGATGGCGCCGAGCGCCGCGGCGACTTTGCCCTGCAGCAGAGCGTCGGCCAGCGTGTCGCTGACCATTTGGGGGCCAGCCTGCACGGCGGCGTTGTAGATGGTGCCTTCTCCACGCGGCAACGGGCCGTTGCGGCCGGCAACCGTGCGAGCCCACTCCAGCCCTGCCAGCAGACGCAGCTTGAGGAAGTCCTCGCGGCCCGGCGACAAACGGACCAACTCGCTGGTGACATAGTCGGCGAGCATGCGGGCCGCATCCGCCGTCGGCAGCTTGCTGGGCTTGGGAGTATTCGTTGCCTGATCCCAGTACCAGAGCTCGACCAGGCCGTCCTCATCGGGCAGGTACGGCGTGCGACCCTGGTCGAGGAGCTCGTACTCGTGCAGCAGAGTCCGCTCAGCTTCGTAACGACTCGGCTTCTTGCCCCAGATGGCTTCCAGCGAGGCGCGCGCTGCGTCGCGGAGGTCGGGGCTGGCGCTCGAGTTCAATGCTCCTTGCACGATGTAGGGAACGGACCGCGTCGACCGCAGCCGGCCGAGAACGATCACCACTTGCGCTCGCAGGGCTTGATCCGGAGTTTGCAGGGCTCCGATCAGAGGCGGCTCGACGACGGGGCCGAGCGAAGCGAGAGCGGTGCGCACAGCGCGGTGGGAATCGGCCTGTTTCGGATCGGCCAGCACACCGAGGAGCGGACCCACGGCGAAGGGGCCAGCCTGCTGCAGGCGTGCTACGGCCGCTTCACGCACGGCGAGATCGGGGCTCTTGAGCATCGGCACAAGACCGATGATCGCGGCTGGATCGCGCGAGACTTTTTCAGCGGCCGCCAGGATGGCGTCGGCGACCCGTTTGCCTTCGGGCTGCAGTTGTTGTTCTTGGGCAAAGCGGAGGAGCGTCGGCCCGGCAAACTCGGAGGCGAGAGGCGCCAGCGCTTCGGAAGTCGGCCTCGCGGCGATGAGCTTGCCGAGATAGACCTTGGCTTCGTCGGGACGGCCGAAGGCGAGAACCGCCTGAGCCGCGGTGACCAGTTCGCGCGGCGTGGTGGGGTTTGATTCGCGAATCTGCAGAATGACCGCAGGCTCGGGGCCACGGCGGGTGTCGTCCGCTGCTTCTTCCCCCTTCTTCGCGCCAGCGCCGGGTTCCGCAGCGCCGAAGGGATCTGCTTCCGCCTTGGGGGCCGCATCGGCTGGCGCGCCGAACGGATCTTCCTCTTGAGCGATCGCCTGGAGCCAGCTGGTCGCGAGAATCGCCAGAGCGCCCAGGGCGGTGACCGGCAGCGGGCTGGTTGGATTGAAGTGGCGTTTCATGGCTGTCGCTCAAGTCGGGCGGATGGCGAAGGGGCCGGGGACCGGCGGTTCGAATGCCCGGGTTGTTGTTGGGGTTTATTGCTTTGGCGGCGAGGCGGAGCCTCGGGTTGGGTCCGCCCCAGGCGGGAGCCTGGGACGGAGGGACGTCTAATCGCCCATCATTGTTTTCCGTTGCAATTCCCTTCGCCTTTTCGCTCCTTATCCTGTTTGCCTTTTAGAGGCCGAGCCGCTCCTTCCAACTGGCGATCTGCTTGTCGACTTCGGCCGGGGCGGTGCTTCCGTAGCTCTTAAAGGCCTTAACGGCCTGCTCCACGCCAAGCACGCTGTAGACCGAGTCGTCCAGGTCGGCATGCGCCTCCTGGAACTCGGCGAGCGTCAGGTCGGCCAGGCGACATTGTTTTTCGAGAGCCTTGCCGACGAGAGCACCGACCAGGTGATGGGCGGTGCGCTGCGGCAGGCCTCGAGCGATCAAGTATTCCATGAGGGTCGTCGCGTCGAGGTAGCCGCGGTCGAGCCGCTCCGCAATGGCGGAGCGGTTCAGCGACGCGCCAGCGACGAGCGGCGACGCCAACTCGAGGCAGATTTCGACCGTGTCGAACGAGTCGAACAGGGCTGGCTTGTCCTCTTGAAGGTCGCGGTTGTAGGCCAGCGGCAGCCCCTTCGCGAGCACGAGCAGTGTTTGAAGGTTGCCGATCACCCGGCCGGTCTTGCCGCGCGTCAGTTCGAGCACATCCGGATTGATCTTTTGGGGCATGATCGACGAGCCGGTGCAAAACTCCTGTGGCAGCTTCAGGAAATTGAACTCGGCGGTCGACCAGAGGATCCATTCCTCGGCCCAGGTGCTCAGATGAATGGCGATGAGCGAAAGGACGAAGGCTGACTCGATCGCGAAGTCGCGATCGCTGCTCACATCGATGCTGTTAGCGGCCACGCCGTCGAAGTCGAGACGTTTGGCCACGTCGTGGCGGTCGATTGGCAGGGATGTGCCCGCGAGGGCGGCGGCTCCGAGGCTGGACACGTTGGTCCGACGGCGACAATCCTGCACCCGCTGCCGATCCCGCTCGAGTTTCTCGCAGTAGGCGAGCCAGTAATGCGGAGCTAGCACCGGCTGGGCACGTTGGAGGTGCGTATAGCCGGGGAGAATCACGTCGCGGTCTGCGTCGCAGCGGCCGACGAAGGCTTTTTGGAGTTCGAGCAATCGCTGATCGACACGATCGAGAGCATCGCGGACCCACAGACGGAGGTCGGTGGCGACCTGGTCGTTGCGGCTGCGACCGGTGTGAAGCTTGCGGCCGACATCGCCCAGGCGATCGATGAGCGCCTGCTCGATGTGCATATGGATGTCTTCGAGCTCGATGCGGAGGGGGAATTCGCCTGCCGCAATCTCGCGCCCGATCTGCTGAAGCGTTGAGCAGATCTGGTCGCATTCCGCGGAGGTGAGCATGCCGCGGGCTGCCAGCATTTGGGCATGGGCTTGTGAGCCCTGAATGTCGTGGGCGTACAAGCGATGGTCGAAGCTGACGCTTTCGCTGAAACGCTCGACACGGCGATCCGTCGCCTTGGAAAACACTCCACTTCGAGACGGGCTGGCCAAACGAGTCGCTTTCGAGGAGGTGAGATGGCTCGGAATTGCCGGGCGGAAAGCCCGGCGGGGCCTGACGTTGGGCACGCCCCTGAGGTCAGTCGTAAATGCACGAACTTCTTTATGCTAAATAGCTTACGCCATAGTGTCAATGAACGGCGGAGCAGGGGATCGCCCAAGAATTGGGCAGGTCAAACCCCGGGGAGCTAGGGGCGTTGCTCGCTGAAGGATATGAGGTTGTATCGAAGGTCCGAGAGGCGACTTGGTGGTGATCTAAGCCGTTTTTGGGCAAGACCTTCTATCGGGACCTTGCGGTCCACTGCGTGTTGTTTAATAGTTTGTGTTAAGTGGTGCTTCGGTATAATGGACGTTGCGGAGTGTGGAGCTGGACGTTCTTTGGAAATCAGGTCGGAGTGAACCAGACAATCCTGCGCGAGCGCGTGCGCAAGGGTTGTAAGATTGTCGTGGGCATTTGTCGCATCGCATTTACAGCAAGGCATTTAGTGAGTTAAGTCGCCAGGTCGTATGGGTTGTATTTGCAGTCGGTGATGGCGGCGGTCAGTTCGGCCGCAGCAAAACTGCAGCCCCTTGTTGGTGGTATTGTGAAAGATGGGTAAGGTGTTTTGAAAGTCTTTGCGGCGCGATAGGTTGCGGCGGACCGAGGACAGAACGCCCCCTAGTAAAAGCTGTTGTAAGCGACCGTCTGGGCCGACTTAGTTAGGATCGGGAGTCGATTGACGATTCTGCTGAGGTGGCTCTTTTGGAAAACGGCCTATTTCGGTAGGATGGTGCGTTTCCTGACTGTGAATGGAACTGTTTTCGCCTCACTCCTCCGGTGAGGTCGTGTGAACAAAGGTTGCGGCGATGGCTAAGAGCAAGAAAAAGGCAGAGACCGTGTTCCTCGTTTGCGAAGAAACGGGTGACCTCAACTACGTGCTGACCCGTAAGCCGGGCGGCGAGAAGCTGAAGCTGAAGAAGTACTGCCCGCGGTTGCGCAAGCACACGCTGCACAACGAACGGAAGAAGTAAGTCCCATCAGCTGGGCGGTCGTGCTCGCTCAGAATATTCCGGGGGCGTGCTTGCCTCCGGACTTGGCCGCGAAACGATTGTTTTCGTGCGGGGCTCGCCGGACGCAGTTTGCCTTCGGCCACTTTCTATACTGGTAGCTCGCCCTGGGACCGCCTCGGGGCTTGCAGCTTCCCTTCTCGGATGGATTCTCTCTCATGCGCAAGCATTGGCGCATCTTCCACCACGATGTGGATCGTATCGCTCGGATGGAGCGATCCGCCGGTGTGCCGCCGATCGTCGCCCAGTTGCTGATTGCTCGTGGAGTCTATGACCCCGAGCAGGCTCGGTCGTTTCTCGATGCGAAGTTGACGGGGCTACGTGATCCGGGGCTACTGCCGGGCGTTGCTGAAGCGGCGGAACGAATTCACGCGGCGATTGGCGCGGGGCGAAAGATCACCGTCTATGGCGACTACGACTGCGACGGAATGACCGGCACGGCGCTGCTGCTTTCGTGTCTGAAGCTGCTGGGCGCTGAGGCGAACTACTATGTACCCAATCGCCTGGAGGAAGGCTACGGACTGAGCGGAGAGGCGCTGAAGAATCTGGCGGAGCGGGGCACCTCGCTGGTGGTGTCGGTCGACTGCGGCATTGCGAGTGTCGAGGAGGCGGAAATCGCCCGACAGGTGGGCATCGAGTTGATCATCACGGATCATCACGAGCCTGGACCCCAGTTGCCGCAGGCGGCGGCCATTGTCCATCCGCGGTTGCCCGGAACTGCGTATCCATTTGGTGGGCTGTGCGGAGCCGGTGTTGCGCTGAAGCTGGCCTGGGCCATTTGCCAGCAAGCGAGCCAGGCCAAGCGCGTGACGGACGCGATGCGGGAGATGTTGTTGTCAGCCGTTGGGCTGGCAGCGATCGGCACGGTGGCCGACGTCGTTCCGCTGGTGGATGAGAACCGGGTGCTCGTCAAACACGGACTCATGAGCCTCCTGCGGCAGCCGCCCCTTGGCGTGCAGGCGCTCTTGGAGATCACCGGGCTGACGAAAAAGACCTCGCTGGGGAGCGAGGACATCGCGTTCACGCTGGCTCCGCGATTGAATGCGGCGGGGAGATTCGGGCAGGCGCAGTTGGCGATCGAACTACTGACGACGACCTCGCAGCAACGGGCCACGCAGTTGGCGGAGTACATCCACGAGCTGAACAGCAGCCGCGACAGCCTGGAACGAAGCATCCAGCTGGCGGCGAGCAAGCAAATCAAGGAGCAGTACGATCCCGATTCGGACGCTGCACTGGTTCTCGCAGGTCGTGGCTGGCATGTGGGAGTGATCGGCCTTGTCGCCGGCCGGTTGGCGGAGAAATATCATCGACCCGTGGTGCTCATCGCGCTGGATCCGCTCGGTGTGAAGCCGGGAACTGGTTCGGCAAGATCGCCGAATGGGTTTCACTTGCACGAGGCGCTCGGTCAGTGCAGCGAGTATCTGGTGGGCTTCGGGGGACACGCGGCGGCTGCCGGATTGAAGATCGACGAAGCCAAGATCGATGCGTTCCGCGATGCGTTTTGCGAGTGTGCCGCGGGCGATGTGAAATCGGTCGATTGTCAGGCCGAGATCTGCGTCGATGCGGAAGGTCCGCTGGCTCAACTCACGCCGCAGCTAGTGCAGCAGCTCGAGAGCCTGGCTCCTTTTGGTTGTGGTAATCCCCGGCCAATCCTGTGTGCGACGGGCGTGCGAATCGCGGAAGCGCCGCGAAAGATTGGCGGAGGCGAGCGGCACCTGGCGGTGAAGCTGTCGCAGCATCGCACCGTGATGAGGGCGGTGGGATTCGGGTGCGGCGATCGACTCGAAGAGCTAGCCGGGTACGCGGAGACGCCGTTGGATGTCGCCTATCGACCGGTGATCAATGATTTCCGCGGACGGCAGACGGTTGAGTTGCAGCTGGTGGACTGGCGGCCTACGAAAATGGCGGCTTCGGACAATCCCATGTCGACAGTAGCCACCGCTTAGGTGAGACTAAACCAGTGCCTACGGGTGCGTGGTCTGGAGTGGTTGGGAGAAGGCCTCCAGCGACCAGCGTTACGGCAAGGGGCTCCCTATTTATTCAGCGAGCGGTGTGATGAACGCAGGTGCGGGCGCTGGCGCGACGGATCTCTTTGACAAGCAGGCCGCTCTGAAACGTCTCGGCGGAAGTGTGGATCTGCTAAAGGAGATGTTTCAGTTCTTTATCGAAGACGCCCCCACGCTTGTTGACGTTCTGGAGGCTTCGCTCGGGCGCAAGGACGTCGACGAGGCGTACCGTGCGGCGCATAGTCTCAAGGGGCTGGCGTCCAATTTTGACGCTCATGCCGTCACGCGGCCCGCGAAGCAGATTGAAGAACACCTGCGCAAAAACGAGCTGGCCAGCGCCGCGGCGCTGGCCAGTGAAGTGCGTCAGAAAGTCGCGGAATGCATCGTCGAGGGGAAGCGAATTCTGGGTTAGGCTCGCTTCGCGAGTCGACGATGTGGCCGGCGTCGATCAAGACGCCATTCTTTAGTCGCGAACGTCGATATTGACGCCTCGCGGAGTTTCCCGGACGCGGATGTCGTCCCGGTCGCGATTCCGACGGAGGATCGGTCGATCGGCGTCTACCTGGACATCCACACCGTCGCCGACGCCGCTAGGACCGCCGTCGCCATCGACGTCGACGCGGACGCCGTTCCCACGCGGTCCGACAACATTGATGTCGGCGTCGACCTCTCGCCGAGGCTCTTCAACGACCACGGGTTCGGTGTCGCGGATGGTTCGATCCAGATCGGTGGCGTCGGCCTCAACGTGGCGTTCGCAGCCGAGCAGGGCACAGGCGGAAAGAAGAGTGATCGCAGAAAGTTGCAATTGCCATTTCATCGTGATGTCTTTCTCGAAAACAGGTTGTGGTTCGATTGAATTAAGAAACTGAAAGTGACGTTTGATCACCGGTGGGCTGGAGCACGTTCCGTCTCCGGCTCGGTGGCTTCGTGGATCGACTCGCGCGTGTCCTTGGCCAGGTCACGACCCGCGTCGACCGCTTTGCCCGCCGCGCGTTCGATTTCCTGTGTATTGATCTCGATGGTGGCTCGGTCGCTCGTGCGGTCGAAGCGGAGCCAACCGACCCAGGCCATCACCACTACGGCGATCACGATGAGAAGCGTGATGCGGACGATTATGTCTTTCATGGCAGGCCTGCTCTCACTTCTAACAAACGATTCGACTGACTGAGGCATCGCTCGACGCCGTCGAACTTTCAATGCACGCCGCGTGCCAGTCGATGGCGTCCAGCGCCAACCGCTGTGGCGGGCGGACCTTCCGCCCCGTCGTTAGGGGCGGAAGAATTGGAGAGACCGTCTTGTTGGGATCAATTCGGTCAGTCGAATGCCGGGTGAAGAGCGGCGATCCGAAGCCAGGCTGGTTCCGGCACGCGAAGTGCATTACGCCTCATCGCAAACATCGGAGGCGAGTTTAAGCACACGGTTGTGCATCACCCTCTAGGAGATACACCGTGCTTCACCTCTTGCTTTTGATTTTGCTTGTAATGTTGCTGCTCGGAGCGTTGCCAGCCTGGCCGCACAGTCGCAATTGGGGCTACTACCCGAGCGGCGGGCTGGGAGTCGTGCTGATCATCGTGCTCGTGCTTTTGCTCATGAACCGTTGATGGCGCGGGGCCTGGCGGCTTAACAACAACCCGGCCTTGGCCGGTTCAACATAGATCGAGAGTTCTTTGGTTTAGATTTCACAGCGTGGCGAAGTTAGCGCCGCGTTCATCGGAGAATGCATCATGCTTTACTGGGCACTCATGTTTTTGCTCGTGGCGCTTGTCGCCGGTGTCTTGGGTTTCGGTGGTGTGGCTGGAACGGCCGCGGGTATCGCCAAGATTTTGTTTGTCGTGTTTCTGGTTCTGTTCCTGGTCAGCCTGATCTTCAATGGAAGCCGGCGACCGACGTTCTAGCCTCGATCGCGACCATCCCAACAAAAAAACGGCTGGCGGAGTTCTATGACTCCACCAGCCGTTTGTGTTTGGCACTTGGTCGACCAGCGCTTGATGCGATGAACCTGGCACCCAGGTCGAATGCTTACTCGTCTCCGTCGTCGTCCGAGCTCACTACTTGTCCGATGGTAATGCCGAGCGCTCGGATCTTGTGTCGCAGGCTGCCTCGCGTGATTCCGAGACGCTCAGCCGCTTTCGATTGATTGCCGTCGCAATCGCGGAGCACGCGGACGAGCAGGTATCGCTCCATGAACTCGAGCGTTTCGGCATACAGGTTGTTCGAGCCGGCTGCGCGTCGCTGGCTGACAAACGCCGACATGTCCGCGTCGTGCTCGTCCGAAACCGGCGGCGCCGTCGCAGGCTGGTTCTTGAGCACCTCTTCGGGAAGGAAGTCGGGCACGATCACCGTGGCGGCCGACTTCAGCAGCGTCCGTCGGAGGACGTTTTGCAGCTCGCGGACATTCCCCGGCCACGCATAACCGAGCAACTTTTCCATCGCTTCGGGCGAGATGCCTTCAACGTCCTTGTTCAGCTGCTGACGCAGGCGAGCCAGGTAGTGCTCGAGCAGCAATTCGACGTCCCCCGTGCGGTCCTTGAGGGCCGGCAGGCGGATCTCAAAGCCATTCAGACGATGGTAGAGGTCGAGGCGGAACTGCCCCTCTTCCACCATCTTGTTCAGGTCGCGGTTCGTCGCCGAGATGATGCGCACATTAGTGCGGATGGTTTCCGTGCCGCCGAGTCGCTCGAACGACTGCTCCTGAAGCAAACGCAACACCTTGCTCTGGACGAGCGGCGACATGTCGCCGATTTCATCGAGGAACAACGTGCCGCCGTTGCACTGCTCGAACTTACCAATCTTGCGGCGATCGGCGCCGGTGAAGGCGCCTTTCTCGTGGCCGAACAATTCGCTTTCGAGCAGCGTCTCGGAAAGAGCGGCGCAGTTCACCGCCATGAACGTCTGCTGATTGCGATTGCTGTGCTGATAGATGGCTCGCGCGACCAGCTCCTTGCCAGTGCCGCTTTCGCCGCGGATGAGGACGGTTACGTCCTGAGCCGCAACGCGACCAATTTCCTTGTACACGTTGAGCATCTGCGGGCTACGACCGACGAGGACATCGTCGGTCGAAACCGTCTCGGCGCTCGAATCGACCATCTTCACCGGCACTTGCATCAGCCGGCGCGTGGTGAGCGCTCGGTGAACGAGCGACTGCACGTTTTGCATGTCGAGCGGCTTGAGCAGATAGTCGTAAGCGCCCATCTTCATCGCTTCAATCGCCGTATCGCTATCGTCTGCGGCGGTGATGAAGATGATCGGTAGTTTTGGGTCTTTATCGCGGACCTGAGCCGCTAGTTCCAAACCGCTGATCTGCGGAAGCATGACGTCCAGGAGCACGACATCGGGCAGTTCAGCCGACATTGCCTCCATGCCTTCCGAGGCGCTGCTGGCGGTTTGGACTTTAACGTCCGAGTCGGCGAAAGCCTGCTGAGCAAAGCGCAGCACGGTCCTGTCGTCATCGATGACCAAGATCTGAGGCATACGAAATTGCTCCTAGACATTGCCCCATCGCAGAGGGGGCATGTCCGCCCTTCCCATTACGTAGCGTCCGACGCCGGCGGGTGAGTGATTCACGGAACCCAGGCGGGGTCATACCCTACGGTGTTCAACCCAAAGCAGTACGATAAAACAACATTCTACGAGCCAGCCGCGAGTCCAGCCAGCAGTTCGAGCGCTGAATCTCTCTAGAAATCCCCCTGGATGGAGTAGTGACCCAGGCGGCGGTCAGCGCCGCTCGGCTTGTACGTCGCCGTTGAACCTGCGGTTCGTCTACTCACCCATCTGCGATTTCCTCCGCAAGATGTGGTGATAGTGCTGGGCAAAGCGGTGAGCTTCATCGCGAACCGCCTGCAACAAACGCAGGGAATAGGAGTGGCGCGATAGCCGCAATGGCTCCGATTCACCGGGCAGATAGACCTCTTCCTCTCGCTTGGCCAGCGAGAGCAGCGTCGGCGGGCGGATATCCTGGTCCCGGAAGGCTGCCAGCGCTGCGTTGAGTTGGCCTTTGCCGCCGTCGATCAGCAGGATGTCCGGAAACACCTCATCCTCGTCGATCAAACGACGATACCGCCGCGCCACGACCTCGTGGATGCTGCGGAAGTCGTCGATCCCCTTCACGCCGATCACCTTGTAGCGGCGATACCCCGGCTTGAACGGCAATCCGTCGAGGAACTGCACCACGCTGGCCACCGTCTGGCCGCCGCCGAGGTGGGCGATGTCGATCCCTTCGATCGTCCGCGGCGTTTCTTCGAGATTGAGGACTTTCTTCAGCCCAGTAAGCCCCTTCTTGGGATCGATGTAAAACACCTCCGGCTGAACGTGGGTGTCGATCTCACCTCGGCGCTCCAGCGCCTCGATCATCTTTATTTCGTCGCGGAGCCGAGCGGCCTTTTCGAAGTTCAACTCCTTCGAGGCGGTTTGCATCTCGGCCTTCATCTCGGCGAGCAGTTTCTTCTTTCCTCCTTCGAGGAAAGTGATCAATCGCTGAATGTCGTTGCGGTAGTCCTCCCGGCTGATTCGCAAGTTGCACGGCGCCGTGCACTGCTTGATGCTCGCCAGCAGGCAGGGGCGGAAGTACCGCCACTTTGGATCGTTCTCCTCGATATCGAGGTGGCAGGTGCGGAACTGAAAGATCTTCTGCATCACCTGCACGGCCCCACGCAGCGCTCCGGCGCTCGCAAAGGGGCCAAACAACCGCACGCCTTTTTCCGGCGTGCGTGTGACTGCCACGCGGGGAAAGTCCTCTCGCGTGGTGATCATCAGGTACGGAAACGTCTTGTCGTCTTTCAGTTCCTTGTTGTACTTGGGCTGAATGTCCTTGATCAGCCGCGATTCCATCAGCAGGGCGTCGACTTCGCTCTCGCACTCCACGAAGTCGACGTCGGAAATCTCATGCACCCAGGCGGTTCGCTTGTCGAGCGCCGCCGCCTTCAAGAAGTAGCTGCCCGCGCGGCTGCGAAGGCGCTTGGCCTTGCCGACGTAGATGACCCGACCGGCCGAATCCTTCATCAAGTACAGACCCGGCTTCTGGGGAAACTCCCGCACCTTGGCCGCCGCCCGACGGAAAGCAAAGAGATGGGGCTGGCCTTCGGCGACTTCGGCGGCAGCCGCTTCGACTTTTTCCGGATCGTCCGCGTCGGGATCGAGTTGGTCCTCGCTCAGTTCAGAGTCGTCGGAACCATCGTCGAGGAGCTCATCGTCTCCAAACTCGTTTGCTAGCAGCTCATCGGCGGAGTCTTCGTTCAGATAATCGAGGGCTCCAACCGTATTGGCGTCGGTGCTTTCGGCGGCCAAATCCCCCGCGTTTTCGCGGGCTTTGGCGGACGCGGGACCACTGGTTTCGCTGGTGGCAGCGGGCTCTTCGCGCAGCTCAATCCCGTCCGCCGCGAGGGCGTCAGTTGGTTTCGGTTTGCCTCGCTTGCTGCCAGCCATGTATCGGTGCGGTTGCGTCCTTTCGGGTTGTCGAATTGTAGGGGCGGCACTCCGCTGGGACGAGGTTTTGCGGGTTCACGCGGCTCGGAAAACCGGCTTGGCTCGTTCCGTCTCGATCACGACTCAGACTTGGTCCGCATAGGCGCGTAAGTCGCGTTCCATCTGCTCCAGACGCTCCTCCATCTCCTGCTGCGCCACTTCGAGCAGGTGCAACTGCTCGGCTGGCACATGGGTGAACAGATAAAACTTCACCTTCGGCTCGGTTCCACTGGGGCGCACGGCGACGTAGTGGCCTTCCTCAGCCAGGTCGAGGATGACCATGTCCCCGGCTGGCGCTTCGAGCGGGGTGGCCGGTCCGCCGGGCTCGGTCACCGTGAGGTTGAGGTAGTCACGCACCTGCCTGACTCGTATCCCGCCCAGTTGCTGCGGCGGAGCGGTGCGAAGCGATTCCAAGAGCGCCCGCATCCGTGTCATCCCAGCCGATCCGGTCATGGCGAGATTCACCTGGCGTTCGCCGTGGTAGCCATACTGCCAGTAGAGCGACTCGAGCTGCTCGTGGAGTGTCTTCCGCTGCGCCTTCAGATGGGCGGCCAACTCGGAGATCAACAGGCAAGCCGCGGGACCGTCCTTGTCGCGGACATAGTCGCCAATCAAAAAGCCGTGCGACTCCTCGGTGCCGAACAAGAACCACTCCGGCCCGCCAAGGTCGATCTGCTCGCCAATCCACTTGAATCCAACGTGCACGTTGTCGCGCGTGGTCACACCGTAGGAATCGCCGATGCGGCGGATCATCGGGGTCGTGACCAGCGTGGTAACCAGGAAGTGCTGCGAGGTCAGCCGCTCCTTCTTGCTTCGCTGCTGACAGACGTATTCGGTGAGCAGCGCCGCGAGTTGATTGCCGGTGAACGTCCCCCACTCTCCGGAACGATCCAAGGACTTCGGTGCCGCACAACCCATGCGGTCGCAGTCGGGGTCCGTGGCGATCGCGATGTCGGCGCCTGAATGCTGGCCGTGTTCGATCAGGGAGTCGAAGACGACCCGATTCTCGGGATTCGCAACATGACCAGGCACGTTCGGGAAATCGCCGTCCGGCTGACGGTGCGGCTCGAAAACTTCGACGCTGGTGAAACCGGCGGCTTGCAGGACCGGCAGCACGGCCGATTCCCCGACGCCATGCAGCGGTGAGTAAAGAATGTTCAGATCGCGTGGGCCGGCAAAACCGTAGCGAAGCACCTGGCTTTGAAAAGCGGCGTCGACCTCGGCGGTGCAGAGGGAGACCTGGCCTGCTTGAACCGCTTCGGCAAAGTCCGTGGTCTGAATCTGCTGGACCTGCATGACGCGCTCGATGATGCCCCGATCGTGAGGCGGCAGCACCTGCCCACCGGTGGACCAGTAGATCTTCACCGCGTTGTCGCTCGGCGGATTGTGGCTGGCGGTGACCATGATGCCGCAGGAGCAGCGATTGTAGCGCACCAGGAACGAAAGTTCCGGCGTGCTTCGGTCGTCGTCCAGAAAGAATACCTGAAAGCCGTTGGCCACCATGATCGACGCGCACAACTCCGCGAACCGTCGCGAATTGTGCCGAGTGTCGTAGGCAATGGCGCACGAGAGGCCGTCGCCGGCGCTGTTTTGCCCCCGAACATAGTCAGCCAGCCCTTGGGCGCTCTCGCCAATCGTCCGATCGTTGATTGCATTGCAACCGATCGGATACATCCGTCCCCGCCGGCCACCGGTGCCAAAAGGGATGACGGTCCAAAAAGCGTCGTCCAGCTCCTTCCACTGCCCCTTGGCGATGTGCTCCTCGACTTGCGCGGCGTAGTCCGCGTAGCGGGAGTCGGTCAGCCACAGACGGATGTTCTTAGCCGCGTCCGCGGTGAGTCGGCCTTGGGCGACCGCCTGATCGAGGGCGGAATCATGGGCATGGGCGGTCACTTCGTGTCTCTCCTCGGTGCGGACGTCTCGGCTGCGTGCGAGCGGCGATCGCGAACTTATTGATGGCGCTCGGTAAGTTTATTAAATTAGAGGTAGTTTGTAAATAGTTTTCGTGCCGGGACGGCAATCAATTCTACGATGCTTCTGAAGTTCAGGTGGAGCGCCTGGCGTAAGCAGGGCTGAGGCGCTCCTGCGAGGGGAAGTCGCCGCTTACGATTAGCAAGCAGACTAGCGACTAACGAGAGAAGGGCTCGGCGAAAAGCTCCGCCTGCTTCCGGCCGCGGCCGCCACGCTGAGGACCGCCAGGCTCACGGGTGACCGAGTGCGGTATCGACCCGGGAGGCCAGCTAGCGCCGGCTCAGCTCATGCACCGCCCGGACGACTTCGATCGCGTTCTCCACCGGCGTCTGCTGCACCACGCCGTGCCCCAGGTTGAAGATATGCCCCGGCCGGCCGGCGGCCTGATCGAGCACCTCCTTCACGCGGCGGCGGATCGTTTGCGGCTCGGAGAGCAGGACGAGCGGGTCCATGTTGCCTTGTACCGCCTTGTGATGCCCGACCGTTTTCCAGGCGTCGTCCAGTCGCACGCGCCAGTCGATGCCGATCACGTCGCCCCCCGCCTCGCTGACGAGCGGCAGCAGAGCAGGGTTCCCGGCGGCGAAGTTGATCACGGGCACACCCGGCGTGATGCCGTCGATGATCTGCTTCAGATACGGCAGCACGTAGCGGCGATAGTCCTCCGGCCCTAGGCAACCGACCCACGAGTCGAAGAGCTGCACGCACTGCGCCCCGGCGGCAATCTGGGCATTCAGATAGCCGGTGATCGCCCGGACGAACTTTTCCATCAGGGTTCGCCAGGCGCCTTCGTCGCGATACATGAGCGACTTGGTGTGAAGGTACGTGCGGCTGCTGCCTCCTTCGATCGCGTAGCTGGCCAGCGTGAACGGCGCTCCGGCGAAGCCGATCAGCGGCATGTCGGCGGGCAGGTCGTTGCGGGTGAGCTTGACCGTCTCGAAGACGAAGTCGAGCTCGCCGAGGTCTTCCAGTTCATCCACCCGATCGACGTCGGCAGGGGCTCGCACCGGGTTCCAGATGACCGGCCCTTCGCCTTTGGCAAACTCCAGGTCCAATCCCATCGGCTCGAGGATCGGCAACAGGTCGGAGAAGATGATCGCCGCATCGACCCCCAGCTTGGTTACCGCGGTGAGCATGATCTCGCTGCAAAGCTGTGGGTTTTTACACAGCTCCAGGAATGTGGTCTGTCCGCGAACCTGGCGATACTCCTCCATGTAGCGTCCCGCTTGGCGCATCAGCCAGACCGGCGTTACGTCGGTCGGTTCGCGGCGGCAGGCCTTCATGAACGGGCTGTTGTACCAGGCGGCGTTGGGGTCGAGCGGCTGCGGATTGTTGCTTGTCATCCAGATCGCGGGGCGGCGCTTGTGGGCCAGTACTTCGGCCGTCTTCTCCGAGGCGGCAGCCACGAGCGGGCCCATCTTGGGATGTTCCGGTTCAATGTCGACCGCCAGGTCGTGATCGCGGATCGCTTCGCTCGTCGTCGGACCGACCGAGGCGATGACCATTTTCTTGAGCGCGGTTCGCAGTTGCTGCTCGAGCCCCACTTGATCGGCCATGCGGAGCAGATTGACGACCTGATGGGCTGAGGTGCACAGGAGCACGTCGCGCTCTCCGGCGATCATCGCCTGGATGTTTGCCTGCAGCGGCGCCGTGTCCTCGGGCAGTTCCCACTGATAGACCCGCACCTGAACCACGCGCGCCCCCCGCGCTTCGAGCCCCGCGATCAGGCTCCGGTTCGTCACTCCGTATTCCTGCAAGCCGACGTTCTGCTGGGCGATCGGCACCTTGGCGTCGATCGTCGCCAGGAGCTCGCGCCAGGTGTTCGGCTCCGGCACGCGGTGGGTCGGCGTCAGGCCGACTTCCTTCATTGCGGCAACCGGCTTGGGGCCGCGACAGATTGTGACGATGTCGCGCAGCGCATCGAGGAACCGTTCCCGTCCGACAGAGCGTTCCACGGCCGAGAGCAAGTGCCGGAACCCGACCCCCGTCAGAAAGATCATCACATCGATGCCGCCCGTGATCAGCCGATGGGCGAAGTCGATCGCCTCGCGGTTCTCGCTGATCGGCACTTCACGGAGACTGGGGCTCACAAACGGCTGACCACCGAAGCGGGTGATCATACGGGTCATTTCTTCGGCGTTCCGGCTTTCCAGCGACGCCACGCGCAGCCCGGCAAAGTTGGGTTTCTCGGTGCTCATGCGTTCATGCTACTAGTGGCCACGAAAGCGCGATAGAGGGCCATCCCTCCCTGCGGAAACCATCGCCCGCGGCTGCTACAATAAACCGCATCCCACCCGCATGGTCTCTCCGCCTTCCCCGAGCCGTTCATGACGACGATCGACTTCGACGCCTTCCGCACCGAGCTCGCCACTGCCGGCCCTGACGCCGTCCTCGAAAGCGCCGCCCAGTTGTTCCGCGAGCAGAATCGCTACCACGACCTGTTCGAGGTGCTCAAGATGCAGGTCCGCCGCCGCATCGGCCTGCCGCTCCTCTATAGCGACTCCGGCGATAACCTCACCGAAGCCCAACGCACCCAGCTCGAGGACGGCCTCATCGCCGCCTGCCGCGAAGTGGGCAGCCACCTGATCCGCGCCGGCAAGGTCCGCGAAGGATGGATGTACCTCCGCCCCGTCGGCGACAAGACTGAAGCCCTCCAACTGCTCAGCGGCGTCGAGGAGGAAGAGGATAACCTCGACGAGCTGGTCGAAGTGCTCCTGCACGAAGGGATCGACATCGGCCGCGGCTTCGGTCTGGTGCTCAACAACTACGGCACCTGCAACGCCATCACCACGTACGACCAATCGCTTAGCAGGCGTAGCCGCACCGAGCAGCTTCCCGCCGCCCACCAGCTGCTCCACCGCGTCCACGACGAGCTCGTCGCCAACGTCAAAGCCGACATCGCCCGTCAGGAAGGCGCCCAGCCGCGCGAGACCACGCTCAAGGACCTCGTCACCGATCGCGAATGGCTCTTCGCCGATAGCGCTTACCACCTCGACACGACCCACCTGGCCGCGACGGTCCGCATCGCCCGCGTCCTCAGCGACGCCGCCGACATTCAGTTGGCTCTTGACCTGACCGAGTACGGCAGCCGGCTCAACCCGCAGTTTCAGTACGTCGGCGACGAACCCTTCGCCGAAACCTATCCTTCGCACTCGCTCTACTTCTCGGCCTTGCTCGGCCAGAACGTCGACGAGGCCCTTGCCTACTTCCGGCAGAAGGCCGAGATGATCGACGCCCACTACCACGGCATGGCCGCGATCGAAAACTACGTCGACCTCCTCTCCCGCCTCGGCCGCTACAGCGAAGCGATCGACGCAGCCATCGAGCTGACCCCCGCCGACGTCAACACCTCCGGCTGGGGACCCTCGCTCCTGGACCTGGCGGGCAAGGCGGGCGCCTATGAGAAGGTCATCGACTACTGCCGCCAGAAAGGGGACCTCCTCGGCTACACAGCCGCCGTCGTCCAATCCGCCGCCGCCAAATAACCGGCGAGCGGGACGCGTGAGCGTCCCGGTGAATCACTCCCTCTCCCGCCGGGAGAGGGCAGAGGTGAGGAAGCCCCGCCAACAAAAGCCCCCTCAACGCCTCTTCCGCTTCCCGCTGCTCGAGCTGCTCACCATCCGCGTGATCACCTCGCGCTTCCCTTTGCTGCTTCGCTTCACCTCCACTGTCTGCACCGGCGGCGAACCCGGTGTCGAAGTGCGCATCGCTTCGAGCCAGGCCTTTCCTTCTTCCGCCCGACGCCGGGCGTCCGCCAGCCGCTCCTGGTGCTGCTCTTCTTTTTCTTCCTCGGTCAGTTCGATCGCCGGCTGACCCTTGTACCGGATCAACCAGGCCGCCGCTCGCCAGTTTTTCTGTGCCTGGCTGATCACCGTCAGCATCGGTTGCAGCAGCGCCTTCTCCTCGGCCCGCCGCAACTGCATTGCAAACTCCGGATCGCGCTTCGCCGTCCGGTGGATCGTGCTCTGGTCGATGTCGACATAGGCCGCCGCCTGCCGCCGTGAGAACCCAACCGAAAGCAGCGTGCAGATCTGTTCCCGCACCGTCGGAGTAATTACGGCCGGCCGACCGCCTCGATCGACCTCGGCGTCGCCGCTCTCCTGCATGCGACTTCGAGCTGCTGCTTCGCCCGTGGTCGGAGTGTTCGCCGCCGGCATTACACTCTTCGCCACCACACTTGTGGCCATCACCACTTGCGTTTCGCCACCCATCGGCTCGGTGTTGATAAACCCGCGAGGTTTATCAACACCCACCCCGGGTACAGGGCCCCATACTTGTTGATAAACCTTCCGAGTTGATCAACAGCCAGCCCGCTCCTGGCTTGCTGTAGGTCTCCCGCTGCCCCAAGCCCAGAAACCTCACCGCGCCTTGCATCACCAGCAATCATGACGCCACTCCAGAATGAAGAGGTTGACAAAATGTCTTTGTGAATATATGAAATAATGAAAAGGTTGTCAGGAGTGTCGGTGGCGTGCCAGCTTCTTCCCGGCGAGCAAGCTAACGGCGAGCGGGACGCGTGAGCGTCCTGGTTCTGTGGCGAGACGTCCATTGCCTTTCATCGGGAGCGTCTCCCGCTCGCCGAACGTATGCAGCGGGTCCCTATCCTGCCCCAGGCGCAAGCCGATGGTACGAAAGGAACAGACCGCCCGAATCAAACGGGGCGGAAAAAGGCCAGCCACATCAGATAGGCCAGGTAGATCGCAATCCCGAGCGCCCCCTCGCCGCGACTGATGCGCTTGCCGGTTAAGAAGACGGGAATCGCGCCGATCGCGACCCCCGCCATGAGCGGAATGTCGAAGGAAAGCAGTTCGCGCTCCACCGGCAAGCCCCCGGGGGTGACGATGCACGCGATGCTCAAGATCACCAGGATGTTATAGACCCCGCTTCCCATGATGTTGCCGACGGCGACGTCCCGGTCCCCTTTGTAGGTCGAGACGATGGTCGTGATGAGTTCCGGGCTCGAAGTGCCAAACGCCACAACGGTCAGCCCGATGAGTGCGGCCGACACGCCCACCCCTCGCGCAATGGAAGCCGCCCCTTGAACCAGCAACTCGGAGCCAGCCACGGTGAACGCGATTCCGATGAGGAGCATCATCGCATAACCCAGCCGCACGGGCCATTTCGGCCGGGTGACGGGCAAGGTCTGCGGTCCGTATTCCTCGCGATACTCTCGCTTGGTGGCGGCAGACGCCTTGCGCGTCATCCAGATCAGCAAGACGGTGTACGTCAGGCCCCCCAGGAGCATGATGCAGCCATCGAGACGCGACAGCGATCCGTCCCAGGCGAGCGCGGTCATCAACAGCGCCGCAATGACGATCATCGGCAATTCCAGCTTGAACACCTGCATGTCCAGGGGGAGCGGTCGCCATACCGCGCTAATTCCCACGACGAATAGCATCACAAAGACGTTCGCGCCAGCGACGTTGCCAACGCCGAGGCCGCCATTTCCCTTGAGGCCCGAACTGATGCTGACCGCCAATTCAGGCGTGCTGGTCCCGATCGCCACAATCGTCAAGCCAATCACCATCGGCGAAACCCCAAGCAACGTGGCGACACGCGAAGCGCCATGTACCACGAGGCTGGCTCCACCGATCAAGAGCCCCAGACCCAGGACGAAGAGAAAGACCGCGACAATCAACCGGAACACTCCTTTCTCCAGCCGAATCACCCGACAACCACGGAAGGCGAGCGCTTATGACAAAGCAAGGATGTCGTGGGGCGGAGAAACTTCCAAGCGTACTCGACGCCGACTCGCTCGGAGGCAATCGCAGGTCGAAGCGCAGCATCAATCTAGCAATGATCGACGTCTTTCAAAAGACCGACACGACCGGTCTCAATCGAGTGATCGCGGTGACGACGAGCTATTCGTGCGTAGATCCGCAGGCTGGCCGGCGGCTTCGGCCAACGGCTAGGTTCGCTCAAAGCCAAACAGCCTGGTCGCTGTCCCGCCGAGGATTTGAGCCTGCTCGGCTGCGGAAAGGTGGTTGAGATAGCCGAGCAGTCGCTCACGGTAGGCGCGGTACGAGGCGCCGGTGGTGCTGGCGCTAAATCCGCCGCCATAGATCGTTCGCTCGGGGCCGAAGGCTTCGGTGAGCTTGCGGATCACCGGACCCGGCTCTCGGTGCGGATACTGATCGAGTTGCGGGAGGGACGAAAGCTTGATGATCGTATTGGGGAGTTTGCTCCAACCGATCACGACCGCGTGCTCTGCGGGAGTGCCTTGCATCGGCCGGCCGAGGTGGTCAATGATCACCGTCGTCTTGGAGAACTCCTTAATGTACGGCTCCAGACGCGGGGCGTATCGCGGCTCAAAGTGTAGCTGCATCGCCAGGCCGGAGTCGCTGGCGATCTTCCACAACTCGCGCAGCTCCGGCGTGTCCCACGGCGGCATTCGTTCGGGCGCGTAGGCGTGCAAACGGGCGGCGACAATTCGCCCCGAGTTCCGTCGCAGGAAGTCGGGCATCCGCCGCAGCGAATCGGGTCGACCGGTCAGGAACAGACACGTCCCCTTCAGTCGGCCGGCGCCGACGTCGAGACAGTGTTCCAAGTAGCGATGGTCGTCCTGATAGGGCTCAGGATGCACGACGATCGCATGCGCGACTCCCGCCTCGTCCATGCAGCGGAGCAGATGTTCGGGCGTTGCCGCCGCCTCCGGGCGATACGGACCCTGCGGATGATAAGGAAACCGCTGGTCGCCTGTTCCCGCGAAGCAATGCAGGTGCGTGTCGACGATCGGCGTCTGCTGCAGAGCGTCGTCGCCAAGGGCGCGCACGTGCGGGGCGAGCAGCGTCGCCGTAGCGCCGAGGGCGGCGCTACGGCGGACAAATTCCCGGCGAGATTCCACGGGCATGCCTTTCCTCAGGCGTTTTTTTGGATCAGACCTTCACCCAGGTCGGCTCCCAACCCTTCGCATATTCCTTCGACAGCCACGGCTGGGCTTCGCTCAGGTTGGTGATTTGGAACTTTTCAGCGTCCCACTCGATCTTCTGGCCCGGGAAGCGAATGCCGACGGTGCCCAGCAGCACGGTTTCGGTGAGCGGGCCGGCGTAGTCGAACGAGGAAGTCGTCTTGGCTTCGCCGCGACAGGCGTCCGCCCACTGGACGTAGTGATCGACCCCTTCCACTTGCTCGACGTCGGTCTTCTCCTGGCCTCCTTCGAGGAACAGCTTGGGCATCGCGACGTGCGGAATCACCAGCGAGCCCTTCTCGCCGATCAGCACCGAGCCGGCGCCCGGCAGTTGGTACGAATCGGGGATGTTCTTGAGCACGTCCTGCGGCGGCCGAGCGCCGGCGGCGTCGTACCAGGTCAGGTTGATCGTCTCGCCGGTGGTGCGGCTGGTGCTCGGAAAGACGTACCGCACGGTGGCGCGATCGGTCCAGCTTTCCTTCTTCAGCGGCGGCGCTTCGGCGACGAGCTGCTTCGGCGCGGTGAGCTCAAGGCACTTGAAGACCGGGTCGAGGATGTGGCAACCAAAGTCGCCGAGTTGTCCGGTGCCGTAAGCCTGCCAGCCGCGCCAGTTGAACGGGTGATAGATTTCCTTCTTGTACGGCCGGCGTGGGGCTACGCCCTGCCACAGTTCCCAAGCAACGGTGTCCGGAATCGGATCCGTGCCTTCCGGCCGATCGATGTTCCGCGGCCAGGTCGGCGAACCACCCTGCCAGGAGTGAACTTCCTTCACCTTGCCGATCAAACCGTCGTGCACGATCTTCACCGCCGTGCGATACGCCGCGTGCGACTGGATCTGGTTGCCCATCTGGGTGACGACCTTGTTCTTGGCGGCCGCCAGGTTCATCTGCCGTGCTTCATGCACGGTGTGGGTGAGGGGCTTCTGGCAGAAGACATGCTTGCCCAGCGCCATCGCGGCGAGCGAGATCGGCGCGTGCATGTGATCGGGCGTCGAGACAATCACGCCGTCGACGTTGTTGCTGTTGTCGAGCAGCTTGCGCCAGTCGGAGTAGGTGCGGGCTTGTGAGTACTTCTCCGCCGCCCGGCCGAGGTGGTTCTTCGAGCTGTCGATGTCGCAGAGGGCGACGACTTCCACCGCGGGGCTGGCGGCCACTCCCGTGAGATCGCTCCAGCCTTTGCCGCCGGGACCGACGCTAGCTACCCGCAACCGCTCGTTAGCTCCGAGCACTTTGGAGTAGCTGAAAGCGGGCAACGCAAGCGCGCCGCCGGCAATGGCCAGGCCTTGGACAAACTGACGTCGGTTCAGCCGATGTTTCATCGCAGTCTCACTTTTAGGTGGGCGTGGGCGAGAGGCAGGAAGGAGCCGCTAGTTTGGTCCAAACCCAGGCGCGGGTCAACAATCGGACCGGGTTCCGCGGCGGCGACGCTATGGCGCAAGAAGCGACACGTAAGATCAGTGCCGCACCGCCAAGTGGCGAAAGCAAGTGAGGCTGAAGGCGCGTTACGCCTCTGCCTCCGGTTGAGCAGCCGCCCGACAGGCCTGCGAACGGACGATCAGTACGTTGCAGGGGGCGTGGCTCGCCACGGCCAGCGATACCGAGCCGAGCAAGATCCGGCCGATGGCCCCGTAGCCATTGGAACCAACGACCACCAGGTCGGCTCCCCACTGTTCGATTTCGTTCAGGATCTCCTGCTTCGGACGCCCTTCGCGCAGGCAAGACGAGACGGTCAGTTGTGGCGCTCGGAGGCGGATCGCTTCGACCGCCCGGTTGAGATGGCCGTTGGCAGCACTGCGGAGTTGGAGAACCAACTCGTCAAAGACTGTGCTTGACGTGCTGTAACGAATCGGGTCCTCGAGCGGGCCGTCGACGACGAGCACCCGCACTTCACTCCCGGCGGGCCAGGGGCGCGAGCAAATTTCCTCGACCGCTGCTTCGCTGCAGGGAGAACCGTCGACGGCCAGCAAAATCTTCATCTCCGAACCTTCCATCCAACAGCCAGACTCACGGGCCTGTTCAACCCAGGCCGGACGTAGTGATCTTGCCCGAGGAAGCGGGACGCGACAAGCAGTCAGTTATCAGTTGTCAGTTTTCAGTCAGAGGCAATCGGCGGCGATCTTGGCTTCGAGGCCAACCGACCGTTCGGAACTGACAGCTGATAACTGAAAACTCTTTTTGTCCGCCAAGAAAAAAAGAACGGCCTGCCCGATTTGCACCGGGCAGGCCGTCTCTCGTCGCAGCCTCTAGGCCAGCGTCAGCTTAGCGGACCAAGCTGGTGCTGGCGTGAACGACCCGACGCTGAGTCGGAATGAAGGCCGAAGGATCGACCACCGGAGCCGGAGGAGCCGGGGGCACGTCGCCACCAGCGGCCGGGGCAGCAGCCGGGCCGTAGTCGCAAGACGGGCCAACCGCACCGCAGGTCGGCTGAGCAGCCGCACAGGTGGGCTGAGCAGGAGCCGGAGCCGGAGCGGCACAGGTCGGAGCCGGAGCAGCACAGGCCACAGGGGCCGGAGCGGCACAGGCCGGAGCACCGCAGGTCGGGGCAGCGGCACCGCAAGCCGGAGCGCCACAGCCCTGGTTGCAGCCATTATCGCAGCAACCATTGTGGCAGCCACCGAAGCGGCACTTGTTCTTCGGGCACCGCTTGTGGCAGCAGAAGATGCGGTCCAGCAGGCAGCCACGCTTGTGGCAGCAGCTCTTCTGGCAGCAGCCGTTGTTGCAGGGCTGTTCGCAACCGCAAGACGGAGCCACACCACAGGTGGGCTGAGCAGCCGCACAGGTCGGAGCAGCAGCCGCACAAGCGGGAGCCGCACAGGCCGGAGCGCCACAAGCCGGAGCGCCACAAGCCGGAGCGCCACAGCTGTTGCAGCCGGTGTCGCAGCACGACTTCTTGCAGCACTTGTTGCGGTGGTGACGGTGGCCGCAGCCGCTGTCACAGCAAGGTTTCACATTGCAGCATTGCGTTTCGCAGCAGCTGCTTTCGCAACCGCAACCGCTGGCGCCGAGCATCCGGTCCAGCAACTCGAAACCAAAGCCTTGGGTACAGACGGCCAGGCCGAGTACCAACGAGCTAACGAGAATGTTCCATTTCATCGAGCGACGTCTCCTAAACGATGGAACCATCGAACTGGCGCAGGTCCCGGTCCGGCCGATCAGGGTTGTGGTCGTGAATCCGCCGCGCTAGAGGGACGCAGCCGAAGCAGTTCCACGTGGACAGGTTCTTGGTTGCCCGCGGGGAGCGGTGCGAACGGTTGAACCGACGGGGTGTGCAGTTTTGGTGGGCCAGGTGCGAACCGTTGGGTGGTGGGTCGGCGGCTCGCACAGAACGGGGAAACAAGCACCAGAACCGGTCGAGTCTTCCTGACTCGATATATTTGTCCGCTCCGGTTCACTTGCCGCCAGGTCGCCCGGCCAAGGCCAGGTTTCTCGGCGACAACTACGGTATCGTCGGGTCCTGGGAGCCGCCTTGAACGTTCGCAAATAATTTTCTGCCAGTGGTTTACGGCAACCGTTGGGAAGACCTTGCGCTTCTTAGAAGCTGGTGAAACCTTGCCGGGAAAGGCAGGCTCGGGCGACCGATTCCACCCTCAAACTGCCTTGCCGTCGGCAAGGTTTACTGGCGGAACGCCGCACGAATCGGCCGATTTGTGCGCGGTTCCGCCATGCTGCGGGCTGGAAAAAGTTGGCTGCCTCGCACGTCTCGCGCTGATTTGCTCGCCTTACCGGGGGAGACTATGTTGGCGGGCTGCGGCATGGTTTCCTCTGAGGAAAGGGCCGTCTGCGCGAAGCGCCCGCGAATTGGCGTCCTGAACTGCCGCAGCGGAGCCGCTGGCGATGTCGATCGTCTTTCACTGTATCCACTGCGGAGCCATCTTAGCCGCTCCCGACCAACTCGCCGGCCGCAGGGCTCGTTGTCAGGGTTGCCGCACGGCGGTCGAAGTTCCGTTCGCTTCGGTTCCGATTGCCTCGCTTGTCGGCCAACCCGCGCTGACGCCGCTCGGGGCCGCCAGCTCGACGATGCTGGTTCCGGTTCAGCCGCAACTCGAACTGCTTCGGCCCGACGATCCACTGAAGGAACTGTTGGGGCCGCGTACTTACCAGCATCGAACCGGACTGCCAACGACGTGGATCGTCGGTGGTGGGGCAGGCCTGCTATGCGTCGTTTCTCTCTTAATCCTGATCGTGTGGAGCATGGGCAGCGGCGGTTCAAACACGACTTCAGTCGCCCTTGCGCCTGCCGCCGGCGGTTTCATTCAGGAGCCATCGGGCCCACGCACTTCCATTCCGCCGGCCCACTTCAGCAAGCACCGGCCAACGCCGTCTCCCGGCTGGTCTCCACCTCCGTTCAATCCAGCGGAGGATCCATTTCAGCAAGTTGCCCCACCGACGACTTTCGCCAGACGGACGCCAACGCCCACTGGCGGCAACGGCCCAGCATCATCGAGCGGATCCGGTGACGAAGGTTCTACGGGCGGTTCGGCTTCGCCTGGCGCTGCAACGGCCGCTGCCACTACTGCTCCGGCGGTTGCCGTGCTCGAGCCGCAGGCGTCCCTCTCGTGGGCTGTCCATCCAAATCCGTCGCCGCTGCCGCTGGAGCTGAAGGAAAGCAGTTTCAAGATTCCGCTGAGCGGCCCGAATCCGCAAATCATCTTTCCCGCCGAGGCCAGCCGGTTTGTGCTGGCCTGGAGCGGCGACAACAGCCGGCCCGAATGCACGATGTACGATCTGAAGATCGGGCTGGCGGTTGGGAAGAAGGTCACGCTCTTCGGCCTGGCGCCGGACAAGGCGCTAGTGAGCGTCGACGGCCAGTATGTAGCGATGCCCCGCGTCGACGAAGGCTCTCAGCAGCACCGGGTGCGGATTGCGGCCGTTTCCTTTGTCACCGGTGAGGCGCAGCCGCGAATCGAGTTGAAGTGCGGCGCCTTCCACAAGGTTCTGTTCGCCGGCCCGCAGCAGTTCGTCACGGCTCACGCCGTCGGCCCACGCTTCGGCGGACACCAAACGCACGTGCTCAGCGTGTGGGAAGTGGCCAGCGGCAAATTGATTCGCGAGATCGATCTCAACCAACTCGACGTGAGCCAGGGGGCCGAACTCAAGCACCTGACGATCAGTCCCGGCGGCAAGTTCGCCGCCTATCCGGTGCAGGACGAGCTGATCTTCATTGACCTGACCACCGGCCAGGTCGTTGGTCGAGCCCCGCTGAGCGACGAAGCCCGCGGCCAGGCCCGCCTCTGTTTTTCCCCCGATGGGAAATTGCTAGCAAGCATCGAGGGCTCCAGCTTTCGGTCCGACTTGCGCGTGATCGACGTAGCGACTGGCAATCTCACGGTCGACGAGCGCATCGAGGCCCGTTCGCTCGGCTTCAGTTCGCAAGGGCCCGAGATTTCGTGGTTGCCGGAGAATCGCGGATTGCTGCTCGGCGGGCAGGTGCTGCTTGAACTGACCTCGGCTCGCGAAGCGTACAACCTGCAGCGCTCGCGCGGCGAGCCGCGACGTATCTACCGCGAGGGCGAGGTGATCACCCTCGCCGCGGACCGCAACCGCTATTACCTCTATTCCGCTCCGCTGCCGCAGACCCAGATCGCCACCGTGTTCGACGCGCTCCGCGTCCGCAGGCGAACAGCCGAAGATGGTGCGCCGCCGGCTGAAACACCGTAGCCTGAGTGATGCGCGGCGAGTGCTGGCACTTTCGGAACGCAGGCAAATCCCTGCGGTTTCGCGCAATTTTGCCCTGTCATGACGTTTGGCAGGGCCGTATAATGCGGTTTCCTTCCTCATTCCTGACGTTCTGGTTAGGACTAGTGGCGTGGGAATCGCCGTTACATGCCAGGGCTGCCAGGCCCGTTTGAATGTTCGAGACGACATGGCGGGCACAAAAGGCAAGTGCCCAAAGTGTGGGGCGACGCTGCGCATCCCTACCTCCACTTCGGATACGCTTTCCAACGCCGCCGACGAGACGTTGACCACCAACGGCCGACCGCAGCCTGCCCGTGCCGCCCTTGCTTCGGCCGCATCTAGCCCGGCCAGCTCCACGCCCGCTGCCGGAACTCCTTCGGTCCGTCCCGCTCTCGACCCGGTGTTTCGCGGTTCAATTGATCCCGTAGCCGTCTCCCCGGGCTATCGCATGGCGGTGTTTTTCGTCGCGGCCTACGTCGTGGCGCTCGCCCTTCTGTATTACTGCACGGTGGTAGCCGCCTTCCTTGCGGTCGGCTGGTTTGCGTTTGCCGGGCTCGATGTGTTTGGCGAGCAGGGGAGTCTGGTCGACATCGTCTTGTATCTTACCGCGGTGTCGCTTGGCTTGATCGGCGCGCTCCTGCTGGCCGAGACGATTCTCGCCCCCGCGGCTCGCACCGGGCAGACCAGCGTGCCTGTGTCGGCGAGTGAGGAGCCGCTGCTGACCGAGTTCGTCCAGCGCATTGCCCGCGAGGTTCACGCGGCAATGCCCCAGCGGATCGAACTCAATTGCGATATCTATGTCGAGGCTGGTCCGCCGAAGGGTTGGCGGGCTCCCTTCGGCAAGAGCCTGGTGCTCCGGATCGGCTTGCCGCTGGTCGAAGGACTGAAGCTGGACGAGTTCGGCGGTTTGATCGCGCACGAACTGGCTTTGTTCACTCGCGACAGCGGCAAGCGACGCGCCTACATCATTCGCTCGGTCAGCGAATGGTTCCAACAGATCGTCACCGAGCGCGACGCCTGGGACCTCGCCTTGCTGCGCGCCTCCAGCCGACTTGGTCCGGTGGGCGGTTGGCTGCTCTTGCCGCTGCGCACGGGCATCTGGGTTGTCCGCTGCGTGCCGTGGCTGTTCATGGTGTTTGCGCATGGGCTGTCCGGTGTGTTGATGCGACAGATGGAACTCAACGCCGATAAGTATCAGACGCGGCTCGCCGGCAGCGACGCGTTCGAGCGCGCCTGCAAGCGGCGAGTCCTGTTGCAGTACGCTCTCCGCGGCGCGCAGTCGGATTTGGAGATGTTTCGCCTGGCCGAGTGCTTGCCGGACAATCTGCCGAAATTCGTCGTCGCGACCGTGGCGCAGCAGCCCGCCGAAGTGCAGCAGACCGTGCTCGACCTGATCGACCGGTTCCGCACCGGGCCACTGGACCCACGCCCCAGCGACAAGCAGCGGATCGCTGTGGCGCGGGCCGAGCGTGCGCCCGGAGTGCTACAAAACCATCTGTCGCCGCCGGCGCTCTTCGTGGATTTTGTGCAAACGGCTCGCAAGGTGACGCGCGCCTACTACACCGAGCTTTTTGGTTCCTCGCTGCGCAACTCGGCGATCAAGCGGGTGGAAGAATTGATCGATTGCCAGACGATGCAGGAGCAGGCGTCCGAAGCGCGGCGGCGATTTTTCCTCGACGCCTTCGGCCCGCTGCGTCCTGTCAAGTTGCCTGCGCCCCAGGTGCATCCGCCGGCCAATCTGCAACTCGTGCAGGCCCAGCTTCAGCACCAGCGGGAGCAGATGCGCCGAATGGCCGAAGCTTACTCGGCCGACTATTCGCTCTACGCCACGGCCGATCAGCAGTATGTCGAAGCGAGTCGGGCGATTGCTCTGTTCAAGGCGGGGCTCGAGCCGAAGCGCGAGCTGTTTTCGATTTCGTTCGCGTCGCTGCATCAGGCTCGCGATGTGCGGACGAGTTGCAACACCAATTTGGATTCGCTCGCCGCCCAGCTGGAAGGATTCGAGTGGTCGGCGGGACAACGGCTGCATGCGGCGCTCACGCTGCTGCATGCGCCTGCGTTCGCGTCGCTGCTGGAAGAAGTGAAAGCCCGTCCGGGCGAATGCGAGCGGCTGCTGCTGGTCGTTTCCAGCGTGGCGGGCAACCTGGAAGACATCCATCGGCTGCGCACCGATCAGGCGCGACTGAAAGCGATCGTCGAGCATGCCCGCGGTACGACGCCGGGGCCTGCGGTGATGCAGGAGTTGCAGCGGCGGACGACACGCGTCTATCGTGAGTTGCAGGCCGTGCACGCCTTGTTCGAACATCTCGAGTATCCGTTCCCCGAAGAAAGTCGGTCGACGGTGGCCCGGCACCTGCTCCCCACGCTTCCAGCGGCCAACAGCCTGCAGGGTGTGATGGTCAAATCGCAGGAGTTTCTCGACCGGCTCGATTCGCTCTACGGCCGCAGCGTGGATCGGTTATGCGCGATGGCGGAACGCGTGGAAGCGGCCATCGACCGCCAGTCGACTCCCGACCAGACGGTCGGCGCGCAGTAGGGGGCGTTCTCCCCCATCTTGAATGCCTCGCGATGGCCAATCATAACGAGGTGATGCTCGACCCCGCCCGCCTGCAAGCCGCCTACCAGAAAGTCCGCGACGAACTGCTCTCCGAACGAGTGTTTCCCGAGAACACCGGCGGACATTGGGTCGGCGAACTCGCCAGTTCCGCGCTCTCCACGGCAACCGCGATCAGCGCGCTGTCGCTGGTGCGCAAGAACAGCCAGATTGCGGATCGCGGCGTCCTCGATCAATTGATTTCCGGCGGAATTGAGTGGTTGGCAGCCCGCCAGAACGATGACGGCGGCTTTGGCGATACCGACCTGAGCCATTCGAACATCGCCACCTCGATGCTCGTCGTCGCCGCGCTTCATCTGGCCGGTGAGGAACGGCAGCATGCCGGCCTCGTCACGCGCACAATCGCCTACATCGACCGCACCGGAGGCATTCCAGCGCTGCGGCGGCGGTATGGCGTCGACAAGACATTCGTGGTGCCGATTCTGACCAACGCGGCTCTCGCGGGCATGGTGGAGTGGAGCGAGGTTTCGTCGCTGCCGTTCGAAGCCGCCGTGGTGCCGCAGTCGCTCTACCGCTTTTTGCAGTTACCGGTTGTCAGCTATGCCATTCCCGCGCTCGTCGGCATCGGGCAGGCGAAGTTCGTTCATCAGCCGCCTCTCAATCCACTCGCGCGCCTCGTGCGGCACTTTTCGGTCTCGCCCAGCCTCCGCGTCCTGGAGCGGATGCAGCCGGCGAGCGGTGGATATCTCGAGGCGGTTCCGCTGACGAGTTTCGTGCTGATGAGCCTGGCGTCGACCGGGCGCGCCGAGCATGCGGTGGCTCGTCAGGGGATTCAGTTCTTGGTCGAATCGGTTCGTCCCGATGGGAGTTGGCCGATCGATACGAACCTGGCCACCTGGAACACTTCGCTCGCGCTCAACGCTCTCGCCGTATCGGGCGAAGATCTGGCCGCGCTTCCCGTCGGAGACCATGCTGCGCGGCACGATCACCCGGAGGCGACCAACGGCCCTCGCGGGACAATCGACTGGCTGCTGGCGTGTCAGCATCGCGTGCGACATCCGTTCACTGGCGCCGCACCGGGCGGCTGGGGCTGGAGCGATTTGAGTGGAGCGGTGCCGGACGCCGACGACACGCCCGGTGCGCTGCTCGCGCTGGCCCATTGGTTCAAGTCGCAGCACTGTGGGGGCGAAGAGCGTGCCCGCATAGTCGAAGCAGCCGCCATGGGCTTGCGTTGGCTGCTCGATTTGCAAAACCGCGACGGCGGTTGGCCGACGTTTTGCCGGGGATGGGGCAAGCTGCCGTTCGATCGCAGCGGCACGGATCTGACGGCACACGCCTTGCGCGCGATGCACGCCTGGAGCCATCAACTGGCGAGCGAACCGTTTCAGCGCGCCGGGGTGACGTCGGCGGCCATCGCCAAGGCGACTCGGCGTGGCTTCGGTTTTCTCGGCTACGCTCAGCGGCCTGATGGCAGCTGGGTTCCTCTCTGGTTCGGCAATCAGGATCACCCCGACGAGGAGAATCCGATTTACGGAACCTCGAAGGTGCTGCTGGCCTACGGCGAAACGGGCCACGCGCGAGAGCCGGAGGCGCGGCGGGCGCGAGCCTGGCTACTGGCGAATCAAAATGCCGATCATGGGTGGGGGGGCGGCTTTCTGCCGCCGCAGTCAAAACCCGACGAACCGGCGCATCTGGTGCGGGAGTGTGTGAAGGGAGCGGTCTGCAGCAGCGTGGAAGAGACGGCGCTGGCTGTCGAAGCGCTCCTCGGTTGCCGCGAAGCGGAAATGCTCGAAGCCTCCCTCACCAAAGGGGTTGAGTGGCTTGTCGACAAAATCGAGCAGTCTCAGCACCGCCAATGCTCGCCTATTGGTTTTTACTTCGCTAAACTGTGGTACTACGAGCGGTTGTATCCGCTGCTGTTTACGGTCGGCGCCGTGGGGCGGGCGACTCGCATTGCGGCGAGTTCTCCGCAAACCCTCCAGCCTGGCATCCCCATGCCGACCTGATTCGGTTTGACGAGTGTTTAATCTCACAGCACGGAACGACCCGGCACGACTACCTGAGGATGCACGCTTGGCTTTCGCACCGCTCACTCAGACGTTTCCCGACGCCACGCCGCCCGAACTGGCTGGGGAAGCTCCCCGCCGATCGAAGCGGCGGCAGACGTCGCATTTGAAGCTCGTTCCCGAAACTCGTGAACTCCGCGACTCGCTTCAGGCTCGTTGCGCCGCGCTGACGGCCAGGCTCGATAAGTCTCGTCCGCTGACCAAGGACGAGATGGAAACGCTCGCCCGCGGATTGCTGACCGAGGCCGGCCAGCCGGAGGGCTTCGTCGGCTGGACGATGGTCGTGCTCGCCAGCGAATTCTACAAAGAGCAAGTGGCGGCGATTCCACCTTCGCGCCGCCTGTTCCTGCTGCCTCACTGCCTGAAGCACGCCGAAGGTTGCCCCGCCGACTACGACGAGTTCGGACTGGAGTGCAAGAAGTGCGGCGCGTGCAGCATCGCCGATTTCCGCTCGACCGCCGAAGCGCAGGGCTACAAGGTGCTCGTGGCCGAAGGCTCGCCGATCGTGTTGAAGATCATCGTGAGCGGCCACGTCGATGCGATCGTCGGAGTCGCTTGCCTCAACGTACTGGAAAAGGCGATCGACAAAATTCTGCTCGCCGGCATTCCTTGCATGGCGGTGCCGCTTCTTTCGAGCGACTGCCGCAACACCTCGGTCGACGAAGACTGGGTGATGCGGATGATCAACGTGCAGCAGGAACAGTCGTCGGAATCGACCCGCACCTACGTGCACCTGCTGCGGGCCGCCTCGAACCTCTTCAAGGCGGACGAACTCGAACGGCTGGTGCCGCGCCTCCGCGGCGGCAAGCGGTTGTCGGAAGTGAATGGCGAGGGCCTGTCGGCGATCGATCCGATTGCGGCGACCGAGGCCATCGCCCACGACTTCCTGGCGAAGGGTGGCAAGTATTCGCGCCCTTTCATCACACTCGCCGTGCATGACGCGTTGACCGGCGGACATGGCACCACGGCTCAAGGCGGCGAGCATCTCGCGCAACTGCCCGACGCAGTGAAACGAGCAGCGATGTCGATTGAGACCTTCCACAAGGCCTCGCTCGTTCACGACGACATCGAAGACAACGACGCCTTCCGCTACGGTGAGGAAACCGTTCACAAGCGGTTTGGAGCACCGACGGCGATCAATGTGGGCGACTACCTGATCGGCATGGGCTATCGGCTCGTCAGCCGGGAAGCGGCGGCGCTCGGTCCCGACACGGCGGCCGACATCCTCGATTGCCTGGCCGACGCTCACCTGCGCCTTTCGGAAGGGCAGGGGGCCGAGTTGCTGTGGCGCGACGCCCTCAACAAGCGCTTGAAGCCGCTCGATGCCCTGAAGATCTACGCTCTCAAGACGTCGCCCGCGTTTGAAGCGGCCCTCTACACGGGCGTGCGTCTCGCCGGGCCCGCGACCGACTATGCGGAACCGGTGAAGCAGTTCGCTCGCAACCTGGGCGTTGCGTTCCAGATCCTCAACGATCTGAACGACTGGGAAGGGGACGATCACAACAAGCTCTCCGCCGGCGGCGACACCCTCGGCGGCCGTCCCACCGTGCTTTGGGCTCTCGCGCTCGAAGCCTTGCCTGCTGCCCAGCAGGAAGAGCTGCTATCGCTCGCCTCGGACGATCGCCGTTCGGCTACCGAGCGCATCGCTCGCGTGCGCCAGCTCTATCAACAAGCGGGCGTCTTTGAGAAGGCACAGCGGCTGATCGAAAAACACCAGGAGCGAGCGGAAAAAATCGCCGACGAGCTTCAGCCGGAAGAACTGCGCCGGCTGTTCTACTATCTGATCGATTCGGTTCTCGACACAGCTCGGCCGCACGCCGAGACGCCGCCGAAGCCGGTTGTGCAGATACAAATGGAAATGCAGCGTTAGTGCCCGGGCCCGGCGGCTGCGGGTGGCACGTTTACCGACCGATTCCTCCCACCACGACCACTCGATGAGCATCAGCCCGCCTTTGCTGCCCGATCTCTCGACTCTGGTGGCGCTGTTCTACGAGAACCCCGCCGAACTCGGAACCTTCGAGCAAGTCTCCGCCGCGGAGATACCGACTCCCTACCGCGAGCTGCTCGCCCATCATGCTCACATGACGGTGACGATGGAGGAGTTCCACGGCAGCCCAGTCGATGTGCGCGTGCTCGCCACCCGGCACGATGGCTCGCGTTATTCACGCAAGATCTTGCTCAGCCGGCAATCCGATGGCCGCGTGGTTCAGTTCGGCATTCCCCGTCTGAACCTCAATTTCCTGAGCGACGAAGTTCGCGCCGAAATCGAAAGCCAGCGCACGCCGCTCGGCCGGGTGTTGATCAAGCACAACGTGCTGCGCGAGGTCGAGCTGGTTGCTCTCTGGCGAGTGAGGATGGGAGGAGACCTTGCCCGGCTCTTCAGCCGACCGGCCGGCGAAGTCGTCTATGGCCGGACGGCATTGATTCACCTCAACGGCGAGCCGGCGGTTGAACTTTTAGAGATCGCAGCGCCCGTTTGAACTTGTTAAGCTAGTTCGCCTGCCCGCATTCGTTTACGCTTCTGTTCGACGCCCGCCTGATGCGGCTCGAACCGAGAGCGCCCACCTACGAACGCCGAAAAACTCGCCCGCCCCGCAACTCCTTCCTCGCGGTCGAAGCGCCATGACGGACACTTGCGACTGTATTATCGTCGGCCGAGATGTAGTCTCGCTCGTCGCCGCTACGCTCCTGGCCCAAGCCGGGGTCAAGGTCTTTGTACTCGCCGGGCCTGACAGCCCACGGACTTGTGGCGACTGGCTGTTGCCCGAGAGTCGCTCGACGTTGGCAAAGATGAAGCTGTTTGACCGGCTGACCAGCCCCACGACAGCCATCGGCAGCTCGCTTCAGTTACTGGACGCTTCGGGCAACATCCTCTTATCGCTCGGCGCGGAACCCCCTGTGCGCTCGGTCGAACGCGTGTCGCGTTCGGTCCTGGAGCCGCGGCTCATTGAGACGCTGCACTGCGAAGGAGCGCGGATCGAACGCACGGGGGACGAGGTCGAAATCGACCGGCCCGATCTGGAAACCTGGCGCGTGCATTGTTCGTCGACCGCCGGACCCACCTGCACCTACGGCGCGTCCCTCGTCATCGATGGCCGAGAAAGAACGAGTACGGTTGCCGGCTGGTCGGCCGTCACCGCGAGCTACCGAAACGTAAAGCCGGCCACGGCGCCCGCCACCGCCTTTCGTCCGCTCGACGGCGACGGCTGGTGCTCGCTGACGAGGGTAGGAGACGACCTGGTGCGCGTGGGGGCTGTGTTTGCCTCTCCCCGGACGGACGGTCGCGGGCTCACCCCAGCTCAGATGTTCGAAGACCGGCTCGTGCAATGTCCCGAGCTATTGAATCGCATGTTGGCGGCCGAACTGGTGGACGAGCTACGGTTCACTCCTTTGGTGCGCAATCCCGACCCATGGCTGGCCTTCGGCCTGGCGGGGGAATTAGCGACCGGTCAAATGCTCGCCGGTCGGGCGCTGGAGGCGCTCCAGACGGGGCAGGCCACGGCCATCGATGCTCCGCTGCGGCCCGGTGCCTGTCCGGGACTGACGCCGCCGCTCTCGGCTTCATGGCAAATGCTGTTTAATCCGGCGATCGCTGAGCCGGGGTTCTTTTCGGCACGGCCGGGGCTGCTGCCCTCCCTGCGAGCGGCGATTTCTGGCTCCGAGTGGAAAAACTCGCCATTCCCGCCGGGCGGCGGCGAAGCTATTCTGGCTCGAGTGTGAACCACTCGAATGACTCTCTCCGAACCTGATAGCCGCTGCTGGCCGACGCTGCCGCTCGTTGCGACGGTTGGCG
>JAEZAS010000288.1 GCA_023430365.1 Planctomycetota bacterium
TCGCGCGTCGGCTGGTCGAAGCCGGCGTGCCGTTCATCACCCTCTATGACGGCGGCTGGGACCATCACACCAACCTGTTCGACAGCTACAACAAGCGGATGCCGAACTGGGACAACACGGTGGCGGCTCTGATCAGCGACCTCGACGAGCGAGGCCTGCTCGACTCGACGATGGTCATCGCGTTGGGCGAATTCGGTCGCACTCCGCAGATCAACAAGGATGGCGGCCGAGATCACTGGTCCAATGCCATGAGCGTGCTGTTCGCGGGCGGCGGAACTCCCGGCGGCCAGGTCGTAGGCGCAACGGACAAGAAGGGCTTTGCCGCGGTCGAACGCGTACTGTCGCCAGAGAACTTTGTCTCGACGGTCTACACCAAGCTCGGGATGGACCCCAACAAGATCTACTACACGCACGAAGGGCGGCCCGTCCACCTCGTGAGCGACCGAAACCCGATTCACGAACTGATGGGCTGATCTGTGCGCTCGATCGAATTGAAATCGCTTGGCCGATCTCTGGTGATTGGCCTCGGGCTGCTGCTCGCGACAGGCGTGGCGCAGGCCGCCCCTCCCAAGGTGAATTATCTCTTTCCAGCGGGCGGCCAGATTGGCCAGTCCGTTGAAGTCACTCTCTCGGGCGAATTCCCCGACTGGCCGGTGAATATCTGGTCGGACCATCCTGGGGTCGCCGCGACCGCAGGATCTGACAAGGGGAAAGTGACCGTTCAGATCGCGAGCGACGCCCGGCCTAGCGTCGCCTGGCTGCGGTTCTACAGCGCTGCGGGGGCTTCGACGCTTCAGCCCTTCATCCTCGGGACTCTCGCAGAGATCGAAGAAAAGGAACCCAACAATGCCCCCAGCAACCCGCAGCAAGTCACGGCGGGAACGGTCATCAACGGCCGGCTGCAAAAAGGGGGCGACCTCGATTCCTTCAAAGTAACGCTCAAGCAAGGCGAGACGCTGGTCGCCTCCCTGCAAACGCACACGCTGCTTGGCTCGCCGGTGGATTCGGTGCTGCAGGTCTGCGAACTGAGCGAGCGGAAGGCGCTCGCCGACGCCCCACCGCAGGTCGAAGCCTATATCCTACAACAGGAGCACGATTCCGTCGGTCTCGATCCACGGCTTGCCTTCACGGCGCCCAAGGACGGCGATTATTTGGTGCGCATCTTCGGATTCCCCTCCGAGCCCAACAGCACAATCGGTTACTCCGGAGCGGACAGCTACGTCTATCGCCTGACGCTCACGACGGGACCAGTGGTCCTCGCCACATTGCCCATGGCGGCCGTGGGAAGCGAATCGACAAAACTCAATTACGTCGGCTACAACCTTCCATCGGCTGGACTCGCAAGCGATATCCCAGCCCTGGAAGGGGATCAATCACCAGTCGATCAGCGATCCGTCACCGCAACGCACCCTGAGGCGCTCGGCTTCGTGCAACTCGCTCGCGTCGAGTCAACCGTTCTGGTCGCGGCGCCGGACATCAGCCTCGAGAAACCGCAGCCGATTCCGGTCCCAGCTGTCGTTACCGGCCAGTTGAGTCAGCCAGGCTCGATTCACAGCTTTGAGCTGGAAGTCAAGAAGGGATCAAAGCTGCACATCGCCGTCGAGGGGAGCTCGCTGGGATTTCCCTGGGACCCACACCTGTCGGTCTGGGATAGCGCCGGCAAGTAACTGACGGAAATCGACGATGCTCGACGAGAGCGCGACCCGCAGCTCACGTTCAATCCGCCCGCCGATGGCAAGTATCGCGTCGTCGTCCGTGATCTGAACCGACACGGCGGGCTCGACTTCATCTATCGCCTCAACATCGAACAGGCTTCGGACTTCAGCCTGACGCTTTCGGCTGATAACTTCGTGCTGCCAACCGACAAACCGCTCGAGATTCCGGTGACAATTGACCGCCGCGACGGCTTCGCCGAGCCGATCCACATTCGAGTCGCTGGCCTGCCCGAGGACGTTTCGTGTGAAACGGTCACTTCGGAGGCCAAAGGAGACAGCAGCAAATCGGTCAAGCTGATCCTGAAAGCTGAAGGGGACCGGGCGATGCTGCCCGATGGTCCAATCCGCATCGAAGGCGTGGCCGCGGAAAGTCAGCGACGCCGGGTTGCAACCTTCGATCTCGCCAAACCTCTGGCTGGCGAACATACGGCTGCCTGGCTGACGATCGGCCGCTAGACTGATGGCAGTTCCGGTCTTGTCAGCATCTCTCCCGAGGAACACTCCCGTGCCAATGGTCCGTTCAATTGTCGCACTCTTCCTGGTTGGCCTTGCTTCGTTCGGAATTGCCTCCGCGGAGGAGCCCGCGCAGGGCGACCTGCGCGTGATGAGCTTCAACATCCGCTTTGGCACCGCGCGGGATGGCGAGAATCATTGGGATAAGCGGAAAGAGAAGGTCGTTGAAACCATCCGCGCCTTTTCGCCCGATCTGCTGGGAACGCAGGAGTGCATTGGTTTCCAGCGTGACTACCTGGCCGAGCATATCCCTGAGTATGGCTCGCTGGGCGTCGGACGGGACGACGGCGGGGACAAAGGGGAGATGATGGCGGTCTTCTACAAGAAGGACCGCTTCGAGAAACTCGATTCTGGCCATTTCTGGCTCAGCGAGACGCCCGATCAAGTTGGGAGCAAGAGCTGGGATAGTTCATTGCCGCGGATGGCCACCTGGCTGAAACTGCAGGACAAACGCCAGCCGGACGGCCAGCCGATTCTGTTCATCAACACCCATTTCGACCACATCGGCAAGTCCGCCCGTCTCGAATCGGCCCGGCTGTTGCGACGTCAGATCGAGGAACTCGGAAAGGGTTGTTCGACCGTGATCACCGGCGATTTCAATGCAGCGGAAGCGAGCCCGCCGTACAACGCTCTGTTCGGCGCCGAATCCCCGGTGGTCGACACCTACCGCGCGATGCACCCGGAACGATTGCGCAACGAAGGCACCTTCTCCGGCTTCAAGGCTGGCAGAACCGAAGGGGGCCGCATTGATTGGATCGCGGTTACCAAGGATTGGAAGATCCTCTCGGCCGATATCGATCGCACATCCAGCGACGGCCGGACGCCATCGGACCATTATCCGGTGAACGCCATCCTGCGCCGTACGAAGTAGCGGGACTGCCAGCGCCCGAGTTTCGGCACGCGATTGACGCAGAAGCTCAAACAGTCGTTGCCGGCATCACGCCAGGATATCGCGCAGCACGTTCGCTTTTTCGACGCCGGTGAGCTTCGCGTCGAGCCCCTGAAACTTGACGCTGAAGGCTTCGTGCTGAACGCCCAGTTGATGCAGCATCGTGGCGTGCAGATCGTGAACGGTGCACACATTCTCAACCGCGGCGTAGCCCAGTTCGTCGGTCGCTCCATAGACCATGCCGCCGCGAATTCCCGCGCCGGCCAGCCACATCGACATCGAGCGGTTGTGATGATCCCTGCCGATAGGCCCCTTGTTTCCCTGCGACATGGGCGTCCGCCCAAATTCGCCCGACCAGACGACCAACGTGTCGTCGAGCATGCCAAGATGTTTCAGGTCGGCGAGTAAAGCGGCCGACGCCTGGTCGACCTCCTTGGCCCGGAGGGGCAATTCTTCGCGCAGCAGGCTGTGATGGTCCCAATCGCGGTGATAGAGCTGAATGAAACGCACTCCGCGCTCGGCCAGCCGTCGGGCGAGCAGGCAGTTGGAAGCGAACGATCCGTCGCCCGGTGCACAGCCGTAGCGGGCGATCGTGCGAGCGTCCTCCTGCGTGAGATCCATCAGCTCGGGAACGCTGGTCTGCATCTGAAACGCCATCTCATATTGCGCAATCCGCGTGGCGATTTCCCGATCGTGCACTACGGTATCACGATGGCGGTTGAGAGCGTTGATGATCTCGACGTCGGCCGCCTGTTGTTCCTTCGACACTCCGGGGGGCGTGCTGAGGTAGAGCACCGGTTCCCCTTGGGAGCGAAGCTGAACGCCCTGAAAGCGACTGGGCAGGAAACCAGCGCTCCACTGCCGGGCGGAGATTGGCTGTGGCGAGCGTCCCTGGCCAGTCGACACCAGCACGACGAAGCCCGGCAGATTTTCCGATTCGCTTCCTAGCCCATAATTCACCCAGGCGCCCATACTCGGCCGGCCGGCGATCTGCGAACCGGTGTTCATAAACATGTGGGCCGGATCGTGGTTGATCGCCTCGGTGGTCATCGACCGCACCAGACAGATGTCGTCGATTGCGCCGCCGATGTGGGGCAATAGCTCGCTGATTTCTGTCCCGTTGCTGCCGTATTTCTTGAAAGGAAACATGGGACCGAGGCAGAACAGCTCTTGTCCCTGGAGCTGGGCAAGCTGCTGGCCGCGGGTGAAGCTCTCGGGCATTCGCTCGCCGCTCAGCTGGGTGAGTTTTGGTTTGCGATCGAAAAGCTCCAGATGGGACGGGCCGCCAGCCATCGTCAACCAGATGACGCGTTTTGCTTTCTGGGGCAGTGGCAGTTTGCCAAGCACTCCCTGCGCAGGCGCGGCGTCGAGCCGGCTCGGCTGAAGCAGCGAAGCGAGCGCGACGCCGAATAGTCCCTGTGAAGAACGGGCGAGAAACTGGCGGCGGCTGGCGAGCGAATTTGGGGCGGGCATGGCAGCTCTCGCGATTACGACCGCGTGATGGTCTCGTGCAAGTTGAGGATGACCCGGGCAATATGAGTCCAGGCGGCTAGCTCGACCGGGTCGATCGAGGCCGGATCGGGTCGGATCCCCACACGCAGGAGCATTTCCGCCCGTTGAGGGTTGCGGCGATATTCGTCGCGGTGTTTCGCCAACAGCTTTACTACCAAATCGCGTTCTTCGCTCGTCGGATTTCGCTGCAAGGCTTGTTGCCAGGCCCAGGCCACCCGTTCCTCCGTCGAGGCATCACACTCTCCAAGAATTCTCGCAGCGAAAGCTCGAGACGCCTCGACATACGTCGGATCGTTGAGCAGCACGAGCGCTTGCTGGGGGATGCTCGATCGGCTGCGTTCGGCGCAGCTTTCCTCGCGGCTGGGAGCGTCGAACGCGAGCAGACTGGGATGCAGGAACGATCGCTGCCACCAGATATACAGCCCGCGGCGGTACTGGGCGGGCCCGGAGTCGGCGACGTACTGCCGGGTTGGGAAGTTGAGGTTGTCCCAATAGCCGTCCGGCTGATACGGCTTCACGCTTGGGCCGCCAATCGTAGGAGTCAGTAGCCCTGAGATGGTCAGGGCGTAGTCGCGCACCAACTCAGCATCCATCCGATAGGCGTTCTGCCGGGCGAGCTCCCGATTCTCCGGATCGGCGGCCAGCAATTCGGCAGAGGCAGTCGAAACTTGCCGATAGGTCCTGCTCGTAACCATCAACCGCACCATGTGCTTCATATCCCAGCCGGAGTCCATGAACTCGCACGCGAGCCAATCCAGCAGTTCCTGATTCGGCGGCGGTTCTCCCTGAGCCCCCAGGTCGTCCAGCACCTTGCTCAATCCGAGGCCAAAGAACTGCTTCCAGAGGCGGTTCATGACCGTGCGGGCGGTTAGCGGATTGTCGCGCGAGACCAGCCAGCGGGCGAGATCGAGACGGTTGAGCGACCGCCCCTCAAAACCCTGCTGCGGCAGATAGTGGGGCAGGGCAGGTTGAACGACTTCTCCGCTCTCGTCCATCCAGTTGCCGCGAGGAAGGATGCGAACAGTCCGTTTGCTCGCCGTGCTGACGCTGACCAGGCATTTCGGCAAGGTGTCGTGAAACGCCTTGCGCTCTCGCTCGGCTTGCGCCAGGGCGTTGAGCTCGTTTTGGTATGCCTGGTCGACAGAGTTGCGGTAGTAACTCTCGATCGCAGCCTTTTCCTTGGCACTGCGTAAGCTGGAGTCCTTTTTTAAGGCTGCGGCTACGGCTCGTGCTTCTTTTTTGGCAGCTTCCGCTGCCTTCGCTCCCTCGACAAGTTCGGGCAGCGCAGCACCCGCGGCGAACTGCGATTCCCAAGTTGCTTGGGCCGCATTCAGCTGCTGCTCGATCGCCTTGTATCGCGTCTTTGCTTCGGCGAGCGCCCGATCGAGCTCAGCGAGCCGCTGCTCTTGCTCCGGCAAAGCGACAACCATCCCTTCCTCGCGGCGGCCGATGATCGGCTCCTGGATGTCCGCAAAGAACGCCCCGAGCGAGTAGAAATCTCGCATCGTGATCGGATCGAACTTGTGATCGTGGCATTGGGCGCAGCCGGTCGTTTGCCCGAGCCAGGCGGCCCCGATCGCACGCACGCGATCGGTGAGCATGCGGGCTTCATAGTCCTTCGGCTGGGCGCCTCCTTCCTCGGTGCTGAGGAGCAAGCGATTGAAGGCGGAGGCCACACGGGTCTCGGTGGTCGCATCGGGCAACAGGTCGCCGGCGATCTGCTCGATGGTGAAGCGGTCGAACTGTTTGTTCTCGTTGAAGCTCCGAATTGCATAGTCGCGATAGGGCCAGACGTTGCGCGGGTTGTCGCTGTGATAGCCAATCGTGTCGGCAAAGCGCACCACATCGAGCCAACCAATCGCCATCCGTTCGCCGAAACGCGGACTGGCGAGCGCCCGTTCGACGAGCAGCTCGTACGCACCGGGCCGGTCATCGGCTTCAAAAGCGGCAACCTCCTCGGGCGTGGGTGGCGAACCGAGCAGATCGCTGTAGAGCCGGCGAATCAACGTCCGCCGTTGCGCTTCCGGCGAGGGTTTCAGGCCGACCGCCTGCAGACGTTTTTGGACGAGCGCATCGATCGGATGTTCGCCTGCCGCCGTCGCTGGTTTCACCGGCGGTTCGTATGACCAGTGCTGCTGATACTCCGCCCCTTGAGCAATCCAGCGGCGGAGAAGTTCTTTTTGCTCCTGCGACAGCCGCTTGTTCGATTCCGGCGGCGGCATCCGCAGCGTCTCGTCGTCGCTGAAGATGCGCTCGATGAGCGTACTCTCATCCGGTTTTTGTGGCGTTACCGCTCCCGCTTCGACGGCCGCGTCTCGCTGGTCGAGCCGCAGATCCCCTTGCCGCTCCGCAGCGTCGGGACCGTGACAGAAGAAGCAGTTATCTGACAGGATCGGGCGAATGTCGCGGTTGAACTGTACCGGTTCATCACCGAGCACAGGCCGACCAAAGGCCGCAATCGCCAACAATGCCAGCCATCCGAATCGACGAGCGCCAGGCGTCATACGCTACTGCCTCATGACATCGGGGTCACGACACTATCAACTCGGCTTACACCGTCCAATCGCGGGCCGCACGGGAGCGGAGCAAGTTCGCCTCGTCGTCGCCCACAAACTCTTCTTTCACAGGATCGAATTCCAGCTTCCGCCGCAGAATCCAGGCGATGGCCGCGGCATGCGAGGCGATATGCGACCGACGCATCACATCGGGATTGGCAGCCGTCGCCTCCCGCGACCGCATGCAGTCGAAGAAGTTGCGAGAATGGGCGGAAACGTCCAGCCCACGCACACGTTTCGCCGCTTCAGGAATTTCCTTCATGAGCGACTCGGGATTGGCGACGATTTCGCCGCTGTCCCCCGTTTCCACCCAGCCGGCGTCGCCAACGAACCGCACCGGGCATGTGCCCAGTCGAGTGATGTAGTGCGGCTCGCGTTTGCCGAACGGCTCGGGGAGGAAGTCGAGAATGAGTTTCACGCCGTTGGCATAGCGGCAGACGATGTTCTTGTCGCTCGGCTCGTATTCAACCGGCATCGTGTCGTCGGCCTGATTGGCCCACTGGCAGAGATCGACCGTGTGGGCGCCCCAATCGAGAATACGAGCCCCCGAGTCGAAATCCCACTGACCTCGCCAACCGCCGGAGACGTACTTTTGGTTGTAGGGCCGCCAGGCTGCCGGGCCGAGCCAGAGATTCCAATCGACGGTGTCGCGCGGCGGCTGCGGCTCGGCTGGCAGCCAGGTATTGTCGAGCACCGGCATGTAGATCGACGCATGCAGGGTATGCAGCTTCCCGAGCCTTCCGCTCTGAGCCATTTGTACGGCCCGCTGAAAGTTGGGAACGCTCCGCCGCTGCGTGCCAGCCTGGAACACCCGCTTTTCCTGGTGCATCGTATCCGCCAGCGTCTGGCAGTCGGCGATCGTGATGCCGCACGGCTTCTCGCTGTAGACGTCCTTGCCGGCTTTTGCGGCGAGGATCGACGCCGCGGCATGCCAGCGATCGCCAGTTGCAACCAGAACCGCATCGATGTCCTTGCGGTCGAGCAGCTCGCGGAAGTCGCGATAGAGTTTACAGTCGTTATCGCCGTAGTGCTTGTCGACCAGTTGATTGCCGGCGTCGCGCCGACTCTTCTGGACATCGGCGATAGCCACGCAGCGAACATCAGAAAACTGCAGCATGGCCGTCAGGTCGTACGTACACCGCGGGCCAATGCCGATCACTCCCAGCGTGATCTTTTCGCTGGCAGCAGTAGCTCCGTCGCGACCGAGCACATGCGCGGGAATGATCGTTGGCACGGAGGCCGCAACGGTCGCGGCAGCAGTAGTACGAAGAAAATCGCGGCGAGAGCGAATTGAAGTCAGCTTCATGGAGAGGTTCCTACGGGAGGACAAACGTGGCCTGCCCATTGTCGGCTGTTTTACAGCCGCATGCAAAGCCGAGAAGTGAATTTTGCCCCGTAAATTCCCCTTCACTCCGGACTGTCGCGAAGGCAGTTCGACATGACTAAGATGGCGTTTCCATACGTTGTTCAGGGAGTGCCCATGAAGATCTCGGTCGTTCTGCTGCTTGGCCTGCTCGTTGGCTCTTCGTCGCTCGCCGCCGGAGCTGAAAAACCCAACATCGTTTTCATCCTGGCCGATGACCTCGGTTATTCCGACCTCGGCTGCTACGGCGGTGAAATCGCGACTCCCAATCTCGACCGTCTTGCCGCAAACGGCCTGCGCTTCACGCAGTTCTACAACACGGCTCGCTGCTGGCCCACGCGCGCCGCTCTGCTGACCGGCTTTTATGCTCAGCAGATCCATCGCGATGCCCTGCCGCAACTTGGTGGCGGAGGCAACGGCGTGCGTCAGAAATGGGCAAGGTTGCTTCCCGACTATCTGCGCCCGCACGGATACCGCAGCTACCACAGCGGCAAATGGCACATCGACGGAAAAGTCCTCGCCGGTGGTTTCGATCGTTCGCTCGATATGCGAAACCAAGGCAACTACTTCAGCGCCAAGGGAAACCTGGTCGACGACAAGCCCATCCAGCCGGCGGCCGATGAATCGGGCTACTATGCCACCATCGCGACCGTCGATCACGCGATCGACTGCCTGAAAAACCATGCGGACAAGCACGCTGAGAAGCCCTTCTTTCACTACGTCGCGTTCATTGCTCCACATTTTCCCCTGCATGCCCTCCCGGAGGATATCGCCCGGTATCGCGATAAGTATTTGGAAGGCTGGCAGGTAATGCGCGAGCGGCGGTTTGCGAGGCAGAAGGAATCGGGCCTGCACAACACAACCCTCTCCGAATTGGAGCCTGACGTCGGCCCGCCCTATCATTTTCCCGAGGCGCTCGCCAGGCTGGGCCCCGGCGAAGTCAATCGACCGCTCCCCTGGGACGATCTCAATGAAGAGCAGCGACGGTTTCAAGCGACCAAGATGGCCATTCATGCCGCGATGGTCGACCGTATGGACCGTGAGATCGGCCGACTCATCGACCAGCTCAAGGCGATGAACGCGTTGGAGAACACGATCATCTTCTTTGCCTCCGACAACGGGGCGAGTGCGGAGATCATGGTCCGTGATGGAGGCCACGACCCATCCGCCGAGCCCGGAAGCGCGGCGACCTATCTCTGCCTGGGTCCTGGTTTCTCGAGTGCCTGCAACACTCCCTTCCGGCGGCATAAGACCTGGGTGCACGAAGGGGGCATCAGCACGCCGTTGATCGTCCACTGGCTGGCTGGGATCAAAGCGACAGGAGAGTTGCGGCAATCACCGGCGCATGTCGTCGATATCGTGCCTACCATCCTGGACATCCTGGAGGTCGAGGCGCCGCCCCAGTGGGAGGGAGAACCGATTCCGCCACGCCCAGGTCGCAGTCTAAAGCCGGCCTTGGCGGAAGACGTCACCATTCAGCGGGATTCGCTCTGGTGGCTGCATGAAGGAAATCGAGCCATCCGGGTCGGCGATTGGAAGCTGGTCGCTGCGAAAGGCGCCCCGTGGGAACTCTACGATCTCCGCACCGACCGCGCCGAGTCACGCAACCTGGCTGCTGAACACCCCGACAAAGTCCGTGAGTTGGAACAGGCCTGGAACCAGCAACTGCAGGACCACATCCAACTCGCGACCAAAACGGCAGCTCAGCAACCAGCCGAAAAGAAGCGGAAGGCCAAACGGCAACAGTAATGTGCCGACCGGCGGATTGCAGTTTCCCTTAAAATCACGCTCCGGCGGCCTTTCCCGCCTTCGCCTTGCCTTTGCCGCGACCTGAGTTGTTGGGAACCGGCGGCAAATCATCCTTCGGCTGGTCGGAGAAGCGATAGGGATCATCCAACCGACGCATTTCGGCCAGCAGCAGAGCTCGCATCTCTTTCAGCTTGGCAGCATGCTGCGGATCTCCGGCGAGACTGATCTGGTCCGACTTCGTTTCGTTCGCCGCGCTGCTTGCCGCCCCTTGGCGATGCTCCGCGAGCAGTTCATCTGGATTGTCGGCAAGATGGAAGAGCTGGGTTTCGCGCACCTGGCGATCAGACGACTCGTACTCAATCAGCTTCCATTCTCCCTGCTTTACGCAGCGGATGCCCGGCTTGCCGCCGCCGCTGTAGGCTCCGTAGAGCACTTCACGAATCGCAGCCTGTTTTCCTTCCCAAATCGGCCTCATGCTGAGACCTTCATTGCTACCCGGGGCGTCGATGCCCGCCAGATCGCAAAGCGTCGCCAGCACGTCCAACAGATAGACGTTGCCCACGGCTCGACTGCCAGGTTGGATTCCTGGCCCAGCCACGATGAACGGCACACGCCAAGTGTGTTCGTAAAGGTTCTGCTTCCCCATCAACCCATGCCGGCCGATCGCCATGCCGTGGTCAGACGTGTAGACGACGTAGGTGTTTTCGAGCTCCCCCATCGCTTCGAGCCTGTCCAACACCCGGCCGATCTGAATGTCGATATTCTCGCTGCACGCGAACTGTCGGCCGATTTCATTGCGAAGGGTGGCCTCGTCCCGTCGCTTCCAAACACCGCTCACGGCCACCTCGTCGCGCACGGCTGAGTCGGTCGTCTCAAACGGATGGGCTGACAGGTAGTTCCTGGGCAATGGCGGCTGCTTCGGGTTCAAGGCGGGCGTTTGGCTCTGATCGGTGTGGTTGGTGGCGCCATACTTGGCGAGCAACTCGGGTGTGCCGTCCCGCTCGTCGTGCGGATGGGAGAAGCCAAAGTAAATCAGGAACGGGCGCGTGTCGGCGGCCGCTTCGCGCTGCTGCAGGTAGGCGAGGACCTGATCGCCATGCCAGGCGCTTCCGGTTTCGAGGCTGCCACCACGCTTCGTCGCGTCGCGGCGGACTTGGAACAACCGGTTGGCCGCCTCGTAACTATTTCCTTGCTTGCACGTGCGCATCGTGGCGTAGCCGGCGCGGTTGAAAACGGCTGGGATGGTTTGCTGCTCCAACTGAGGTGGGGAGTTGCGATTGCCCCACGGCGCCGGCGGCAGCCGCCAAAGCGTCCGCCCGCTCATAATCATGTGCCGCGACGGCATGCAGACGGCGCCGCTGAACGAGCCCATGTGATAGGCCCCGTCGATCACCATCCCCCGAGCCGCCAACCGGTCGATGTTCGGCGTCTCGAGCTTCGACGAGGGTTCGTAAACCTTCAAATCGAACGGTGATTGATCGTCTGCCAGGATGAAGAGGAAATTTGGGCGTTCGGCCCCCTCCGCCATCGCAGCCGAGGGGCCTGCCAGAAAGATTGCGAGGCTCAGTGTCAGAAACATTTTCATGGTTTCGCACATCTCAGGATCTTTCAGCGGGATCTTGCCACGTTTGGTTCACATCTGGGCATGGTAACGTCCGGCGAGAGGCGGGGCGATGACCGTCCCATAGCCCGCTGGACCGACGCCCAGGGGCTTTCAGGCCACCTTCGGCGCAAATCCTGCACGGCGCATCGAAGCAAAGGGAACGCCCCACGGCATCTACCGTCCGGCGCCCGCTGCCAGCAGTGGGCCCGGTCCACTTTCGCGATTCATTGAGACCGACACCATGGAGCCCTATTGGTACAAGAACGCGGTCATCTACGGGGTGGATGTCCGCTCGTTTTGCGATAGCAACGGTGATGGCTTCGGCGATTTACCCGGATTGACCTCGAAGCTCGACTATTTGCAGCGGCTTGGAGTGACCTGCCTGTGGATTCTACCCATCTATCGAACACCGCTGCTCGACAACGGCTACGACATCTCCGACTACTGCTCAATCGACCCGCGAGTTGGCACGTTCGACGACTTTCTGAACTTTTTAGCCGCCGCAGGGGAGCGGGGCATTGGTGTGGTGCTCGACCTGGTCATGAACCACACCTCAAATCAGCATCCCTGGTTTGAAGCCTCTCGAAGAAGTTCTACGGGCGACCACTATCGCGACTACTATGTCTGGACCGAGGTCCCTCCGCCAACAACCAAGGAGAACATCTTTCCAACCGAAGAGGCCGGAGTATGGAAGTGGGACGAACTGGCGAAGGCTTTTTACTACCACCGCTTCTATCACTTTCAGCCCGATCTGAACATCGCCAACGTTCAGGTGCGAGCGGAAATCCATCGGGTGCTGGAGTTCTGGAGTTCATTCAATGTCGTTGGCTTCCGGATCGACGCCGCCCCCCACATGATCGAAGAAAAGGGGCTTCCCGAAGCCAAACCGGACGATCCGCATGGTGTTCTTCGAGAATTCCGCCAAATCGTCAACTCCCGTCGCTCGTATGCCATGTTGCTGGGGGAATCGGATGAACCGGTCGAGCACCTCGCCGATTTCTTCGGTGACGGCGACGAGTTGAACATGGTGTTCAATTTCTACCTGGACAACTACCTGATGCTCGCCCTGGCTTCGGAAGAAGCCGAACCGATTCGCTACGCCCTTGATTTGCTTCCGACAATTCCGCAGCCATGCCAGTGGGCGAACTTCCTGCGCAACCTGGACGAACTCGATCTGGAACGCCTGACGCCCGAGGAGCGTGACGTCGTCTACAAGGCGTTCGCCCCGGAAGAGGACATGCGGATCTACGACCGCGGCATCCGCCGCCGGCTGGCGCCGATGCTCGCGGGCGACCGACGGCGACTGGAAATGGCCTATAGCCTGTTATTCTCCCTGCCCGGGACTCCGGTCATCGTGTACGGAGATGAAATCGGCTTGGGTGGGAATCTCGCGCTGCCGGACCGCAATGCCGTACGCACCGCGATGCAATGGTCGAGCGAGCCCCAGGCCGGCTTTTCGACCGCGGACGAATCGACAATCTTTCGGCCACCAGTCGGCAAGGGGAATTTCGGCTACCGCAAGCTGAACGTTGCCCAGCAAGAACAGGACGAGCATTCACTGCTGAACTGGTTCAAGCAGCTCATTAAGGTTCGTCGGGAGACTCCCGAACTCGGCTGGGGCGTATGTCACTTGCTGAATCTCGATCATTCGAGCCTGCTAGTTCACGCATGCGAGTACCGCAGCCACAAGATTGTGGCCGCGCACAACCTGTCCGGAAAACCGGCCGAAGCGACGATCACCCTCGCTCATAGCCGGAAACTCATTCCGATTTTTGGTCACGCGGAGGTCGAGCCGCTGGAAGCCGGACGGTATCAGGTCCGCTGCGGTGGTTATGGTTACGCCTGGTTTCGCTTGGAATAGGTGTCATGCGACAAGAATACCGCTGGTGGGAAAAGGGCATCATCTACCAGGTCTATCCGCGGTCGTTTTACGATTCGGATGGCGATGGCGTAGGAGACTTGCGAGGCGTTCTCGAAAAGCTCGACTACTTCACCTGGCTAGGAGTCGACGCCATCTGGCTCTCGCCGATCTATCCCTCTCCCATGGCCGACTTCGGCTATGACATCACCGACTATACGGCAATTGAGCCAGTATTTGGGTCGCTGGAGGACTTCGACCAACTCCTGCGGGCCACGCACGAGCGTGGGCTCAAGCTGCTCCTCGACTTCGTCCCGAACCACACGTCGGAATTGCATCCCTGGTTTCTGGAGTCGCGGAAATCGCGAGACAATCCGAAGCGCAACTGGTTTCTCTGGCGAGATCCCGCGCCGGGCGGCGGTCCACCGAATAACTGGTTGTGCAATTTCGGCGGCAGCGCTTGGACGCTCGATGAGGCCACCGGACAATACTATTACCACGCCTTTCTCAAGCAGCAGCCCGATCTGAATTGGCGCAATCCCGAAGTTCAACGGGCGATGTTCGATGTCCTGCGCTTCTGGCTCGACCGCGGTGTTGATGGCTTTCGCGTGGACGTGATCTGGCACATCGTCAAGGACGAACTGTTCCGCGACAATCCGCCCAACGCCAACTGGCAGCCGAATCAATCTCCCTACTTTCAACTGCTGGCAACATACTCGGCCGACCAGCCTGAAGTTCACGACCTGATTCGGCGGATGCGACAGCTGCTCAACGAATATCCCGATCGGATGATGGTCGGAGAAATCTACCTTCCGATACAACGTCTTGTCGCCTACTACGGAGCCTCGGGCGAAGGAGCACATCTGCCCTTCAATTTTCAGCTTATTCAGCTTCCTTGGAATGCGAGGGTCATTGACGAAGCGGTCCGCACCTACGAAGCGGCACTGCCCGAATTCGGCTGGCCGAACTGGGTGCTGGGAAACCACGACAAGCATCGGATTGCGAGTCGCGCCGGAGCAGGGCAGGTCCGAGTCGCGGCCATGCTACTGCTCACCCTGCGAGGTACACCGACGATGTACTATGGCGATGAGTTGGGAATGCAGAACGTGCCGATCCCTCCGGACCGAGTTCACGATCCGTACGAGCGAAACGTCCCCGGGCTAGGACTGGGACGCGATCCCCAGCGAACTCCCATGCAATGGACTGCGGAGGAGCAGGCTGGCTTTAGTTCCACAGAACCCTGGCTACCGGTGGCGGAGGACTATCGAACGAGGAATGTTGCCGTTGAGGCGGCAGATCCTGACTCGGAACTGTCGCTCTACCGCCGCTTGATCGAATTACGTCGCCAGGAAAGAGCGCTTTCGGTGGGCAACTATTGTCACGCGCCCAGCGAGGGCAGTTTACTTGCTTACCTTCGCCAGGAAGGAGAGTCACGATTCTTGATCGTCCTGAATCTCGGCGGCGAACCCGCGACATTTCGCCTGACCGGCGATATCGGCGTGGGCCGGCCCGTCATTCGGTTATCCACGGCCTTGGATCGCGAAGGCGAGTCGGTCGAGGAACATTTGTCACTCCGAGGGAATGAGGGAGTGATTGTCGACCTGAGAAACTAGGCTATCCGCCAGGGGATGACAGCCCGCTCTTCAATGAAGGTAGCTAGCACCACCAAACCCCAGCCGAGCGGTGGATCTTGACGGTTGTATCGCATCAATCGTTCGGTCTGGTTAATGGCCTTCGCACGGTCGATACCTAACCAGTCGCAACGAGTGTGCTGTATGGCACTCCCGAGCGGGGAATGGCGAAACGTCGCACGGAGCGTCCAAATTCGCCCGAAGGTACTCTAGGAGTGAGTGTTTTGGCGAGGCGGGCCATTACCACCCGAAGCTTGCGCACGGCGGTCCGCGCCCTCCCTTGGGTATTGCTAGCACTATGTGCCGTGGCAACCGCCCACCTCACAGGGCGGATCGGCGTGCCTCCGGAATTTGCGTTTCGAGGAGGCGATCAAGCCTTCACCCCTTCGCCGGCCTGGACTGACGGTGAATTGCGCGAGCAAGAGGGAAACGGACAGAGCGTTTCAACCTATCCTGCCGTCAATGTTTCACTGGCTCCTAATCCCCCGCCCCAACCGAACACTCCACTGCGGCAGGAACCACCGGTCGCGTCAACGTCTCCGACGTTGCTCGGCCCCTGGCCCGATATTTCGGCTGCCGAAACGGTGGCCTACCATCAAGTCGGTGAGAAGTCGGAAGATCCACTAGCCGAGGCTTCTCTCCCGCCGGCTGGTCCGATTGAAGAACTCCCCGTTGGCGACCCGACCCTGGCGGACCGGGTACAGCTCTCCCTGCACAACGATTTGCTCACGCTGACCGCGCGTGACGCGCCGCTGGCATCGGTGCTCAATCTGATCGCCAAGCAACACGGCCTCAATATCGTTGCCGGCGACGAAATCACCCAACGTGTAAGCGTTACGCTGACCGACGTTCGACTCGACGATGCGCTCGATACGCTCCTGGCCGTCAACGGATACACCTGGTCGACCCAGCGAAACATTCTGGTCGTCACCTCACTCGATGGCGCCCGCAAGTCGGGTCCCATGGTGCAAGGACGCATCGTCCGAGTATTTCCGCTGAACTATGTTTCCGCCGCGGACGTCGATCGCGTCGTCAAGGGACTCATCTCGCCGGTCGGGCAGTCGTTCATCGTGGAGGCGGCCCCGATGGATCAACGGCGAACACACGAACAGATTGTCGTTGAAGATCTCCCTTACTACGTCGCACGCATCGAGGACTACATTCGCAGCGTCGACTACCAGCCGAGACAGGTGCTGGTCGAAGCCCACGTGCTGCAAGTTCAGCTCAAGGACGACCTGAAGCACGGAGTGAACTTCGAAGAGATTCTCCGCATTGCCAATACGAACGTCACGTTTCAGACTACGGGCTTCGCCAATGCAGCCGCGCCGCAGGCCGGTTTCTTGAAGGTCAATGGCACGGATCTCTCTGTCGTCATCGAAGCCCTCAAAACCACCACCGATGCCAAGACCCTCGCTTCGCCGAAAGTAGCTGTGCTAAACGGTCAGGAGGCAAGGTTCCAAGTTGGCGGACAGATTGGCTACCTCACCACGACGACCACCGAAACGGCCGCGGTACAGACGGTGAATTTTCTCGAAACGGGTGTCATTCTCCACGTGACGCCGATCATCACTGTCGATCGTCAGGTGTTGATGTCGGTTCGCCCAGAAGTTTCCACGGGCCGCATCAACCCGACCACCGACCTTCCCGAAAGCGAAACCACACAGGTCGATACTCGGGTCATGCTCGGCGACGGCGAGGCGGTTGTGATCGGTGGTTTGATCAAGGAAATCGACAACGAAGTCCAGAACAAAATTCCCTGGCTCGGCGACGTGAAATATGTCGGCCGACTGTTCCAACGTCGAACGATCACACGCGAGCGGAGCGAGGTGATTATCGCGCTCCGGCCGCGAATCCTGGAGGAAGTTCCAGGGTGTCGGGAGGTGAGCCCCTGTGAAACGCAGCGAGCCGCCACTCCGCTGTTTACCGGACCGCTTCATCGAGTAGACCGCAGCCAGTGGGAACCGCAATTCCCCGATGCGACTTGCAATCCACCTCGCTATCCAGCGCCGCCCGTCATCGAATACGGCCCTGATTGCGATCCCGGCGCACCCTGCATCCAAGGCCCGGTTCCGTCTCCGCTGCCGACTGGCCTCGACCCGATACCGTTCGAAACCGAAACGCTATCTCCGGCCATAGGGAGTTCGGCAGGAGCCGTTGGCGTTCATCCTGCTGCCTACGCTCCGGTTCGGACCGGCACAGGTCCGGCGTTGGGGCAGGGGCCTTCGCCAAAACAACGGCAGCACCAGCTTATGCGACTGCCGGCCCTCGACTAGTCAGCACTCGGGCAACGACTATGGCGAAACGTCTGGCTGTCCCCAAGCCTTTGGAACATCTGCTCGAGAAGCGGGATGCCGACCGTCGGTCTAGTGACCCACGTACGTCCGCCGCGGATGTACCCGCCTCGGCTGATCGTCGGACGAGGAAACGTCGTCAGACGAAGCGCCGCGACGGCGACTAACGGCTGCGGCACTTGCCCTGCATCCAGCGTCAATAAGCCAGCATTCCGCGGATGCCATGGGTCGGAATTGCCCGCTGCCCTCGAAGAAGTTGCAGGCGATCACGCGTCGGACTGGCCTGGCGTAGCCGCTGAAACGGCTCAGAAGCCTCGAATATGCCTTGTCCCGACACACCCAATCGAGCTTCGACCATACCATAACTGGCGATGTCTCGCGCCACTTCCGGATCCAAGTCTTGGAAGGGCAAACGGAAGGTCGCCGGTCCGTACTGGAAGTCGATCTCACGCACCACATGGCTCGACCGGGCCAAGACATGGAAACCCGCCCGCGGGTAGCGGTGGGGGTGTTCAGCGCGAGGATAGATCTCACCGATCAGTCGCAGGTCGAGCGTACCGCGGACCGCCGTCCAAACTCCCGCGGCCGTGTTAGGGAAGAGCGTCACGAGCAGTCCATCGATCTCCGCGTCGTTATCCCAGTTCGCCAGACGCGACTCGATGTCAAGTGATTGCACCGGGAGCGGTGTCACTTGCCAGGGGAACACGTCCCTCTCGGACCACTCCTTGCGAGGTTGCGTATTTGGCTGGCGCGGCTCGAGTGCAGCGATTGAGGGCTCAAGCGTTAGATGGACGACCGCTTGCTTCTGAAGTTGGTCGATCTCCAGTCGTTCGCCATGCTGCTCGGCCGACGCTATCGCGGGCCAAGGGAATCGGCTTAGCAGCTGGACTCCTTCCGATTCGCTTCCGAGCCACAGATGATCGAGATCCGTGCGACCATCCACCAGACCGGCAACGACCCGACCGTCGTGCAGGGTTACGCGGACGGTTTGATCCCGGACGGTCTCGCCCGCTGCCCACTCTGCGCTAGTCCCTAATAGCAGCAGGAGCATTACTGCCTTGAATCGTCGCTGGGCGTAGCAACCAAGTTGGAAGAACGTGGCCATGGACGACCACGTTTGCGACCGGCATGCCAGCATTTATCGCGACTGCGTCCTGCGCAACGCAAGACCTGATTCCGTCCTTACTTGCGAGGACCTTGCGAGGTTAGCTATTCCAGGAACCGGTTGCCCTTTGGCAACGCATGGTGAGAATCGGCAACAGAGTGTACCGGCAGGTAGGCGCCAGCCAGCGACGCGACTGCACGTAGCCGGTTCGTCCCAATCTAGGGAGAAGGCGGTTTTGAAGTCTTGTGGCCGTAGGCGGAATAGACTTCAACGCCGTTGTAGCGAACAGTGATCTTGATTCGCTTGATCAGAGAGTTGGTCGAACCGGTGGGCAGCAATGTAACAGCGTTTAGCCAGGCAATATCGACCCGCCGACTCCAACCGGCGTACTGCGCCATCGTGGCGCCGTTCGCCGACTTGGGGGGGGACTCGTTGTATCCGTCGAAGTCGTCCACATCGTCATATCCCGTCTTGAGTCCCAGCGTCTCTCCGAGATCGAGTCCCAGCAGGGGCAACGTCGCGTCGGGTTCTTCGAAGGCCTTCGTCTGTACTTCGGCTAGCAGGGATTGCGCCAAGTGTTGGGCAATCACCCGGTCGGCTTCTTTCCGCTGCGTGAGCAGGGACTGCCCTGTCGACGAGAGCGCTGCGGTCATGAGCACGCCTACGAGAACCGTCGACACGATCAGTTCCAGGAGGGTGCTACCTCGCCGGGAATGTTGACGCTTTGCGACGACTGAAATCATGGCAGCTTAGGTCTGTTCAGTGCTGGCAAGGCGCCATGAATCCCTCGAGTCGCTCCGGCCGGTGCGAGCAACTGCACCGTCACGGAATTCAGCAGGCGATGTCCGGACGCAGCGTCCACCGGCGCGTCGTACGTCACGGTGAATTGTTGCACGCTGGGAAGAACAACCTCGTCCGCCTGGCCATTCAGATTCCTGATTAAAGGAGCGCCCGGGCTTCCCGACCAGCGGTATCGCAGCGTGTCGGCCACTCCGTCGCCGGTTCGATCAGGTGTCGCAAATGCCAGTTCGCTGGCAGTAGCGGTGGTGATCGATGTTGCGTAGCTGAATTCCGACCCCAATTGCTCGAGCACGCACGCCGCAGCCAACGCGGCTGAGGGAGCGGTCTTGGCGTCAGGAACGGAACGAGCCGCGATATGAATCGCCGAAGCCATTCCCAGCATGAGCAGCGTCAACAGCGGAATGCTGATGGTCAGTTCCAGCAAGGTATAGCCCAATCGCTGCACGCGTCGAGACGATTGAGTCGGCATCTTCGTCATAACCGGAATCGCCGTCCCATGAAAAGCAACGTCGGGACACAGGTACCGTAGCTTGCAGCAGAACAGATGTTGTTTTTTTGACACCCAGCATCCGTCAACCTAGGGTTCTCCGGAGGGCGGTAATGCTCCCGCCCAAGAGGGATTCGCTTCGTCGACCGATCGACGAGATGACCACGCACATGAGTTAGCGAGGCAAGCATGCGTAGGAAACAGAACGGGTTTACGCTGGTCGAGTTGGTTGTCGTTGTGTTGATTCTGGGTATTCTAGCCGCTGTGGCTGCGCCCCGTTTGTTCGATACGGCTAACGACGCCCGCGAGAGCGGCACGAAACAGTCTCTCGCCGTCGTGCGCGACGCCATTGAACTTTACAAATCGCAGAACGGTTCATTCCCGGCAGCCGCAACGATCGCTACGGATCTGAAACCTTTCATCAAGGGACCTTTCCCGGCGGTGCAAGTCGGCGCCAACAAGAATGCCAACGTGGCTACGGCGACCAGCCCGATCACCACTCCCGTGGCCGGAGGATCCGGCTGGGCGTATGACGCCTCCAGCGGCGAATTCGTGGTGAATGATGCGTCCTACATCGCCTGGTAGTTCGCGAACTGCAATTAACCTCCCGGCCCCGCAGACTTTCGATGTCGGCTGCGGGGCCTTCCCCCCGCCAGGCATCGCCCCTCGCTTCGATTGCTATTCAAGGTGCGTCGCCATGACGTTGTCGACCAGCCTTCCTCTGTCGCGCCGGTTGAGTGATAGCTACGCCATGTTCGGCCTGGCGTGCGTGTTCCTATGCGTGGCGAATGCCGTATTGCTCACGCGGTACCAACTCCTGGACGAGTTGCTCGCGATCTCGATAACGTTGCCGTTGGTCGTTCTGTTAGTGGGCGGCATCGTATTGCGACGGACGGTCCGCGTCAGCAATCACATCGAGAGCCAATTGCTAAAAGCGGCCCAGACGGGATCGCTGGCAGGAACTCTCAGTCCGCTGCCGGAACTCGGTCCGGCGGCCGCCACCTGGAACACAATTCTCCAGCAGTTGGACGACCAACGGATTGGCTCCGCGCTGGAGGCTCGCCTGGTTGGTTCGTGGAGTTCCGTGGAACAACAACGCTGGAACGACGTGTTCCAGTCGCTGAGCGACGGCATCGCGATCTGCGACGCTGACACCAACATCGTACAAGCCAACAATGCCCTGGCGGCCTTGCTCAACGCCGACGACAGCTCCTCGCTCAGCGGACGCTCGCTGCTGGGATGTATCGGCCAACTTGGACAGTCAGACGCCACGGCGGAACAGCTTTCCGACTTTCACGGTCGAACGTCCTTGACCCGGGACGTGATGCTAGGTCCAGAGCCTTCGGCTGGCGTCTTGCGAGTCTCGCGCGTTCCCGTCGTCGGAGAAGCATTCTCTCCTAATACGGGCTTATGGACGATTCGCGACGTGACCCAGCAGAAGTTGGCCGACGCAATGCGGAACCAGTTCCTGTCGACGGCGACACACGAACTGCGCACCCCGCTCACGACGATCATGGCCTATGCCGAGTTGCTCGCCCAGGAGGACGACCTGGATGTTGAGAAGCAGAAATCGTTCTGCAATACGATCAACGCCGAAGCGACACGCCTGTCTCGCTTTGTCGACCAGCTGTTGAATGTCAATCAAATGGAAGCCGGGGCGCTGACGCTCACGCGCCACGAGACGGATATCGAGCGCCTCGTGGGCGAAGTGATTGAAAACATTCGACCGCAAATCCGGCAGAAGCAGATTGCGTTCGAATCGAAGCTGCCGGCCAAGCTGCGAAAATTGCGCGTCGACAAGGACAAGCTGGCGGCCGCCTTGGTCAACCTGTTGGGCAATGCCGTGAAGTACACACCTGCCGAAGGCCGCGTGAATTTCACCGTCGAGGAAACGGCAGAGCAGGTGCATTTCCACATCGAAGACACAGGAATCGGCATCTCCGCCGAGGACCTGCCGCGGCTGTCGGAGAAGTTTTTCCGCAGCAGCGACTCGCGTGTGCGAAACATTACCGGCAGCGGCCTGGGCCTCGCCTTCTCGCAGGAAATTGCTCGTTTGCACGGCGGACGCATCGCAGTAACCAGTGAACTGAACAAGGGCTCCCGCTTCACGTTGATCCTTCCCCTGCAGTAAGTCCGACCCATGTTCACTCTGCATAAGCAAGGCGCCATCCGCATCATCTCCGGTCAACAAGTGTTGAACCGCGAGACGGTCGCCGCTGCCGGCAAAGTGTGCGACGAGGCGCTTTCCCAGGGCCAGCCGCGCCTGGTATTCGACCTGCAGGCCGTTCCGCTGGTCGACTCAGCGGGAGTGGAATTGCTGCTTGATGTGCGCGATCGCTGCAGCCAGCGAGGCGGAGCGTTGCATCTGGCGGCGCCTACGGTCCTGGTGCGAGATATTCTGGTCGCAACATACGCCATCAGCCAGTTTGCCGTCTTTGACGATGCGCTGTCGGCTGTCGCGGGGTTCGCCCAATGAGCACCGCCTCCCCTCTTCTTTATGAAGATTCTTCACCGAGCACTCCCACGTGGCCGGCCGCTCCTGAGCAGAGCCTCCCGCTGGGCGAGCAATTGGTCCGCGCGGGCATCCTAAGCCCGAACGAGCTTGAAGCTGCCCTGCAGGAGCATTCCAGCCGTCGCGTCCAGCTCGGCGAAACTCTGCTCGAGCTTGGTTTTGTCGACGAAGACACGCTGCTGAGATTTCTCAGCCAGCAGATGCGAACTCCAGCCGTTCGCCTGCGTGATGGCCTGGTCGATCCGGCCGTTGTCCGGCTGCTGCCGCGCCCTAAGGCGGAGGCCTTGTGCGCGCTTGCAATGTTCAAGGTGCGGGGCAGGCTCAGTGTCGCGATGAGCGATCCGCGCGACCTGCAGCAGCTCGATGAGATCGAGCGAATCACCGGTTGTGCTGTCAGGCCGGTAATGGCGCTGCGCTCGTCGATCCAGAAGATGCTGCCGCGGTGCTATGAGGACAATTTCGCCGTCGATGCCGTGACAGCCGACATTGCGCAAGACGCGGTCGAGGTGCAGGCTGAGGCGATCGATGTCCAACTCGGCGATATTGAATCGCTCGCGGAAGGAAGCCCGGTCATCAACCTGGTGAACTACATGATCGTGAACGCGTTGCGGCAAAAAGCCAGCGACATTCACGTGGAACCGGGGCACCGCTGCTCAACCATTCGCTTCCGTGTCGACGGCCAATTGCGGGAAGTTCTTCGCCCCAGACGGGAATTCCATCCAGCCATCGTTTCACGTCTGAAAGTGATGGCCAAGCTGGACATCTCGGAACAGCGAGTCTCTCAGGACGGCCGAATCCATGTGACGGTCGAAGGCCGCGAGATCGACTTGCGCGTTTCGACGCTGCCGACGATCACTGGCGAAAAGATCGTGATGCGCGTGCTCGACCGGCGTAACGTGACCTTCAACCTCGACCAGCTCGGCGTGCCGTCGAATTTGCTTAAACGCATGAAGGACATGCTTGCCCGCCCGCACGGTCTGTTGCTCGTGACGGGGCCCACGGGAAGCGGCAAAACCACAACGCTCTATTCGGCAATCGAACTGATCAAGTCGGTCCATCGCAATATCGTGACGGTCGAGGACCCGGTCGAATACCAGTTGGAGCAAATCAACCAGGTGCAAGTCGGCGCCACCAAGGCGATGAACTTTGCCGGCGCGCTGCGTTCAATCCTTCGACAGGACCCCGACGTCATCATGGTGGGCGAAATCCGCGATAGCGAGACCGCCAACGTCGCTATTCAGGCCTCGCTCACCGGCCATCTGGTGCTCAGCACCCTGCACACAAACGACTCTGCAAGCGCGGTGACACGTCTTCACGATATGGGGGTTGAGACGTACAAGACCGCTGCGGCCCTGGTGGGAGTTGTCGCCCAGCGGCTGGTTCGCACGCTCTGTCCCACCTGCAAGGCGCCGCACTATCCGTCGAGCGAGATTCTTGAACTGATCCGCTACCAGGGAGATAGCCGGCGGCAATTCATGCGGGGCGAGGGCTGCCGCGAATGCTATGACACCGGCTTCCGAGGCCGGCTAGGCGTGTACGAGGTGCTCTGGGCAAGCCGGGAAATGCGGCAAGCGATCATCGAGCACCACGACGTTGAGCCGCTGCGCCGCTGCCACTTGGAGCAGGGAGGAACTCTGCTGATGCACGAGGGCATTCGCCTGGCCGAGGAAGGCAAGACGAGCCTGGACGAGGTGATTCGAGTCGCTTACAGCGATTAAGCCGCGTGAGTTGTGGTTTTCCGATCATGAAGTACCAGTACAAAGCCAAAGACAAAACTGGCAAGCTGCAGCACAGCGAAATCGAAGCCGATTCGATTGCTGATGCCCGGCAGAAACTGCGCAGCCAAGGCCTGTTTGTGCTGGAACTCGCGGCGGCGGAGACGTCGACTCTTTCCGGTGGCGGGCACTTCTCGCTACGGCGAGTCAGCAAGTCCGATCTGCTCATGCTGATGTCGCAGCTGACCATCATGTGCCAATCTGGCGTCGATCTGGCGGAGTCCTTGCGCAACCTGGCACAGCAGTGTCCACGTCCTTCTCTGAAGGCCGTTTTGGAACGGGTCTACGCGGACGTTTCCAGCGGTGTTTCGTTTTCGGCGGCTCTCAAGCGGCACCCCAACGTGTTCGATGAGGCGTTTGTTGCCGGCATCGCAGCCGGTGAATGCTCCGGAACGATAACCGCGGTCCTGGAACGATTGACTTACCTGATCCGGGGAGAAATCCGCCTGCGGAGCACGGTCTGGTCGATGTTGATGTATCCGATCGTGCTGTGTTCGGTGACGTTCGTGGTGCTCAACGCGATGGTGTTTTTCGTCCTGCCGCAGTTTGCCAAAGTCTTCGAGGATCTGGGGCGAGAACCGCCGCCGTTGACCCAGTTTTTGCTCTCGATCGGGGCTTTCGCTCGCGATCAGGGATTGGTCATCCTGGGCGGATGCGTCGTCCTGGCCCTTGCGATTCATTTCGCCCGTCGGACGGCGCCTGCCCGTCAGGCATACGACTACTTCATGCTCAATGCCGCCCTGGTGCGCAACGCGACCCGGGCGCTCGCCACCGGGCGCATTTTTCGCTTGCTCGGCACGATGCTGCAAAGCGGTGTTCCGCTGGTCGACTGCATCCGACTCTGCCGCGACGCCTCGCGCAACGGCATCTTCCGCCGGCTATTCGACAGCGTCGAGCAGGATGTGCTCAATGGCCAAGGGGTTGCAAAGGCCCTGTTCGCCGTATCGTTCCTTCCCAACGGAGCGGCTCATATGGTTTCCACGGCGGAGCGATCCGGGCGACTCGGGCAGGTGCTGCAGACGGTCGGGGAGTTTTATGAGGACGAAGGAGAACGTCACCTCCGCGACATGATCAAGATTCTCGAACCGGCGATCATTCTCTCCTTGGGGGTGATTGTGGCGGTCGTCGTGCTGTCGGTTGTGCTTCCTCTGCTCGACGTCTCCACGATGTCGAATTAAGAATCCCTCACTGCCGAGAGGCGGTTTTTACATGACTACGATCGCCCGCGTCCTCAAAACGTTGCCGACCAGCCTGCTGTCCTCCCGTCGGTCCGCCGGGTGGATTGGCGTAGACATTGGTACGCGCACCGTAAAGCTGGCGCAGGTCGAGCGCCGCGGAGGAGGCTGGCGATTGTCGGGTCTTTGGACCATCGAACACGCCTCCGATCTGCCGCTTGTGCGCAGCGCGTTGGGAGAAGGTGAGTTGAGCAAACACACGCAGGAACTGCGGAAGATACGGCGACTGTTCCGCGGTCGCAGCACGGCCGCGACCCTGCCGACCTCGCATGTAGATTTCCGCGCTTTGGATATTCCTTCCGGCCCATGGCAGGAAACCAAGGCCATTCTCGATCAGGAGTTGGCCGCTGATCCACCAGGTGAGAATGGGGACTACGAGTTCGACGCCTGGCAAGCCACATCGTTTGGGTCGACGACCAAGGTTCTGGCCGTGGCCGCCGAGCGATGCAACACGGTGCGGGTCGCGAGCGACCTGCTGTCGGCTGGCTTCGAGTGTTCCGTGATCGATGCCGTCCCTTGTGCGCTGGCTCGGGCGGTGACCCTTTGTGATCCTGCCGCGCAGCAAGAGACAGTGGCCGCCCTCGATTTCGGGCATTCCACCGCCCTGTTGGTGGTCGTTCATCAGGGCCGGCCCGTATTCTGCCGCTTGTTGCGCGGGTGTGGGTTGCAGAGCTTGATGCAGCCTCTGATCGACAAACTTGGAATCACCGACGAGGAATGCCGGCACTTGCTGCTACGGTTTGGCATTCCCGCAGAAACGGCAGGTTCGCCCGCCGCGCGGTCGACCTATCAGGTAATGAGCCACGGGCTCAATCACCTTGCGGAAGAACTGCGACGAACTCTCAGCTATGCATCCCAACAGTTACGGCTTCGTCCGAATCGCATCTGGATGTTTGGCGGAGGAGCTACGATCCGCAATTCCGCCGAATTCGTCAGCCAGCAGACGCAGATCGCCAGCCTTCCCTGGAGACTGTCCAAAGGCGATGGCCCTGGAAACCTCACGGAACCGCTATTTGGCGCCGCCGCCGGCCTGTCCCTCTTGGCCTGGGAGGACAGCAAATGCATGTAAACCTCCTGCCGTTCGCCTTTCAGCGGAAGTTGCTCATCCGGAAGCTCGTGCGTAAATGGTCCGGCGCCTGGCTCACCTGCCTGGTCGCGGTTGGGCTGTTCAACTGCTTCGAATACGTGAAGCTGAAGCAGAAGTGCGAGGAACTGAACCAGAGCGAAATCGCCTGCTCGGCGACTCGAGCGGTCGTCGCATCGAACCTTCAACTGGAGCAGCGTCTTGCGAGTATGACAACGCGGCGCGACGAGTTGACTCGTCTCGAAGCCGATAAAGACGCACTCGCAGCACTGGCTGTCGTGTCGCAAGCCGTTCGCGCAACCGGCGGCAAGTCAGTAATCGAAAGCTTGCAGTTCCACGAGCCCAAGCACTTCGCGAAGGCGAAGCCCTCGACTCCGCCGGCGGCGGGTCAGTCGACCGTCCCTGCTCCAGGCGGAACGATCACGATCAACGGTACAGCACTAGACGACGAGGCGGTCGCGGCGCTGATCGAATCCATTCACAGCGTTCCGCTGATGCAAAAAGTTGAGCTTCGCTCGTCGTCCATGATCGAGATCGACGGCGTTGAAGGCCGGCGGTTCGAAATCGTTTGCCGCTACGGAGGGAAGCCATGAGTGGATTTGACGACGATCGCCAGCGTCCGCTCCGCTGGCTGGGGATAGGGCTTCAGCTTGGGGCGGGAGCGATTGCGATCGCGATCTTGGGCTCGGGCTGGATGGTTGCCTCGAGTCTATCGGGCCACAGGGAGCAGCGAGAACAGCTACGGGACCAAGCCCGTGCGCTGGCCACTCGCGACACGCTAATCCGTGAGCAGCACGAGACGCTTGCGGCCCGAGTGCGAAACACGCAGCACGACATTGCCGCAGCGGAGGAGCGGCTGGGAACCAGTCCTCACGAGTCTCGCTTTATCGCCCAGCTCGCTGAACTCAGCGAGGCGGCTGGACTCGAGGTCTCCAGCGTTCGCCCCGGGTCAACCGTGCATCACGGATCCGTGGCCGTATTGGAGTTGCAGATGTCGTGCGACGGCACCCACGCCAGCCTGTGCTCGTTTCTCGACCAATTGAATGACCTGCCGAGATTGTGCCATGTCAGTGGAATGAAGATCTCTCTCGCAGACTCGGAAACAGGGACCTTACGAATCGAGTTTCAATTGCAGTTGCTGTTTGCACCGCTCGAACCGAAAGCGACGACTTGAGGCTTCGCATGACCACATCGAACACCGCTCAGACGCAGCGAGCAAAGATGGCCATGGTGCCAGTGTTGGCCATCACCCTCGTCGCCATCCTGTTTTGGCCCGCCCAGGAAGAGCCCGGGATCTCATCGAATGCCGCGGCGACATCGCCAGCGCGCCAGACAGTCACCGCGACTCCTCCTGCCGAGCCGGCAGAACTGTGGAAGGTCGTTAACCTGGCAGCCGCGACTGAGATAAACCCATTTCTGAAGGTCAAGCAACCCGCTACTTCGGATTCGGCCCCAGTGCCAGGCGGCGCCGGGGAAGCAACGGTGGCGGGTGATGCCCGCCAAGGAACCGAGAACGCCTCCAATCTCTCATCGCCATCTGAACGGCGCGCGACGCGTAGCGTCCAAGCGGTTGTCACCCGAAACGGAATGCCGTACGCCTGCATCGACGGCGAAGTGGCCGCCGTCGGCGACGTTCTAAGGGATGGAACGCGCGTACTCTCAATCACCGCGGATGCTGTGATTGTGGAATTCACGCATTAGATTTCCCGCCTCCCGCGTCCCGTTACGAAGCGATTACCACTCAGCACCACTTGAGTGAGATGCGAGCGTTCGGTAGCGACAGTCAGACGCCGCTCATGGGCAGGGGCAAGGAGACTTTGGGATATAGCAGGGAGCCGGCTTGCCGAGGTAACAATCGGGACACCACATGAGCGGGTAACAACGATCGCACGGCATGGGCTTGGGACAATAAGGTGCGCAGCACGTCGGAACGTTGCATGCCGGTGGGCAGGGCGCCGGTTTACCGCAGTAGGGCTGGCGGCAGCAGAGGTAGTCAGCCAGGAAGGCGCAGACGCCGCCAGGCGGGCACTGTTTCGCGGCCGGCTGTTGCGCTCCGGCAATCAGGGGACTGATTGAGAGAGCGGCGCAAAACACCGCGATGAGTTTTAGTTGGTTCATCGTGAGAGCCTTGGGGGGTGGGTTTGAACCTCGGGTGAAGTGACCGCCTCAGGCTATGGCCGCTGCGCCTCGACCGGCCGGGCGGGCACAGGCAGCGGTCCGCCGCCCTGCGGCGCGTCGTCGGCGGGGGGCAGTGGCTCCGGACCAGGTCCGCCATCAGCAGGCTGCGGAACGGCAGGCAACGGCATGATCATCGGCGGCAGAGGCTGCAGTCGCAGTTCCCAGCCACCACCGAGGGCCCGATAAAGGCGAACCAGTCCGGAGGCAATACGGCCCTCGGCCTGAGCCAGAGCGTCTTGTTGCAGCACCAGGAAGTATTCCGCAAAGAACACCCGACCGAAGTCCGCTCGACCACCCTGATAAAGTTCGTTGGTCAAGTCACGCGATTCTATCGCAGCTCGCACACCTTCTCGCAGGATGCGAGCTTCGTCCTGTGCCTGCAGGAAGGTGACGATGGCGTCTTCAGCCTCGCGATTCGCGTTGAGCACTGTCTGCTGATACTGAGCCACTTCCGCCATGAAACGAGCCTCTTCGACACGCACGGCGTTGCGGATCCGGCCGTAGTTGAGGATGTTCCAGTTGAACGACGGTCCCACGTTTCCTGCTACCGCGGAGCCGCGGAACAGATCGCTGAATTGATTCGCTTGAACGAAAATGTTGCCGGTGATGGTGAAAGCCGGATAGAGCTCGGACTCGACGATACCAATCCGAGCGCTCTGAGCGGCGATCTCCCGTTCCGCACGGCGAACATCAGGCCGACGACGAAGCAAGTCGGCAGGGATGCCGATCGAAACCTCGGTCGGAGCGCGGGGAATGCCCCGGCGCCCCGAAAGCAACGGATTCAAGTCCTGCGGTGGAATGCCCATGAGGACGCACAACCGGTTCTGCGCCGCGCGGAGCTGAATCTCCAATTGCGGGATGATCGCTTCGGTCTGTGCCACGTTGGTCACGGCCTGCGCCACGTCCAAGCGGCTGGCGGCGCCCTCTTCTTCCTTGGTGCGGGCGAGGTTCAAAGAACCCGATTGATAACGGACGTTGCTGCGAGCGAATTCCAGCCGCTGTTCCGCCGTCCGGACGTCAACATAGGCCTCGGCCACGTCGCCCAGCAGGATGACGAGCACGTCGTCGTAGTTTTCTACCGAAGCGTCCAACTCGGCGTCGGCCGCTTCGATCGCCCGGCGGAATCGTCCCCAGAAGTCCAATTCCCAGGCGAGCTGCCCGCCCGCAGTCCAAATATCGAAGGCCCGAGGAATTCCGCCGATACCGCCGCCACCGCCACCAGCCGCGATGCCCGTTTCGAGGCTGACCTGCCGGCGCTGATACGAGCCGTAGAGCTCCTGGAACTGCGGAAAGAGATTGCCCGCGGCAATCGCCCGACGGGCTCGCGCCTCTTGAATGCGGAAGCCGGCCTCGCGCAAGCTCAGGTTCTGGGCATGGGCCGTGTGGACCAGGTTGTCGAGAATCGGGTCGTTAAAGACGCGCCACCAGGCCCAGTGGAGTTCCGGATCGTTGTGGATGCGGCGATCGCGAAAATCGATCCAGTTTTGCGCCACGGGGGCGGCTGGCGTCTCGTAGTTTGGACCAACCTTAAAACCGTTCGAGACATATTCGCGCAGGCCGGTGGCACATCCAGCCGACGCGAGCGAGACCAGCGCGACGACACAGACGAGCGACGAACGCAGCACACGGCCGGCCCAGCACGAAGCGATTGCGAAATTCCACGGTTGAACGAGCATGAAGCGCCTCCCTGCGCCAAGCACCACGAAACGATGCACAGGGATTTATCGGCGCAACTCAAACGACCGAGCCATGCGGTACAGGAAGCGCGTCAGGAAAACGCGGTTCCTTGCGCGCTACAACCGGTACAACCTGTCCGCCCAGGTTGCGGAATGCCGTGCTGTCGGCCGCACAGGCCGTACAGTTTACGGCTTCGATACGACCGGACGGCAGGGACTTCGCGTGCAGTTGAGATGCACGCGAGGCGTTAGTAGCTCAGCGGAGCCGACTCTTCCGGGGACTTCGGCGGGCTGAGCCATTCCTTCAGGTTCTGGAACACCAGGAAGAAGACCGGTACGAAAAACACCGCCAAAATGGTGGATGCGATCATGCCGCCGAACACGGCCGTCCCGAGCGCCTGCTGGCTCGCGGCGCCCGCTCCGTCGGCGAAGACGAGGGGCACCACGCCCAAAATGAAGGCGAACGATGTCATCAGAATCGGCCGGAAACGGAGACGGGCCGCCTCAACCGCGCTGTCGTAGATCGATTTGCCTTCCGCCCGCAGATCACGAGCGAACTCGACGATGAGAATGGCGTTCTTACTGGCGAGCGCAATGATCAACACGATGCCGATCTGGGTATAGATGTTGTTGTCCATGCCCCGAATAGCGACGGCGGCGATGGCTCCCAACAATCCGAGGGGCACGACGAGAATCACCGAGATGGGGGTGATCCAGCTTTCGTACTGCGCCGCGAGCACGAGGTAGACGAGCAACACGGCCAGGATGAAGATCAAGATCGCCTCGCCGCCTACCTTCTTCTCCTGATACGAAACACCGGTCCAGTCGTAGCCCATCGAGGTTGGCAGCTCGGTCGCAGCGAGTTGTTCCATGATCTGCAGAGCCTCGCCGGAGCTGAATCCGGGCGCCGGCTCGCCGTTCAGGGCCGCGGACGGGTGGAGGTTGTAGCGGGTGATGATCTGCGGACCGTACGATTCCTTGACTTCCACGACGGAGCCAAGCGGGATCATCTCGCCGCGAGCGTTGCGAACCTCCAACCGTTCAATATCGTTGGCTTCGATTCGGAACTGCTCGTCAGCCTGGATGCGAACCTGGAAGGTGCGGCCAAACTTGTTGAAGTCGTTAACGTAGGCCGAGCCAAGATAGGCTTGAAGCGTGCCGAAGACATTCGTCAGCGGGATGTCGAGCGTCTTCACCTTGACGCGATCGACGTTCACATAGAGCTGCGGCACACCGGGGCGGAAGGTCGAATTGATGGCGGTCAGGCTCGACTGACCGCGGGCCGCTTCCGACAACTGCAGCACGACCTGCTGAAGTTCGTTCAGTCCAACACCGCCGCGATCCTGGACCTGCATCTGAAAGCCAGCCCGCACACCAAGACCGCGAATCGCCGGCGGCGGAAAGGCAAAGATGGTCGCCTCAGGGATCTGCGAAAACTGGCCATACAGCTTACCCAGGATGGCTCCCTGGCTGAGCGATGGATCTTTTCGCTGGTCCCAGTCCTTGAACATCACAAAGAACGTGGCTGCGTTCGACGCCGAGCTGCCATCGAGCAAGGAGAAACCGCCGATGGCGAACCAGTGTTCGACTCCGTCTGTCTTCTCGATGATCTTGTTCACTTTGTCGACGACTTCACGTGTGCGAGCCTGGCTGGCGGCGTCGGGCAACTGGGCGCTGATAATGAAGTAACCCTGGTCCTCAGTTGGCAAGAAGCCGGTCGGGATCGTGTTGTACCACCACGCGGCGAAAGCAACGAGCAAGCCGAACGCCACCATCACGGCTGGCGTCCAGTTCAACAGCCGACGAACGATGGCCGTATAGGCGCGTTCGACGCGGTCGTAGACGTAGTTGAATCCACGGAAGAAGAAGTTGCGACGTTCCGGCGGGGGACGCAGGTAGACGGCGCACTGGGCCGGCTTCAGGGTGACGGCGTTGATGGCGCTGATCAGCGCCGTGGCGGCGATGGTGAGGGCAAACTGTCGGTAGAGCTGCCCGGTGATGCCTCCCAGGAATGCCGTCGGAAGAAACACAGCCATCAGCACGAACGTGATGCCGATAATCGGTCCGAGCACCTGGTCCATGGCCCGGATCGTTGCTTGTCTGGGCGGCATCCCATGCTCGATGTGGTGGGCGGCCGCCTCGACGATCACGATTGCGTCGTCGACCACAATTCCGATGGCGAGCACCAAGCCGAACAGCGTGAGCATGTTCACCGAAAACCCAAGCGCGTACATCGCAGCGAAGGCGCCGATGATCGTTACCGGCACGGTGGTCGCGGGCACAAGCACCGCCCGCCAGTCCTGCAGGAAGACGAGAATCACGATCAGCACCAGGATGCCCGCTTCAATGAGCGTCTTGTACACTTCGTGAATCGAGGCGTCGACGAACTTGGTCGTGTCGAGCGGATAGTCGAAGATCATCCCTTCGGGAAACGAGGGGCTCATCCGTTCCATCGCCTCGCGCACCCCTTCCGAAACGGCGAGTGCGTTGGCGCCGGGCAACTGGTAGATGCCGAGGCTCGCGCTCGGCTGACCGTTTTTCAGCGAGAACTGATCGTAGGTCTGAGCGCCCAGCTCGATCTTGGCGACATCCTTCAGGTAGGTGACTTGGGTCCCTTCGCCTGACTTGACGATGATCTTCTCGAACTGCGCGACGTCGCTCAAACGTCCCTGAGCGCTGACAATGTACTGAAAGTTCAGATGGTTCGGCGAGGGAGGTTGGCCAATCTGACCGGCCGCCACCTGGACGTTTTGTTCCTGAATCGCCGCGATGACGTCCTGGGTCGTCAATCGCCGGGCTTTCAGTTCGTACGGATCGAGCCAGATCCGCATACTGTAGTTGCTACCGCCGAAGATCGTCACGTCACCCACGCCGTTGACGCGGCTCAGCTCATCCCGCAGTCGCAGGTTGGCAAAGTTCGAGAGGAACAAGCTGTCGTACTTGTTGTTCTCGGAAGTGAGGGCCACCACGAGAATGATGTTCGTCGACTGCTTCTTCACCGTCACGCCTTGTCGGCGAACCTCTTCGGGAAGCTGTGGTTCGGCGATTGCGACGCGGTTCTGCACGAGCACTTGCGCCTCGTCCAGGTCCGTGCCGATTTCAAACGTCACCGTCAGGGCGTAGGTGCCGTCGCTCGAACAGGTCGACGACATGTAGAGCATGTTCTCAACGCCGTTCACCTGCTGCTCGATCGGCGCGGCGACCGTATCGGCAACCACCTGGGCATTGGCGCCCGGATAGATGCCGGTTACGCGCACGGTCGGAGGAGTGATTTCCGGATACTGCTCGATCGGCAACCCAAAGACAGCCACACCGCCCATCAACATGGTCACGATGGCGATGACATTGGCGAAAACCGGGTGATCGATAAAAAAGCGAGAGAACATGGAGTGCTATACCGCAGACAGGAAAACAGAAGGCCTGATGAAGGTGCGCTAGAAGCGTCTACGCGCCTGTCGCAGTTTCGGCGGTTGCCGGAGACTCGGCCTCAACCGTGGCGTCGGCTGCCGTATTGGGAGCCGGCTTTGGATTGACCGGGGCCCCGGGACGAGCTCGCTGCAATCCGTTTACGACCACGACTTCATTTTCGTCCAGCCCCTTCTCAACGACACGCATGCCGTCGAAGCGAGTCCCCAATTGAACGCTGCGCCGTTCGATGATGTTTTCCGGGCCGACGACCAACACGTATTCACCTTCCTGATCGGCGGCGACCGCCCGCTCGTCGATCAGCATGCGCGGTTGCGGTCCGCCGATTGGCAACCTGATCCGAACAAACATGCCCGGCACGATCGTGCGGTCGGTGTTTTGGAAGACGGCGCGGCGCACCTGAGTGCCCGTGTCGGGGTTGATACCGACCTCTTCAAAATCCAGATGCCCCTCGTGGGGATAGCCGGTTTCGTTGGCTAGTGCGAGTTGAACGGGGGGCAACTTCGCATCTGCGGCGGTCGAAACATTGATTAGCCCCGACTCACGCAGCCGAAGCATGTCGCGCTCGCTCACCGAGAAGTAGGCGTAGATCGGCTTGTAAGCCTGAATGGTGGTCAGTTCCGTTTCACCGGTCTGCACGAGATTGCCGACATCAACCATCCGGCGGCCCACCCGTCCGCTGATCGGCGCCGTGACGCGCGTGTATTGCAGATTCAACTTGGCCTGATCAACCGCTGCACGAGCGGCCGCCACTTCGGCACTCGCGACGCGAGCGTCGGCGATCTTGGAATCGAGTTCTTGCTGGCTGAGGGCGCCCCGACGAACGAGTGGTTCGGTCCGGCCGACTTCCGCCTTGGCAAACGCTTCGGAGGCAAGCGCCTTCTCCAGATTGGCATTGGCCGACGCGAGCGCGGTTTCAAACGGTTCTGGTTCGATCAGGAACAGCAATTGGTCCTTTTCGACCTCGGCGCCATCCTGAAATTCGACGCTCTTGAGATAGCCGCTGATTCGAGCACGCACGACGACCGACTCGGTCGCGCGAGTGATTCCGGTAAACTCCAGCTCCTCGACCACCGGTCGGATGACCGGTTTGGCGACGAACACATCCGGAGGCGGCGGTGGCACGTACTGGTTGGTGCGGCCGCAACCGACCAGCAGCAGAGCAGCCAGCAGCCCCAACCCGGCTTTGTGCAGGACCGGCGTTACTCTGGTAAATCTGGACGAAGTTGCAGGGGCACTGGTGGCGAGTGTGTGCATCTTAAGAAACGCAGAGGACCATGGAGGCAAACAATACGGATTGTACCGGACGGACGCGCCCGCCCTAGCTTCAAGTTCGGGCAGTCGCCGCGGTCGCCGTATGCGTTGCGATGATCCGTCGAACGCATCATCAAGGCGGCACGGGGTTTGCGTTTCGATACGTCTCTTTACCACCCCGCCTGCGGAAGGCCGCAAAATCTTAGCTAGCTAATGGAGTGACGGCTGGACTCGTGAAATCCGCTCGTCGGCGCGCTGCCAATAGGAAGATTGGGGCGTTAGAAATTCGGATAGCCACGCTTCCCTCGAAATGCCACTGAAAGGACCAACAATGGACGAACGCAAACTGGGCTCTGGCGTCTTGTCGACTCCTCCTTTGATCTTAGGCGGCAATGTTTTCGGCTGGACGATTGATCGGGCGGCCTCTTTCTTGGTCCTTGACGCCTTCATCGCGGGAGGCGGACGGATGATCGATACAGCGGACGTCTACTCGGCGTGGGCGCCGGGCAATCGCGGCGGGGAGTCCGAATCCATCCTTGGCGAGTGGCTCACAACGCGCGGCCGGCGTGACGACGTGCTGATCGCCACGAAGGTGGGCATGGAGCTCGATGGATCGAAAGGACTCGCGCCGCAGCGGATCGAAAAAGCGATCGACGCGTCGCTGCGGCGACTTCGAACGGACTACGTTGATCTTTACTTTGCGCATTTGGACGATCCGGAGGTTCCGCTCGAAGAGACGCTGGGAGCGTTCGACCGCCTCGTTGCTGCGGGTAAGGTGCGGGCGATCGGCGCCTCGAACTACTCCGCTGCGCGGCTGCGCGAGGCGTTGGACCTGAGCGCCAAGAAAGGGCTTGCGAGTTACACGGTGCTGCAACCGCACTACAACCTGGTGGAACGCGACAAGTTCGAGGGCGAATTGCAGGAGACGTGTGTCGAACGAGGCGTGGCGGTTGTGCCGTACTTTGCCCTCGCTTCCGGATTTCTCAGCGGCAAGTATCGCAGCAAAGCGGACCTCGCCGGCAGGGCACGGGGCGGCGCCGTCGAACAGTATCTCAGCGCCGGGGGTCTTGGTGTTCTGGCGGTGCTCGATGAAGTCGCCGGGAGCACGGGCGCTACGGTCGCCCAGGTGGCGCTTGCCTGGCTCGCGGCACAGCCGGCCGTGGCGGCGCCGATCGCGAGCGCGACCAGCACCAAACAGGTGGATGATTTGCTGGGCGCGATGCGCTTAAAACTGACTCCTGATCAGCTGGCGACTCTCGACCGCGCGAGCAAGCAGCAGCATCCTTCCGGTTGAGTAGGCTGAATGGAAGCAGGCGGCATTTCCCGGCGAAGCCGATCCTTGCGAGCCCGGATCACTCGGCACTGCATCGCTGATATGATACGCGAGCACTATTGACATTCTCTCCGTAGATCACAGGCTCGTATGGACACAGCAGCTACCGCCCCCTACCGGCAATCTGCCGATGCCGTTGCCGCCTCGCTTGGAACCGATCCGCACCGCGGCCTCAGTCAAACTGAGGCACAAAAGCGGCTGCAACTTTACGGTCGCAACGAATTGACCGCGGAAAAGCCCATTCCAGGATGGCGCAAGTTCCTCGCGCAGTTCACCGATGTACTGGTAATCCTACTGCTCGTGGCGACCGCCATCTCGGTCGTGCTCTGGTTGATCGAGCGAGAGACAGCCTTGCCTTACGAGGCCATGGCGATCTTTGCCGTTGTGCTCGTCAACGCCATTATGGGCTACGTGCAGGAGTCGCGGGCGGAGTCGGCTGTGGCCGCCTTGCGCCAAATGGCGGCTGCCCATGCCAAGGTGCTGCGGGACGGAGAGCGGCAAAGCGTTCCGGCGGCGGAAGTAGTTCCTGGCGACCTACTCGTTTTGGAGGAGGGGGATACCATTGCCGCCGATGCGCGACTGGTTCATTCCACCGCATTGCAAACGGCCGAAGCAGCGCTCACGGGCGAAAGCCTGCCGGTCTCCAAGGAAGTCGCTGCACTCAACGAGGAAGTAACACTGGGCGACCGCCTGAACATGGTCTTCAGCGGCACAGCCGCTACCTACGGGCACGGCATCGCGATCGTCACCGCCACCGGCATGCAGACCGAAATGGGACGCATCGCGGGCATGCTCAAAGAGACGAAGGAGGAGCAAACGCCGCTGCAGCGCGAGTTGGACCGTGTCGGCAAGGCGCTAGGGATTGTGGTCTCGATCATTGCCGTGGTGATCGTCGGGACGATCCTGCTCGTGGAAGACGTGCACGGGTTGTCCATGATACTCGAGGTGCTCATCTTTGGAGTCGCCGTGGCGGTCGCCGCGGTGCCTGAGGGACTGCCAGCCGTGGTCACCGCAGTGCTGTCGATCGGCGTACAGCGGATGGCCCGACGCAAGGCGATCGTTCGCCACCTGGCGGCAGTGGAAACGCTCGGCTCGGCCGATGTGATCGCTTCGGACAAGACCGGCACCCTCACCAAGAACGAAATGACGGTGCGTGTCGTCGTCACGGCGAGCGGCCGGGTGGAGTTTACAGGTACCGGCTATGAGCCGCTGGGTGAGATTCATGCTGCGGACGGCAATTCCTTAGACGGCTCCCAGCGATTTGAACTGGAGAGAGCTCTGACCGTCGCCGACCGGGCGAATAACGCTGTCGTGCTGGAGCGGGCAGGCCGCTGGTCGGTGCAAGGCGATCCTACCGAAGGGGCGCTGATCGTGGCGGCGAGAAAAGCCGGCCTCGAGGCAGAAACGCTCGACGCGCGCTTGCAGCGGGTCGGCGAAGTGCCTTTCTCGTCCGAGCGTAAGCTGATGAGCACTTTGCACACCGACACGGAGCGAGAGCAACGGCTACTTGTTTTTACCAAGGGGGCTCCCGACGTGCTGCTCGCCTGTTGCACGGAGGAACTCGTAGGTGAAGAACATCGCCCACTGACCGCCGAGCGGCGGGAAGAGATCATGCGGATCAACGACGAGTTGGCTGGGCAGGCGTTGCGGACGCTCGCGGTAGCCGCGCAGGAGTTGCCCGCCGACGCTTTGGACCCGGAACAAGCGTCCAGCGAGATCGAACAGGAACTCGCCTTCCTGGGACTCATCGGCATGATCGATCCGCCGCGTGAGGAAGCCAGGTCGGCCGTCGGGCGGGCGAAGTCCGCTGGCATTCGCCCGCTGATGATCACCGGCGATCATCCGAAAACCGCGGGAGTGATCGCTCGCGAACTGAATATTTCCACCGACGGCCGAGCGGTCACGGGCTCCCAATTGCAGGCGATGTCGGACGAGGAGCTGATGCAAACCGTCCTCGAAGTCTCGGTCTTCGCTCGCGTCAATCCCGAGCACAAACTCCGCATCGTGCAGGCGTTGCAAAAGGACGGAGCCACGGTCGCCATGACCGGCGACGGGGTCAACGATGCTCCGGCGTTGAAGTCGGCCGACATCGGCCTGGCGATGGGCATCACGGGCACCGACGTGTCGAAAGAGGCGGCCGACGTGGTCCTCACCGACGACAATTTCGCCACCATCGTTTCGGCGGTCGAGGAAGGGCGGGCGATCTTCGACAATATCCGGAAGTTTCTGCGTTTTCTGCTGTCGTCGAACATTGGCGAAGTATTGACGATGTTCTTTGGCGTGTTGCTGGCCAAACTCATCGGCCTGCATGGCGAAGCCGATTCGCTTGTTCTTCCGCTGCTGGCCACGCATGTGCTCTGGATCAATCTGGTGACCGATGGCTTGCCGGCGTTGGCCCTGGGCATCGATCCCGCTGACTCAGATGTGATGTCGCGGCCTCCGCGTCCGAGAAACGAGGGTGTGATCACGGGTCAGATGTGGGCAGGTATCTTTTTCGTCGGCGCCGTGATGGCGGCTGGCACCATCTTCGTACTCGACGCCTCCATGCCGGGGGGCCTGATCCCCGGCGACGGCAATATGCGTTATGCGCAGACGATGGCGTTCACCACGTTGGTCATGTTCCAACTGTTCAACCTGCTCAATGCGCGCTCGGATGAACAGAGCGCTTTTCGCGGCCTGTTCCGCAATCCGTGGCTTTGGGGCGCTATCGCCGTCTCGCTCACTTTGCAGGTCGCTGTGATCTACGTGCCGTTTCTGCAGCAGGCGTTTTCGACCACCAGCCTTACCTTCCTCGACTGGATGCGGTGCCTGGCAGCCGGCAGTTGCGTGCTGTGGCTGCGCGAGATCAGCAAGTTGGCGGTGCGAGCCATCCGACGGCCGCCCGCGGAGGCCGAGTTGGGCTAGCCGCACGCGTCATCGCTTTAAACTTTGCGTTGCAACGCGACATCCACCGAACTGGTCCCCAAAGCATTTGCGGATTGAAGCTTATCGACCGCTGGCTCGGTAGTCGGAGAGGCAAGCCGTAAGGGCCACGCCGCCACCAGGACGGCGGCGGGCAGCAGCAGGGCATATTCCAGCCCGTATTTGTCCGCCACCAGGCCCATAACCGGCAGCATTGCCGCCATCGCGAGCGAACGCGCCACGCTTTCGGCGGACAGAACGGTGGCTCGCATCGACTTCTCCATGTCCGCATTCAGGGTGCTCATGAACATCGGCCGTCGCACGTTCTGCAGCAGCGTCAGCAGCACAAAGAAGGCTGCCGCCAACCAGAGCCAATCGCGAAACCAGAGCGACACGCCGACCACGGCGAGCCCCAACGCGGTCGCGAGCGAATAGCACACGTCAAGCGCTCGTCGCGGGTCTCGCTGGGTCTGCTCCAAGCGCCGACTCGCTCGCGCGGCGGCTCCACCTACGCTTTCGCGGATAAATTCCAGGCAGCCGATCCACGCGGCCGCCGATCGCTCCGAGACTGCGGCCTGCGAGCCAGCCGAAAGCAAAATTCCATGTCGCGCGAGGCCATTTTGACGATCGGCTGGGCGTAGTACGAACGCGCCATACGCCGGCGCGTGACAATCAGCCTGTTTATTGCGAGAAAGCAGCCCCGGCGAACGCACCGAGGGCGCTTTTTTGATCGGGCACGTCGAAAAACCCGCCAGAAGCGAGGGCTTCAGCGTTACTGACGTTCGGCGGCCTTACGTAGCAACGCGCGCAGTTCCAGCGGATAGTCAGTCAGAATGCCGTCGAGCCCAACGCTAGCCGCTCGCTGCCAATTCTCGGGAAGATTGCCGCTAACCGTAGCGCCCGCAATGAAGGAGGATTTCTTTGCGCCGACGACGGCAGCGATCTGCTGCTGCGGAGGCAGGTAGCGGAAGTAGACCCAATCGGCATCGGTCGCGGCCAGCGCCTGTTCGAATTCCTCCGGGCGGTTGGCGACCGCGGCAGTTTGGGCCTGTGCGGAGGCCTGCTTCAGGCGGTTGCGCACCTCCGGCTCGGAGATGGTCCTGCCGATGAAGAGCAAACGATGGAGAACGTCGTACTTCTTGGCCAACTGCACGACCTCTTCTTCGACGCCAGCCGCCTTCAAATCGACCGTAACGAGGACCTCCTTTTGCCTGTGGTCGGCCACAAGTTTCATCACCTCTTCGACGGTGGGAACCCGCTCGCCAGCGAACGCCTCGTCGAACCAGCTGCCCGCGTCAAGCTGGCGAATCTCCTCCGCTGTGAAATCCGCGACCTTTCCCGTGCCGTCGGTGGTTCGATCGACGGTGCTGTCGTGGATGCACACCAGCTGGCCATCTTTCGTGCGCTCGACATCGAACTCGAATCCCAAGCCCAGTTCCAAACAAGCACGAAAGTTCGACAGGGTGTTTTCCGGAGCATGCTTCAGCAGGCCGCGGTGTGCGACGATCCGCGGGCGATGGGTCTGAGAGTGCGACGCCCCGATCCGCTTTCCCTCCGCTTGCCAGAACACCAGAAATTCGGCCACGGTGGTTGGAAACGGAGTTTCGGGCGTGACTCCAACCGGTTGCGCGCCGGCCCGATGCTCCTCGATCGTGTGACCGAAGAAGTGGCTGATCCAGCCATCCACACGATCGTTGCCGCGGTCGAGGAACTGCTTCATTTCTTCGAGCGTGCAACTCAGCGGAAACGTCTCTTCTACGACGAGCGGTTTGCCGATGTCATAAACCGCCAAGGCGGCGATTGCCTGGTCAACCTTTCCTTTTTCAGGGTACGCGTGGATGCTTACGAAATCGAAGTGTTTCGCGACCTCTGGGGCATAGAAGATCGGTTTGGCATTCGGCCAGATCTGCGCCCAAGGGATGACTCCGGCCGTAATCGGAGTGTGGCGATCCTGCTTGCGAATCGCTGCGGTGAGCCTCGCCGCCCATGCTTCGGCGATTTCGACGCCTGTTCGCCCTCGAGCTTCCTCAGATATGCGCTGTACGAAGTAAAAGCCTGCCAATTCTCCGCCTACCCAACGAGGCTCCCCTTTCTTGGCTGGGCCACCGACGACGGGCTCGTTCATCAGGTCGTAACAAAATACGGCTGGATGATCCGCGCAAGTCTCGGCAATCTTCTCCCACCAACGAGCCTGGACCTCCCACCGCTCTGTTTCGTCGAGCTTGTCATACCAGACGGGGATCTTGTCGAGCCGATAACAGCTCAATCCGGTGATGTCGAGATAGAGCCCTGTCTGCTGGCCGAGCTCGAGGAGCCTTGTGAGGCGATCGAGCTGCTCTCGATCAAACTCCGACGGGCCCTTCAGGTATGTGCCGAACTGGAGATGCACCCGAACGGTATTGGCGCCGAGCCGCCTCATTTCCCGGAAGTCTCGCTCCACGCGAGCCCAGTCGGTGTCCCAGGTATCCTCGACCAACCTGCCGAATTCACCCAGATAGTTGAATCCCCAGGGCACAAACTTGGTGTTGGCGCCGCCAAGCACGAATTGACGTCCGTCATCCGAAATGCGAACCTTCGTCAGTGACGGAAGTTGCTTTCTTGGGTTCGACGTGGCCTCCGACGCAGTCGCTAAGTGCGAGGGTAGTGGGCTCAGCGAGAACGCGAAGAGCCCCAGGGCGATGCTGCGAAGCACGGTTCGACCTTCGGCCACCATTGGAGCGGTTCCTCGAGGGCAAGGGAGAGTGTGGTCGGCGAAGCCCGAGCTTAGCCGAGCGGTCTGGACCAGTCCATGGAACGGTCTGACGGTCGAAATCGCCCACCGCACGCCGGAAAGCGCAACAACCGTGCGATTACGCACACCCATCCCGCACATCCAAGAGCAATCGTGTCCGAGCAGCGGCTCAAAAAAGACGTATTCACGCCGGTTTTTCGAAGTGGAAGAGTGAAGGCGTAGTCAGCAAGCGCACGGTATTGCAGTTGCAATTCAGTTCATTGCACGCCGTCACCGTCTTGGCAGAAAAGGCGACAGTCATGAAGGTCCGCAAGATTCTTTTTACCACCGACTTTTCCCACTACAGCCAAACGGCTCTGGATCTGGCCACTTCGCTGGCGCGCGATCGCGGCGCCGAGCTGATTGTGCTGCACGTCCAAGACTTGCTGGTGGACTTTGGCGGCGGCGAGATGTATTCCATCACCGAACCAGCCAACAAGGAGGCGGCGCGGCAGCTCAAAGCGGTCGTGCCCGCCGATCCCTCGGTCCGCTTCCAACACCGGCTGATCGTCGGTCCGCCTGCGCCATCGATCCTGAAACTTGCGGACGAGGAGCAGGTCGACATGATCGTCATGGCGACTCACGGCCGGACCGGTATGTCGCGGCTGCTCATGGGGAGCGTCGCCGAAGAAGTGGTACGCAATGCGAATTGCCCGGTCCTGACGGTCAAGTCGTCCGAGCCGCAGGAAACGCCAGCGCAGAACCGCCACTAGAGCCGCAATCACCCAGCGCAAGGAGAAACAAAGTGCTACGTCGCCTCATTGTCGGCATCAGCGGATCGAAAATCAGCCGCAGCGCGGTGCAAGCCGCCATCCACTACGCTCAGCGTCATCAGGCGGAAGTCGTGGGGATTTCCGCGATCGACGTCGCCCGGATTACGTCGGGAGAACCGGTCCCCTTGGGAGGGGCCGCTTTCAAATTGCAACGCGACGAAGCACTCATCGCTCAGGCCCACCAGGAGTCGGAACGCTGGTTGGCCGAGTTCCGCAGCGAGTGTGAGACGGGCGGCGTGCGACACCAAACCGTGCAGGCCACCGGGGAACCCGCCGAAATCCTCGCTCGCGAGGCTCAGCGAGGCGACCTGCTGATTCTTGGTCGTAAGAGCATTCCTGCGGAGGGACAGGAAAGCTCCAACACGATCGAGCACGTCCTACGCTTGTCCGGGCGACCGATCCTCACCGTGCCGGCTGACGGTTTTCCCGACGGCAGGCCCGCACTGGTCGCCTATGATGGTTCGCCTCAAGCTGCAGCGGCGATTCAAGCGTTTCAGTTGCTTGGTCTCGCTGCGAACCGCCCCGTTCACATCCTGCTTGCCGGTCCGAGCGACTCCGAAAGTTCTTCGGCCGCACTGGCGGCCGATTACTTGCAACTGCACGGTCACGAGGTCGTAAAACATCACGAAAAATCGCACAAACCCGCCTGGGAAGTGATCGTCCAGGAAGCAAACCGCTTGAAAGCCGGCGTGATCGTGATGGGTAGCTGTGGACGTCCTCGAATCGCCGAGGCCCTCTTCGGCTCGACAACTCGCAAAGTGTTGGCCCACAGCGAAACCGCCCTCTTTTTGCACCACTAAGCAGGGCAGGGCGTTTGTGCTCAAATCGAAGTGCGGGGATGGTCTCGTACCTGGTAGAAGCAGAGCGGCAATCCTCGCATGATCCTCCACGTCGACATGGACGCCTTCTACGCCTCCGTGGAAGAGCGCGACGATCCATCGCTGCTCGGCAAGCCGGTCATTGTCGGCGGCACGGCCGAAGGTCGCGGCGTGGTGGCGGCAGCAAACTACGAGGCCCGAAAGTACGGCGTGCACAGCGCCATGGCCGCGGGCCAGGCGAAGCGACTCTGTCCGCAGGCTATCGTGATCAAACCCCGGATGGACTACTACTCGTCCATCTCGGACCAGATCCGCGCCATCTTCGAGCAATTCACGCCTCTGGTGGAACCCTTATCGCTCGACGAAGCATTCCTCGATGTAACCGGCACCAATTCGATTTTCGGGCCATCTGCCGAAATTGGGCGGCAGATCAAAGAGCGAATCCGCCGAGAGCTGGGGCTGGTCGCATCCGTGGGGGTCGCGCCCAATAAGTTTGTCGCCAAGGTGGCCAGCGATCTGAAAAAGCCGGATGGCTTCGTGTTTGTCGACGCGAGCCAAGTGCAAGAGTTTCTCGACCCTCTGCCGGTGGGCCGACTTTGGGGCGTGGGAAAGGCAACGGGACGAATTTTCGACCGCCTGGCGATTCGGACGATCGGCCAACTGCGGCAGATCCCCTTGAAAGCGCTCACCGATCTGTTGGGCGCTTCGGGGGAGCACTACTGGCGACTGGCTCAAGGAATCGACCACCGCGCCGTCGTTCCCGACCGGGAAGCAAAGTCCATCTCCAACGAGACAACCTTCGCCGAGGATATCGCGGATATCGAAGTGCTCAAGGCGTGGCTGGTGGAACTGGCGGAGCAGGTCGCTCGACGACTCCGCCGGCACGAGGTCAAAGGCCGCACGGTCGAATTGAAAGTGCGATTTGCCGATTTCACCACAATCACGCGCTCGTCGACTCTCCCTCAGCCCTCTAATATCACGCAGGAGCTGCTGGACGCCGGTCTCGAGCTTCTTACCAGGCGTCTGCCGCCGCGCCACCTGCCGGTGCGTCTGCTGGGATTCGGAGTTACGCGGCTCGACGCTTCCGGGACCACCCAGCAGCATTTGTTCGACCAGGCGCAGCGCGACCGTCATCAAGACCTGGATCGAGTCGCCGACCAGATCGCAGCGAAGTTCGGCAAGGTCGCCATCCGCCGGGGCGTGAATTTCGGCAAAGCCGATCCGTAATTCCCCTAGGTCCCGGCGGTCGGTCGACCGTCACCGGCCGAGCTGGCAGCCTGCGACTCGGAGAAGCAGTACCGATCCTGAGCAGTGGCTGACCGACTGGCTGCTACGACTTCCACGAGTCGCCGGGCCCAAAAGCGGCCAAAACTCCTAAAACACGAACTCAGCCAATCACTTACACCCACTTTTCATTGCTGGCACAGGCTGTGCATGCACAGTGTCCGACTTGGTTTATCTCGTACAACCTTGAGGATGCTGCAATGCCAAAGAAGTGCTTTACTGTCGCCTGCGCCGTGTTTACGGCCCTTCTAGCCGGGTCTTATGCGCTGGCCCAGGACGAATATGGACCTGGGGTCACGATCAGGGCCAAAGGCGAGTCACGGCCGGGCG